>JANMSE010000664.1:0-20913 GCA_031389045.1 Deltaproteobacteria bacterium | reverse complement strand
GCGGGCATCGTGTTGGAAGTCGGGCCGGGCGTCTCGTCCGTGAAAGAAGGCGATCACGTCGTCTTGTCCTTCTCGCCCGTGTGTGGTCACTGTTTCTCCTGTACTCAAGGCACGCCGCATCTATGCGAGACACGGCCCAAGAGCATGGGGACCTTGCTCGATGGTACAACCCGACTACAAAAGAACGGGTCCGAGATTTTTCACTTTGCGTTCACCGCTTCTTTCGCCGAGGAAACAGTCGTCCCCGAAAGCTGCGCGATCAAGATTCGTGACGATATGCCGCTGGATCGCGCCTGTTTCGTCGGCTGTGGCACGATGACCGGGGTTGGCGCGGCGATTAACACCGCGCGGGTCCAACCTGGCACCACGGTCGCCGTGATCGGCTGTGGCGGCGTCGGACTCAATGTGATTCAGGGCGCGGCGCTGGCCGGAGCCCGGCAGATCATCGCCATTGATTTGCTGCCGAACAAGCTCGACTACGCCAAAACCTTTGGCGCTACGCATTTTGTGAACCCCGCCAAGGACGACGCGTTCAAGGCGGTCATGGAACTGACCGGTGGACGTGGGGTCGATTATGGCTTCGAGGTCATCAGCACGGCGAAGACGATTGAGCTGGCGTTCAAGATGACGGCACGGCGTGGGACCTGCACGATTGTCGGCGTCTCGCCAGAAGGCGCGCGGGTGTCACTCAATCCCAATGTGTTCACGATGATGGAGAAGCGGCTCATCGGGTCCTACTATGGCTCGACCCGTCCGCGGATCGACATGCCGCGACTGGTGGAACTCTATCTTGAGAAGAAGATCAAAATCGACGAGCTGGTCTCGCGCACGTTCTCACTCGACCAAGTAAACGAGGCGTATGATCTGCTCAAACAAGGGGAAGTGGCGCGCAGTGTGGTGAAGTTTTTCTAACTCGACGAAGGCGCGCTCGACGCGCGCTCTTCATCCCCCTCACCTAACCCTCTCCCAGCCGGGAGAGGGAGTCCCACCAACCACCCCCACCCCTAATCCGTGACGACCGATTCTGGCTTGCGTATGAGCGCACTTTCCGGGGTGGCTACGACCGCGCGCATGAGCGGATAGCAGAGGACGATGATCGCGATGTTCAGCAGTCCGCCGCTCCAAAACGCGCCACCCAGATTCCAGTGTCTGGCAATGGCACCAAACAGGATTGGACCAATCATCATGCCGAGTCCGTGCGCGAACATCAGAAGGCTCATCATCGCACCCATGCCAGAGCCGCGTGCATTCTCCATCGCCAACGCCAGATGCGCCGGGAAAGCCAGACCATACGCGGCTCCCACCAGCAGGTTGAACATGAATAACTGCCAGAATCCCGTGGCCCACGGAAAGCCACACAGGGCAATGGCGCTGAGCAGGCCACCGATCCCGACCAACCGCGCTTTATTCATGCGGTCCGCGAGTCGTCCACACGGCGCTTGCAGCAGCGTGCTGACAATCACGTTGACGGCAATCAGTACGCCTACTTGCGTGGTGGTGAGCGGCAGCAGGTGAGTGGCCAGCAGTGGCAGGAAAACCCAGGTGAGCGCGTTGGTGAGCGCGTAACCGAAGCGGAACCCTGCGATCCCCACGACCTGCCGAGACGCTAGCAACGACCACAGCGAGGCCGAGGCCGTGCGCACGCCACCTTTTTGCGTTCGCACGGTCGGAAGAAAAAACATCAGCAGCACGAACGCGCAGATGCTGAGCAGCGCCATGACAATGAAGTTCGTCCGCATGCTGAAGAGGTCCTGGAGCACCCCGCCGATCAGCGGGCCGCCGCCGATGCCACCGAGCATGGCCGTGTTGATGTAGCCGCTATATTGTCCTTCCTGTCCTTTCGGGGCGAGGTCGCCGACATACGCCATCGCGATCGGATGCACCACGGCGGTAGCAATCCCATGCACGACCATAATCAAGATAAAGGACCACAGAGTTCCCGCGGGAATATAGGCGAGCGATGAAAGGGTATAGCAGAGCACGCCAACAAGGAGAAAGGTTTTGCGCTCCCAGCGGTCAGACATGGTGCCAATAAAAGGGAGAATGATCGTGCGGGTGGCGGCATGGACACTGAACAGGAGCCCCGCGCCAAATTCGCTCACGCCAAACTGTTGCACGTAGAGTGGCAGGAAAGGAATCACCATGCTGTTGCCCATCATGGTGACAAACACGGCGACGGAGAGAATGAATAAGGTGCGTTGGGGCATGGGAAAAAAGTTCGGAGTCGTCAAAAACAGTTCGGAGTTGTGGAAGTTCGGAGTCGTCAAAAAACAGTTCGGCGTCGTCCGAAATGCTTCCGGCTCAATTCGTAAGGCTTTAGGATCGCTTTGCTGTTTGTCCGTTCTTTTCTAGCCGTTCGGCCTGACCGATGACGGAGCCGAGCAAGTCTTGAACGTGTCGCAAGCGATCCGTTAGCCCTGCTTGCGCTTCCGTGCCACGAGTCGCGAGGCAGCCGTGTTCAATCAGGCTGACAAATGCCGTGGTCACATCTTCCAACCGCGCTTCGCCCGTGCCGTACCATTTATGAAGCCACCCGCACATGCCCACGATCGCATAGACGATCAGCTTGGCGTCAAGGGCGCGAAAGCTCCCTTGTTCCACTCCCTCTTGCAGGATGCTCTCCAGATTGGCGGCGAGCCGTTGGCGGGTCTCCCTGACTTCCGCGCGGAGTTTGGGGGGCAGATCGCCTTCCTCACTGTAGAACACGGTGAAGAACGACACATTCTCACCAATAGTGTGGAGTAGATGGTGCACGGCCCGGCGCAGCTTCTCTTCCGGGGGCAGCGTTGTCGCCAAGATTGGTTGCAGGCTGGTGGTGAACGTGGTGGCGACTTTCACGAAGATTTTGGCCAAGAGTTCCTGCTTGTTCTCGAAGTAGCGATACATCGACGCCTTGGCGATACCGGCATGGCGGGCGATCTCTTCGAGTGTCGTTTGCCGATAGCCGGTGCTGGCGAATTGCTTGGCGGCGACATCCAGCAAATGCTCTTCGATGACGGTCCGGCGAGAGCTGCCGAGCTCGTCTTTTCCGCTTCGCGGGAGTGCGGGTCCGGGTGATGGCTTGCGTGAACGACGCGTCCGTTGTGTGGACGAGGACTGAAAGGTCGATGCCATAATTGCTCACTTGACTCGAAAGTCTCAAAATTGTACTGTCAAGACATCTGGACAGTCTCAAAACTGTACTGCGAAGTCATACCACAACCGTGCGCCCAGGCAAATGCCGGGTGACACAAGGAGAAGCATCGTATGAGCCGTGGATTCGTATGGGGCATGGTCTTGGGGAGCACCCTTGCCGTGACCTCGCTAGCGACCGCTGAGCCCACCACCATTCCTGACGTGGTCCGGGCGACATTTTCCTTACCCACCACCGGCATGTTGCAACCAGGGCCGATCACGCCAGGAGTGACGCTCACGCAACAGAACTGGCAACTGGCTGAGCAGATGCTCCCAGTGGAGATCCTGCGCTTGCTGCAAGCCGGTGATCTCACCATGACCGTCCAAGCCACGACGGACATGCCCATCCGCGAACCTTATGTGACGGCGACGGCGGCGAATGTGCGAAAGGTGGCGCTCAATGGTGGCTACAAGATCGACCATTATCAGGGTGGACGACCATTTCCGGTGATCGACCCCAATGACCCACGCGCGGGGGAACAAGCGGCATGGAATTTCCGCTATCGCGACATGCCCAATACGATGGAAATGCGTGGGACCATGCAGGGCGTGAATAACTCCGGCACCATCGACCGGTCGAATGTCGGACGCATGCGCGTTCGCTATGGCATGGACCGGGTCGGGCAGGAAGCAAACGATACGCAATGGCATGCGCGTGGCATCCGTGTCAAGGCGATGTTCGAATCCATCGCCCCGTCGGACCAAGAGGGATTCATGCGGATCACGACGATGTATGACGATGAGAACGTCCCCTATGACGATCTCAGCTACAGTCCGCAAAATCGCCGCACGCGCAAAGGGTACGTCAACCTGATGTCCCGCATGGGTGGTGGGCGATACGATGTGCTTGCTGAAGAACAACCGCCTTTCTTCTTTATCGGCTACTTGCATGAGTACAACTGGACCTATAAAGGCGAGCAGACGATGTTAATGCCTGGGTTTGTCCGTGGGGACCAACTGACTTTCGCTGGCAAAAACAACTGGTATCCGGCGACCCCGTGGGAACTTCGTCGCGTCGTGGTTCTTGAATCGACGCCCAAAGGCGCGCATCCCTACAGCAAGCGCATCTTCTATCTTGATGCGCAAACGTACACCCCATTATGCGTCTTGAGTTACGACCCGCAAGGCGCCTTCGTCCGTCTCACCTTGATGGTGCATGCCAATCCGGATTTCGTTCCCGGCGCGAACGGGACACACGTGCCGGTACCACTCGGCGCGACGTGGGTCAGCTTCGCCCAGGAGCATGCCTCACAGATGATTACCGCGCATCACAGCCTTTCTCAGGATTTCTCGCCACGGCGGTTTGAGCTGATGGAACTGTTGCGCAAGGGCAAATAGGCGGTTCAGGCTTCGTCCTTTCCTTATCCAGGTGCAGGGTAGGTCGAGACCCACCCCACATAGCTCCCAATCTCCCGTCGGAGCGGGGTGCCCACCAGGGCACCCCGCTCTTTTTTGTTCGGCGCCCCCCCGCTGGGGGATGCTCCCTTTTGTTCCCCATCTTCTCTCTGCTAGGGTACGGGCGACAACGTGAATACTCGTATCGGGGAAAGGGTGGTGTGTATGCGAAGATTGATCGTGCGGATTCTTGCGGTCATTGGTGGTGCCGTGGTGCTGATGGTGATCGCCAGCTTGGTCGGTGTTTCCATGCTCTACCGCGCCACCGAAGGAGAGAGCATTCCAGAGAAAACGATCGTCGAAATCAATTTTGAGCAAGAGTTCGTGGAGTATGCCACGGACAACTCGGTGACAGGCGTGTTTTCGCCACAGGCTCCGACGATTCGCGATGTGTTGGACATGCTGGAAATGGCGGCGAGCGATACGCGGGTCGTGGCGGTGGTCGCGCGGGTCGGGAGAAATGCGCTCGGACTCGCGCAGATTCAGGAAATCCGTGATGCCGTCCTGACGTTTCGTGAGTCCGGCAAACCGACGATCGTGCACGCGGAAGCGTTCGGAGAGTCGAGCCCTGGCACTGGCGCGTATTATCTCGCGACCGCGTTTGACGAAATTTACCTCCAGCCCTCTGGTGATGTCGGGCTGACCGGCCTCATGTACGAGACGCCCTTTATCCGCGGGACCCTCGACAAGCTCGGGGTCGTGCCCCGCATGGATCACCGCCGGGAATATAAAAGCGCGTTGAACACCTTCACCCAGCAGAAATATACCGAGCCGCACCGGGAATCTACACAAAAAGTGATGGAATCCCAGTTTGGCCAGATCGTCAAAGGAATCGCCACCGCCCGCGGGCTTTCCGAGGACACGGTACGGAAGCTGGCTGACCGGGGCCCACTGCCCGGACAAGTGGCGCTCGCGGAAAAATTGGTTGACGGGCTTGCCTATCGAGATGAAGTGGCGACGAAGGTAAAAGAACAGGTGGGCACTGAAGCCAAGCCCCTCAAGTTCACCAAATATCTGGCACGGGCCGGTCGTCCGTATGAGGAAGGGGACACGATCGCGCTGATTTATGGAGTAGGAGCCGTGCAGCGTGGGAAAGGGTCCTATGACCCGATGTCTGGCAGCGCGGGGTTGGGGTCCGATACCGTGACCGCCGCTTTCCGCGCCGCCGTCGAGGACAAGGAAGTCAAGGCGATTCTCTTTCGCGTTGATAGTCCTGGTGGTTCGTACATCGCCTCCGATACGATCTGGCGAGAAACCCTCCGTGCGAAAGAAGCCGGAAAACCGGTGGTCGTCTCCATGGGAAACGTGGCGGGTTCCGGCGGCTATTTCGTGGCGATGGCGGCGGACAAAATCGTGGCCCAGCCCGGCACGATCACCGGATCGATTGGGGTGCTGGCCGGAAAGATGTTAATGGGGGGCTTTTGGGAGAAGGTCGGCGTGTCGTGGGATGAAGTCCATACCAGCGCCAATGCGACGCTGTGGAGCACGACCCATGACTACACCCCGCAACAGTGGACGCAATTTCAACAGGAACTTGATCGCGTGTATGATGATTTCACGACCAAAGCGGCGCAAGGGCGAAAGATGCCCAAGGACAAGCTCCTTGAAGTCGCGAAAGGGCGGATCTGGACCGGAGAAGACGCGAAAGCCTTGGGATTGGTTGATGAGCTTGGAGGTTTCCCTCTCGCGCTACGACTGACAAAAGCGGCGGCGGGAATCGCGGAGACCGCCGATGTCCGGCTTGAGGTCTTTCCCCGCCAGAAAACGAGCTTCCGCCAATTG
The DNA here is from genome assembly GCA_031389045.1 of Deltaproteobacteria bacterium. Lineage (GTDB taxonomy): Bacteria > Desulfobacterota > Binatia > Bin18 > Bin18 > JABFSC01. The sequence goes on along the minus strand of JANMSE010000664.1, from coordinate 14,562 downwards.
GTCCTCGAACGATTGCTTGAGGACGACGACGAGATTGATCCAGAGAATCCGACGACAGTGCTCATGCGGACCGTGCAGCAGGTACAACCCCTCGCCCAGTTAGCCGCTCAACTCGGCCTCGCGCCGTCTCCCGGAGTGCTGACAATGCCGCAGCCGAAACTCATACACTAAGGGGGCGGTATGTCGGACGTTGCTTTCGCTGTTGTTGACGTCGAAACAACGGGACTTTCCTCCGCTTTTGGCGACCGGGTGTGCGAGGTCGCCATTGTCCGGGTCCAAGGAGAGGGCCAACCGACGCCATTCACGTCATTGGTGAATCCCGGTCGTCCGCTCTCGCCCGGTGCGGCCGCCGTGAATGGCATTACGCCAGAGATGCTCGCCACGGCCCCCACGTTTCCAGACATTGCCGAGGAAGTGATCCGTCAGCTTGAGGGCGGTATCTTCGTCGCGCACAATGCGCCATTCGACCTTGGTTTCCTCGCCGCCGAGTTTCAGCGCCTGGGAACACCACTGCCGGTGACACACGTGATTGATACGCTTGCCCTTGCGCGCCGCTACTATACATTCGCGCGCAATAGCTTGGGGGCAGTCGCCGAAGCCTTACACATTCCTTACCCCCAGCGCCATCGCGCGCTCCAGGATGCGGAAGTGACATGGCGGGTGTTCACCACATTGTCACGAGACCTGATCGGAACACAGCGCGCCACGTTCGCCGATTTCCTCACGCCCGCGGCTACCTTGCTTCAGCCCGTGGGAAACGAGGTAGCCTCACTTCCTCCCCTGCTCAGTGAGGCGCTGACCAATCACCTCAGCCTCGAAATTCATTATGTGACACCGACACAAGTGGTGAGTATTCGCCGAGTTGATCCCCTCGCCATCGTGCCGAATCGCGACACGCTGTATCTTCGCGCCTATTGTCACCTCCGACGGGACGAGCGGACCTTTCGGCTGGACCGGATCACCCACATGCGGATTGTGAAAGCACGCACGGACTCATGAAAGAATACACCGGCCCAGAGGCCGATTATTACGATTATTGCTTCGTTGGTCTTGAAGGAGACATGCAATTCTACGTGGAGGAAACCCAGAAAGCGGGCTCGCCGGTGTTGGAATTGGGGTGCGGGACTGGGCGCATTTTGCTCCCAATCGCCAAAGCTGGGGCCAGCATCGTTGGGCTAGACCGTGCTCCCACGATGCTGGCGCTGCTCCGCCAGAAACTCTTGAAACTCAGCCCCGATGTCCAAGGACGGGTCTCACTCATCGAAGGCGACATGCGCGACTTCGATCTTGCGGAGCGTTTCCCACTCGCGATTATTCCGTACCGCGCGTTTCTGCACCTGCTTACGGCGAAGGCGCAACGACAGGCCCTGACCTGCATTCGCGAACATCTCACCGACGAGGGGCGGCTGATTTTCAATGTCTTTGATCCCGACCTTGAAGTCATCGCCGCGCATTTGGGACCGTTGGGCTCCGCGCAGAAAAAGGATTCAGAGTTTATCGACCCAACCTCCGGCCATCGCATCGTGGTGTGGGCGACGACCCAGTACGACCCTGAACAACAACTCATTGAGCAGTATTTCATCTTCGAGGAGCTGGACGCGGACGGCGACATGATTGCTCGCACGTATCGCCCGCTGACATTACGCTACGTCCATCGCTACGAGATGCGATACCTCCTGGAGTTGAGTGGCTACAAAGTCGAGGCATTGTATGGTGATTTTCAGCGGGGGCCGTTTCGCGCTGGTGGGGAGCAGGTGTGGGTGGCCCGGAAAGCGTGACAGGATTGAGGCATTGAGGCATTGAGTGATCGGGTCATTGAAGCATTACTGGATTGTGTTCCTCAATGACCCAATGCCTCAATGGCCCGATCACTCAATCATAGTCACGCCGCGAGTCGGCGGCTGCCGCCTTGCGTTACCGGAGTGACCGGGTCCATCGCAAAGCGGAGTTTCGGGAGGTCGGTGTCACAACGACAGAAAACCGCGTGCATCGGATAGGTGCAACGCAGTCGGTTCTCCGCTCCCCAGGCGTCTGATTGCAACGCCAGTAACCGAGGACGCCCACGGGTGGCGCTGTGAAAGACGTACTCAGGATCGACTTGCACGATCAGCGGCACTTCTTTCCCATCCTCGACTTTCCGCACGAGATGCAATCCATCAAGAATCGTCACATCCGCGCCAGAAATCAGTTCGGGATTTTCTAGCTCCATGTTTAAGATCGTCTGCCCATTGCGTTCCACCTGACCAATCACCCGATCATGCCGCGAGTGCAGCGTGACCGTCCCCGTGTTGATCGAGAAGCCCCAGCGCGCGCGCAACTCCGTGGCCGCTTTTTCCGAATCGGTGTACGCCCCCAGCAAGTAGGCGCGTGGCCGAATGCCCGCGCGCACCACGAGCCGGACCTGGGCGAGCATATACGGCCCAACCGGACTCGCGGGGATCCGCGCCACCGACAATGCCGCGTATGGCGGAATGCTGGGATGGAACGCCGGAGGCACCAGATATTCGGCTGGCCCTTCGACGACCTCGAAACTCAATTGGAGAATCTCCACCCCTTTGAGTTCCCACGGCTCGCTATCAACGCCCGTCATCAACGGAGCCCGCGTCGCGACCGTCTGCACATCTTGTTTGCCAAAGAGAGGCATTAGCGACCTCCTCCCGCGGCGACTTGGGGGCGGGAGTCCGTAAAGGCCGGCATCACTTCCTTGGCGAAGAGCCGAAGGCTGGCCAATACCTGCTCCTGCGGAATGATCTCCGCCGCGTTCATCATAAAGCTTACTCGGTCCACGCCACACGCTTCCCACTTTTTCAACTCTTTAATGAGGTGCGCGGGATTGCCGACCGCGATGCCTTCCGGGGCTTTGGCTTGTTCGCCGGGGCTGCTGGCCTGACGCCGTAAGGACGGGAGCAAGCCCGCCGACGCATACGATTTCGTGGGCACGGCTTCCTTGGCCATGTCGAGTTGCGCGGCCAGATAGTTGAAATGCTGGATCATGCGCATGCCGACTTTGGTGCCGGTGTCGCTATCCTCATGGCAGAACAAGAAGTTGACGGTGTTCACCTGATTGTTGACGAAGCCACCGACCGGATTGCAGCTCTGAATGCGGCGGCGATATTCCTTCACTTTGGACTCTTGCTCGGCGAACGAGGTGAAGGTCACTCCCAGGCTGCCAATGCCACGATCAGCGGCGTCCAGTTCGGTGCCGGGGCTGGTAACCGCGACCCACATCGGAGGATGTGGCTTCTGATACGGCTTGGGCAGTACCGCGCGCGAGGGCATCGAGAAGTATTTGCCTTCATAGCTGAAGCGTTCTTGCATCCACATTTTGGGAATGCAGTGCACGAACTCGTCCCAACTCTTCTTGGTGTCATCGGGGTTGGCGCGGAATCCCCCCAGTTCCGTCCAGGTGGCGGACCGACCAGTACCAAACTCCAGGCGGCCACCGGAGAGAATGTCGAGCACGGCGGCGCGTTCGGCGATACGAATGGGGTGGTTGAATTCCGGGACGCAGACCACGATGCCGTGGCCAACGTGAATGTCCTTGGTTTGCATCGCACACGCGGTGAGGAACAGCTCCGGGGCCGCGCAGTGCGAATACTCCTCGAGAAAGTGATGTTCGACCGCCCAGACTTGATCGAAGCCCAGCTCATCGGCGAGCCGCACTTGTTCCAGGGCGTTCATGTAGACTTTGCGTTCCGCCTCGTGATCCCACGGACGCGGGACGGAGAGTTCATAAAAAATGCCGAATTTCATAAGGTCCTCCTTTCGGTCGCGTAGTGCATCAATCTTCCAGTCTTTTCGTCTACGAGTCTTTTAGCGGGAAGCTCACTGACGTTTGCGCAGCGGGGCTAGGGCCTCAGCCGCGCGTTGAGCTTCGCGACGCATGAGGATGAGGTCGGTGCCATACAGCAAATACTGCGCGCCACTGGCGACCACGGACTGCATGTTCTCTGGCCGGTTGACGGCTCCCGCGGTCGCGATCCCATGCTTTTGACACAAAGCTCTCACCTTCGCGTTCGCTTCACGCAACAGCGGATTATCGAATTGCCAAGGAACGCCCAGATTCTGGGCTAGGTCCTGATGGCCAACCAGCACGAGATCAATCCCTGGAATGATGATCTCCTCGACATTCTCCAACGCCTCTTTGGTTTCGACGATCACACCGAGCAACGTCTGCGCATTCGCGTGCGCCATCGCCGTCAACGGATCGACATCCTCATAGTTGGTGTTAGCCCCGGAAAGAATGGCCATGCCACGTTTGCCTTCGGGGTGATACTTCGCCATTTCGATGAACCGACGGACCTCGGCTCCCGTTTTGACATGCGGGACAATGAGGCTTTGACAACCCGTATCAAGCAGGCGCGTCACATGCTCATACGAGAGATCAGGAATGCGCACGACTGGCTCGATGCCAGCGGCATGGGCGTGGGCAACGATATTGACGACGGTTTCCAGGCTATAGGCGGAATGTTCCGTGCAGATCATCACGAAGTCCATGCCCGCTTGCGCCAAGGTGTGGAGCACGCCTCGGCTGTGCGTGTCCCACAGCAAGGGGCCAAGGACCACGCCCCCAGATTTGAGGGTCTTTTTGAGTCCGTTCTCGCGCATCTTAGGAATCCTCCTTTGGCGCGGGATTAGCACACTGGTCGGGGACGGGCTAGAGGAAGACCGGGGAAGGCTGACCGATGACTGACCCACTCGTGCTTCTTTACGTTGCGTTGGCGACAGTGTTACAACCAACGCAGTCATTTCTTGATTGATCCCCGCACCACAACCCCAAAGGAGGGAGCATGTCTGACTCACGAACCTTACGCTTAGGCGCATTCATGCGACCAGTCAGTATTCATACCGCCGCCTGGCGCTATCCTGGTGCCTGGCCAGACGCGAATTGCAATTTCCAACATCTCGTCCGGTTAGCGCAGACCCTGGAGCGCGGGCGCTTTGACGCGTTCTTCATGGCCGATCATCTCGCCGTGTTGAATATGCCGATCCAGGGGCTCAAGCGCAGCGCGACGGTGGCCTCGTTTGATCCGTTGACGCTGCTGCCCGCGCTGGCCGTCGTCACGCAACATCTGGGGCTCATCGCCACCGCCTCGACGACCTATAACGAGCCCTATCATGTCGCCCGCAAATTCGCGTCGCTCGATCACATCAGTGGCGGACGCGCGGGCTGGAACGTGGTGACGTCGGGCAATCCGCATGAAGCGATGAACTTCGGCCTTGAGGAACATGTGGAGCACGCGACCCGCTATCGCCGCGCGCGCGAGTTTTTTGATGTGGTCACCGGCCTGTGGGATAGCTGGGCGGAAGACGCCTTTACTCGCGACGTGGAAGCCGGTGTCTATTTTGATCCCGACAAAATGCACGTGCTGGATCACCACGGCGAGTTCTTGAAAGTGCGTGGGCCGCTCAATGTCGCGCGTCCGATTCAGGGGTGGCCGGTGATCGTGCAAGCGGGCGCGTCGGAAGCGGGTCGCCAACTCGCCGCGGAGACGGCGGAAGTGATCTTCGCCGCCGGTGGCCATATCGCGAGCGCGCGGACGTTTTACGCCGATGTCAAAGGGCGCATGGAAGCGCTTGGTCGTCCGCGTGACCATCTGAAGGTGTTGCCTGGCGCGTTTGTCGTGGTGGGTGAGACCGCTACTGAAGCACTGGAGAAGCGGGCGCGGCTCGACAGTCTTGTGCATTACGACAGCGCGATTGCGTCGCTCTCCATCGCGCTGGGCCATGATGCGTCGGGCTTTGACCCGGATGGCCCATTGCCCGACATTCCCGACACCAATGCGAGTAAGAGTGGACGAGAGCGGACCGTGGAGCTCGCGCGACGCGAGCACCTTACGGTTCGGCAACTCGCGCAACGTATTGGTGGGTATGGTGGATTGGCGTTTGTTGGCACGCCCACCATGATCGCCGATCAGATGGAAGAGTGGCTGATGACCGATGCCTGCGACGGCTTCAACATCATGTTTCCCTATCTACCGGGTGGACTCGACGATTTCGTCGATCACGTCGTGCCGGAATTGCAACGGCGCGGGCTCTTTCGACGCGCATACGAAGGGGCGACGTTACGCGAGAATCTGGGGTTGCCGCGCCCAGGAAATCGCTTCTTTCCGGAATAGACGGAAACGTTCAGCCACTTGCAAGAAAATTTCTGTTACACTCCAATCCTGATACCGCGAAAAATTAGAGAACTCATCTTCGACCTTGAGCGAGCGGGCTTCGCCAATCGCGGGGGCCGAGGGGATCATCGCAATTTTGAGCATGCCAAGGGAATGCGAGTCACGCTTTCGGGGCACCGTGGTGATGACGCCAGACCCTACCAAGAAAATGAGGTTCGGAAGAACATCCAGGAGTCAAAGTCGTGAAAGATAGTGCACGGTATGTGAAGCTCGTTGAATGGTCGGACGAGGATCAGTGTTTTGTTGGGCAATGTCCTGGGATTATCGGCCCCTGCTGTCACGGCGAGGAGGAGACCCAGGTGTATGCCGAGCTGTGCCAAATTGTTGAGGAGTGGTTGACGCTTATGAAGCAAGCCGGCAAACCTCTTCCGCCCCCGACCATCGGAAGAAACGTGGCGGTACGAGTCTTGGCGGAAGTAGGCTGACTACCGATTCACAGCTTGTTGTACTGCTGCGTCACTTCAATTTTCGAGAACAAATTATCGACCACGTTCTCGATAGTGCCGATGAGGTGATGGAATGATTTGTCGGTGCGGTCGAGGAGCCGCTTTTTCATCGAGCTTTCGATCTCCTTGCTCTGCTTGATCTCTTTCTTGTGCCGCGATGTTTGCTTGGCATACTCGATCATAAATGTTTCCAGATTCTCCATGACTTCCATGCCTAACGTCTGGAACAGTCGTTGGAGGGTCGCTTGCGTGCGCAGGGCCTCGAAGGCGAAGAGGGTATTGAGCCGCGCGAGTTCCGCCTCGGTGGCCAGCTCTAGCCGTCCGCGCTCGACTTTCACGGCTCGGTCTAGTCGTTCTTTCAGCAGGATCAGTTCCTTACGAAGAAACTCCTTGGTCGCGCGCCTTTTATCCAGCCAGGGAATTTTGTCATCTTGCAGTAGCTGAGGAAGAGAATCGAGCGTCGGGGCATTGATGCGCATGGTGGAATCGAGGGCCTCCGGCATCTTCGCGTTACGAGTCGGGACTGAGAGTTCGTTCTTTTCGGGCATTCCATGGTCTCCATTATTGGACGGCGACACGAATGGTTTCGTGATTCCCGTCGAGGGCATTTAACGAGTGGTCGAAACACGCGGTATCCTCCGCGGTCATGGTTCTCTGGTGACGATGTTTCCCGACGAGCTGCCCGGTGGCGGCCAGCTCGCGCGCGGCTTTGAGATCAATCGTGTTCGCCAGCGAGAGAAACAACGCCGTTTGCGTCGAGATGGCGATTCGTTGTTGTCCTTGTAAGAGCGTCAGTTGGGCGTCCTGATAGAATTGTCGTCGTTGGGCTTTATGGCCCTTCATTCGTAATAAAGCTCGGCAGCGCGCGACACAAGTAGAGGGTAGCGCCCACAGCGCCAACAGCCATGAGTAGAGCGTGAGGCGCACCTTCCAGCGTTCACGCGGTGGCTGTGCCGCGGCATGTTCGGCGAGATCGGCGAGTGCGGCGAGCGCGGGTCCCGGCGGGAAGAGTAAATCTTCCGAGAGCGCGGTCGTCGTGGTCAGTCGCGGGGTTTGTCGTGGGGACTGACGTTGACAAGCGGCCACGGGTTGGCGGGTGGCTTTTTTCGCATTCCTTCTTTTTTTCAATCGTCGCGAGGGATGATCGCGCGTGGGCTCGGTTGTTGGCACCGCGGCCTGAAGCGGAGAAAAAAGTCGCAGGCAGTGGCGGAACGTCTCCGTGTAAAAACTGAGATGCCAGAAGCGAGAAGCGCGTTCAGGCTGGAGCTGTTCGACTTCCCGACAGCGGCGGAAATGCTGAAGAACACGGATATTGTTGTGCGCCAGCCGTAACAGCTTCGCGCTGTAGTATACGCCGGTGAGATACAAGCGGAACCGCAGCCACACCCCGTGCAAACGGCTACGCCACGTGAGTTGACGCAAAAGTGTCAGACCCTCGTCTGAATTGCGGATTGCGGATTGCGGATTGCGGATTGCGGATTGTCGGTTTGACCTACTGCTCATTCTGCGTCTCTTGCTCTGTCCTCAAGTGCTGAGCCCTGCTTCTCCACTTCGACCCGTGCGTCATTGAAACAGGCCCCGCCCCCAACCTCGTTCACGTGCGATGGGCATAACGCGGTGGAGGTCAGCCCATTGCGTGACGATTTCCGCCAGGCTCCTTTCGGCATCGCCACCACGCCTGGGCGCATCCCCTTGTCCACCTTGGCCCGGCAAACGACTTCCCCAAGGCCATTAAAGATGCGCACCGTGTCGCCAGTGCTGATGTGCCGGGCGCTGGCATCCTGTGGGTGAATCGCCAGCCACAGCTCTGGATAGTTGAACTCGCCCAAAGTGCTCGTGATCATTTTTGAGTTGCTGGGGCTAATCAGCGCCAACGGGAACTGTTCGCTCTGTTCCCGCTGATAACGAAAAGGCGTCTTGCCCAACGCGGGTGGGGTCAAGTGAATTTTCCCATCGGCGGTGCATGGCCTCACCGTGTCGAATTGTGTCGGTGTTGGTCCGGGAAAATCATAGCACTGTCCTTTGCCCGCTCTCCAGGTAGATAAATCGGCGGCTTGGCGGTCGAGCTTTAATGTGCGCGCCACTTTTTGCATGCAGGTGTCGGTATCCCACAAGAACGCCTCGTGTTGCCAGCCCATCGCGCGACCGAGGAGCGCGAATACTTCTTCATTGGGCTTGGACTCGCCGACGGGCGCGATGACCGGTTGCACGCCACCAACGATATAACTGCCGTAGGCGCGCTTGATCTCCCGCTGCTCCAGGAATGTCACGGCGGGCAAGACAATATCGGCGTACTTGGCGGTATCGGTCATCACTTGTTCCGACACCACGGTGAACAAATCCTCACGCGCGAGGCCACGCAGCACCGCGTTTTGATCGGGCACCGTCACCGCCGCGTTACAGTTGTAGACAAACAGCCCTTTGATCGGAGGACTCATGTCTTCGGTGAGCACCGCGCCGAGTTGAGTTTGGTTGATGATCCGCGTCTGCCAGGAGAGCGGGCCAAACACTTTGCTGGTATCCAACTGGGCGGCGCCGCTATTACTCATGGTGTAGCCCCCACCACGCACGCCAAACTTGCCGAGCAACGCGGGCATCGCCAGGATCGCGGCTAGAGCCTGCCCACCATTGCGGTTCCGTTCGATGCCCCAGCCAGAGCGGATCAGTGCGGGGCTCGCATCCGCGTACACCCGTGCCAACGTGCGAATCGCCTGGGGATCGACCCGTGCTTCCTGGGCCGCGCGTTCAACCGTCCATTGGTTCGCCTGCGCCAACAAGGGCTCCAGTCCATCAGCATGTTCTTGAAGAAAGCGCGGAGCAAACCGTTCCGCCTCTTTCCATAAACGAATCATGGCTAGGGCGATCAGCAGGTCCGTCCCTGGAAACACCGGGAGGTGGAGATCAACCTCTTGCGAAGAGAAGACTTGCACGGGGTTGATGGACGCGATAAACGCGCCGTTCTTCTTGGCCTGACGGAGAAAAGGGACCAAATGGATGTTGGAGGCTTTGGGATTCGCGCCCCAGACGAGAATGCACTTGGCGTGGACATAATCCTCGAACGCCACTCCCGGCATACGACCATACATATCCCGTGAGACGGCGGTGGAAGGAGCGGCGCACAACGTCTTGGCCATGCGGGACGCGCCCAATGTGGCGAAATACAAATGGTCCATGAACTCGTCGCCGAGGAACCCGTTCGAGCCGCCGTAGTGGTAAGGCAAAATCGCTTCACTCCCCCACTGCTGGCTAATGCTCTTGAACCGCGAGGTGATTTCGTTGATCGCTTCATCCCACGAGATGCGGGCAAACTGTCCTTCGCCTTTGCGGCCTACTCGACGCATCGGGAAGTGGAGGCGGTCTTCGTGATAGACCCGACGGGCGAAGCGGGACACTTTATCGCAGATGAATCCATTAGTGGTGGGGTGATCGAGCGTCCCCTGAATCCGTTGAATCGCGCCATCGGTGACCGTCACTTCCAGGCCACAGGTGTCAGGACAATCCATCGTGCAGGTGGTGTGAATGATTTGGGTGAACATTTCGTGGCCTCCACTGGAAGAAGGAATCGGAGAAACGGGGAATTCAAGAAGAACGAAACAGGGAATCGGGGAGAGGAAAAATTTTCCGTCTCCGCGTCTCCGATTCTCCGCGTCTCCCTGTCTCCGCGTCTCCGATTCCCCGATTCTATTTTCAGGCTACACGCCGCGCATGCCCGACGACTTATCGGGATACAAACTCGCGGCGGCGCTGGGCCGACTGTTCACACGGGCAAACCATGCCGTCATGTTCTTTAAGTCGGGATTGATCGTCTGTCCGACCCCCACGCCGAAATCGAGAGCGGAGAAGAGAATCATATCCACGAGCGTGAAGCGATTGCCCGCGATGAACTGTTTCCCTTCCATCAGGCCCTCCAACCAGGCCAGTTTCTCTTGGACGAGAGTTTTGAGCCCCGCCGCCGCTTCTGGGAAGCAGTGCATCCGATCCTTGAAGAGCGGCAAGCCTTCGGAGTAGCGGAACCCGTTATACAGATGTTCGGTGATGTTGAGTTCAATGCGACGCTGCCACATGCGGGTTTCCGCCCGTTCTTCCGCCGTGGTGCCGACCAGCGCGGGTGTGGGATGCTTCTCTTCCAGGTATTCACAAATGGCGACCGTCTCGGCGAGCAAGCTGCCGTTGTCGAGTTCGAGCGCGGGCACCTGACCACCGGGATTCTTATCGGTGTAAGGTGGTTTCCGATTCTCCGCCTTCAGGAGATTCACCTCGACTGCCGGGAGGGTAATGCCCTTTTCCGCCATGAACATACGGACACAGCGGGGGTTTGGGCCGAGTGAGTTATAAAATTTCATTGATCTGCTCCTCTTTGTGGTTAGAAAATCGTCGCTTCTATCTATCCGGCATCACGAGCTGATGCAACCGAAGGAGAGGGAAAACAAGAAGCTCGCGGCGGAGGATAAGGATGCTCCTTGAAAAAATTTCCCTACTACCGTGGCTTCTCTTTCCCTGTTGGTATATTTGCCTTACGGTCGAATGAAATTGGGAGAAAGGAGAACCCATGGCAACATCGGTCAGCCGAGAACTCATCCAAGTGATTACGGAAGGGCAAGCGCGGATGCTTGAATATCTCAAGCGTGCTGACGAACGAGGAGAGCGGCAAAGCCGGGCAACCCTAAAGGCACTGACGACGCTACAGGAAGGGCAGAAGGCAATGCAGGAAGATCTAAAAATTGCGCGGGAAGGACTAAAGGAGATGCAGAAAGGGCAGCAGTCGATAGCGCGCATGCTTATCGACATGCAGGCAATCACGGTCCGTGCTCTTGAGTTGACACGCGACATCCACAGTGAGGTACTCGATAAAAAATCCTCACGGCACTAGGGGAAAGGGCGTAGCTGACTGGCATCAGCTACGCCCGTGGAGCCCCCCTCACCTGTTACGAAAGGTGTGTTGGTTATTGGTTATGCCGCACAGGAGGCGGCAAGGCTGGAGAGCGCCACCCGCCGTCGGCCTTCGCGCAGATCGTTCCGATCAAACCCATTCGTGAGGTAGCTGAACGAAATACCAGTGGCTGGGTCGGCCCATCCCGCTTGCCCACCAAAGCCAGGATGCCCGAAAGACTCCGGCGAATTCGTCCGCCCGAAGCTCCGCATGTTCGCCTTGCCATCATCTCCAGCAATGACAATCCCCAAGGCGCGATTCACCAGATACCCTTGGAAAGGATCGGTCATCTTCCCGGTGCGAATCCGGCGCGCCTCGCGCAGCATTTCCAGCTTCCAGATTTGCGCGCCGGTGGAAGAACGACCATCATTGAGCAACGCTTGATAAAAGAGCGCGATGTCACCGGCGGTGGTGATTCCACCGGCGGAAGGTGCGCCCGCCTGCCGAGTCACGGGTTCGTTGAGTTCCAAGACGCCATCGTCACTAATGGCGGTAAAACCCGCGCGTGGGGGCTTTATGCCCATCTTCTGGTATTCCTCGGCGCTCATGGGTTCTCCCACGAATTGGATGTCCGCGACGCGATTGTTGAGCGCCGCGGGAATGCCGACTCTCAAGTCTGGCACCCCCAAGGGCTCCGCGATGCGAGTGCGGACAAAATCACTGAACGTTTGCCCACTGCTCTGTTCGATGATCTCGGCGATCGGCCAGAAGTTCGCGGAGATATGATAGACGAACTTCTCCCCAGGCGTGTGGTCCGCCCGCCATTGGGCCAGCCGTTGCATGCGTCGCGCGCGGTCCGCCCACTCCTTTTGCCAGTGAGGCGCATAAGGGATCGCTGACGTGTGAATCAGTAACTGTTCAATCGTCGTGTTTTCCTTGCCGTTGGTGCCATACTCCGGAATGTATTGCGTCACGCGATCTTCCGGGCGCAGTTTCCCTTCCTGCATCAAGAGCCAGGAGGCGGATGCGGTGATCGCTTTGGTAGCCGACATCATCACGAACAAAGTGTCATTGGTAGCGGGTTTCTCGACACCTCCTTGCACGGCGCGTCCGAACGTTTGCATCGCTCCGAGTTTCCCATTACGGGCGATGGCGACTTGACAGGCGGGGATCAAGCCCTCGCGCACGTCACGCTCCGCACGCTCGAACAACGCCTGAACTTTCGGTGCGTCGAGACCAACTTCCCTGAGATCGTTTGCGAAAAAATGTGCTGCTGGCATGTGGCTGTTCCTCCTTCTGTCGCTCTCTTATCTCGGATACCCTTGACGATGCAAGGCTAGGACGCCTCTCTCGGATGGACAACACCGTTGAACCGAAGAGTGGGAATGGCTATGGGTCATGGGGACGTGGGAGCAAACGCGGCATGAATGAAGAAGACAAGAACGCGAAACTCGCGATTCGGAGGAGAATCAGCAATCAGGAGTGGGACGATGAAAATCTGTTATCAGTGTCAGCGGGAAATTCTCATCAAGGATCGGGTCGGGCGACGAGATACGTGTTCCGGGTGCGGCGTAGACCTGCGTTGTTGTCGGAACTGCACGTTCTACGATCCGCATTATGCCAATGCGTGCCGCGAACCACAAAGCGACACCGTCCTGGATAAAGAAGCCGGGAACTTTTGCGACTTCTTTGCCTTCGCGGAACGCCACGGACAGGCGGCGTCCGTGCCTGACACCGCCGCGCCCTCGGCGCGGGCGCGGCTTGAGGCGTTGTTCAAGAAGAAGTAAGCAAGCGGTTGGCAGTCATCAGTTCTGAATTCTCAATTCTCCGTCGTCGTCCTGCCCGCGGCGGGCACGTAGAACCGTTCAATATATTCCTTGACCATGCGCCGCGCCGAGAAGAGTGGCGCGATGGACGCAATGGAGGATTTGACCACACGCATCCAGCCACGCGGGACATTGTCCGTATCACGTTGATAGAACAGCGGCACGATCTCCGTTTCAAGCAGGTTATAGAGCAGGTCCGCGTCATGGACATCGCGATTCTCAATCTCCGCCAACGGGTTGGTTGGGCCAATCGTCCACCCGTTCTCCCCGTTGTATCCTTCCCACCACCATCCATCAGAGATACTTAGATTCGGCACGCCGTTGAGCGCGGCCTTCTGCCCGCTGGTGCCACTGGCCTCCAATGGTGGAATGGGATTGTTGAGCCACACGTCAACACCACGCACCAAGAATTTCGCGACCCGAATATCGTAGTCCTCGACAAAGACGATTTGCCCGCCGAGTCCGTACTCCTTGGCTAACGTGTACACTTGATGGATGAGGTGCTTGCCTGGCTCATCCGCCGGGTGGGCTTTCCCGGCGAACACCACTTGCACCGGTTTCCAACGGTCTTGCAGGATCGTTTGCAGGCGAGCCAAGTTTTGTAAGAGCAGGGTAGCGCGTTTATAGGTGGCGAAACGGCGCGCGAAGCCGATGGTCAACGCTTCAGGATCGAGTAAGGCCCCGCTGGCCAGGACCTGCACGGGATCGCGGTGTTCCGCGCGCCACAATCGTCGCGCGCGTTCCCGAATGAAGTGCATGAGTTGATATTTGAGCCGCAAGCGTACCCACCACAATTCTTGATCGGGAATATCGTGAATCTTTAACCAGATCGCCGGATTATCGTGCTGCTTTTGCCAATCGAGTCCGAGATAGCGGTCGTACAGCCGATGGAGATCCGGGTCGAGCCACGTCGGGGTATGCACGCCGTTGGTGATCGACGAGATGGGAACTTGGTCGAGGGACCGTTCTGGCCACAAATGGTGCCACATACGGCGTGAGACCTCACCGTGGGTTTTGCTCACTCCATTGCAATGGCCGGTGAGCTGGAGGGCCAAGACGGTCATGTGGAAGACCTCGCCCCAGGATTCACGGTGCGCGCCGAACGCGAGAAAACGTTCGCGATCAATGCCCAGTTGGTACCAATAGGGATGCAGATATTTTTCCACCAGATGAAAAGGAAAGGCATCATGACCGGCGGGAACTGGGGTATGGGTGGTGAAGACGGTGGTCCGTTGCACTTC
>JANMSE010000643.1:0-22289 GCA_031389045.1 Deltaproteobacteria bacterium | reverse complement strand
AAGGGATGCGAAGGCGAGGTTGATTCGGTCGCGCATGAGTTGGGTTCAGAGGCTATTCCTGGCGACATCGCCGCGCAATTTCCTCAATCAGATCCGCGATCTGACGGCACTCTCGCTGACCGTGGGAGCGGTGAGTCGTCCCGCCACTGCCACGGCCGCGCCAACACGCACCCCGAAGCGAAGACCATCGCTGCTCACCAATGGCGATGAAGACACCTACCCCAGCAAGATCGCCAGCTACACCAAAGGGCTGCCGCATAACGAGCGGGGCGAGGTCGAGCTGCCCGCGTACACCGCGTTTCGCAAAGCCTTAGCCACCGGGCGACATACGGACTTTGAGGCCGTCCCGTTGGGGGGGCGGGTCAAGTTTGCCAATCCCCAAGCCGCTTACGCCTCGACCGTCGAGGGGTTGAATCTGCATGGATTAGCGCTGAGTGTCCCGCCAACCTTTGCCAGTACCGAAACCGCCGGTGAAATGGTCGAACTCTACTGGCACGCGCTAACCCGTGATGTCCCTTTTGTCGAGTACGGTACGCACGCCATGACGGCAAAAGCTGCTACCGAGATGTCGCGGCTCGCGGACTTTCGCGGTCCGAAAGTGCAGAGTGTTGTTACTCCGGCTACCCTGTTTCGTGGGCCGACTCCCGGCGATCTCGTCGGCCCCTATCTCTCGCAGTTCCTGTGGTTGGATGTGCAGCATGGTTCCATGACTCTCGCGCAACGCAATCGCGTGCCGGTGGCCTACGAGGACTACCTGCGCACCTATCCCGAATGGCTCAATGTCCAGCGGGGTTTTCCTCCAGCACGCGTCACCCGTCTTGATCCCACTCCACGCTACTTGCGCACTGGCCGTGACTTGGCCGAATACGTCCACCGTGATTATCCCTATCAAGCCTTTCTCAACGCTTGTCTGATTCTGTTGTCCATCGGCGCACCTTTGAAAGGAGATTATCCGTATAAGAAGTCGCTCACGCAGGGGGGCTTTGTGACGTTTGGTCCACCCGATGCCCTGGATTGCGTGGCGCGGGTGGCCAGCCCTGCGCTGAAAGCCAGTTGGTATCACAAGTGGCTCGTGCATCGGCGGCTGCGCCCGGAAGCCTTTGGCGGACGGGTCCATAATCAGCTCACCCACGTGGCGGAGTATCCGTTGCATGCCGACCTGCTCAAGGCGACGGTGTTGGAGGAAGTCGCACGCACGACGCGCTCGTATCTGTTGCCGATGGCCTACCCCGAAGGGTGTCCCACGCATCCTGCCTATCCTGCGGGCCATGCCGCTATCGCTGGCGCGTGCGCCACGGTGCTCAAAGCGTTTTTCAAGGAAACCCAGGAGATGCCTGCGCCGGTCATGGTGAGTCCTGATGGGCTCTCACTTGTACCGTACAGAGGAGCAGCACTGACCGTTGGGGGAGAACTCAACAAGTTGGCATCCAACATCTCGCTAGGGCGGGATGTGGCGGGCGTGCATTACCGCTCGGATGGCATCGAAGGGCTGAAACTCGGGGAAGCCGTGGCGATGCAGGTGCTTTCTCAGCTCCGGACTACCTACCCTGAGCACTTTTCCGGGTTTCGGCTTACCAGGTTCGATGGTGCGGCGGTTACGGTCTAGGAGAAGTCAAAAGTCAAAGCGCAAAAGGCAAAAGTCAAAAGTATGAGGACTCAGGACTGAGTTCGGAACTTGCCTAAGACTTGCCTGAGACTTGCCCTCGACCTGCCCTCACCGTACTGTGTGGGCTCATGTCCTCCCTCCAACGCTTTTCTGTTACTTCCGATTTGGCCGGACAACGCTTAGATATTGCCCTTGCGCATCTGACCGCCGCCACGCGCTCGCATGTCAAGATGCTGATTGAGCACGCTTGTGTGCGGGTCGCCGGAGAAGAACGTAAGGCTGGCTATCTCCTCCGCTTAGGCGACGAGATCGAAGTGCGACCATTCGATGAGCCTCCGGCGAAGGCGTTGCCTGAAGACCTGCCACTTGAGATTCTGTACGAAGATGAATTCCTGGCTGCGATCAATAAACCACCAGGAATGGTCGTCCATCCTGCCCCTGGACAATGGCAGGGCACCGTTGTTAACGCACTCCTGGCACGCTGGGGCTGGCAAGACGGCGCGGCGGATAATTTGCGCCCTGGCATCATTCATCGCCTTGATAAAGATACGTCCGGGGTGCTCCTCGTCGCCAAAGACCCAACCACGCAGGAACGGTTGTCTTCGCAGTTCAAGGAACGCCAAGTTCACAAGCTGTATGTCGCGCTTGTCGTCGGACGCTTGGCGCAACCGCGTGGCGAAATTCATCTCCCGATTGGACGGCATCCGAGTGATCGGAAAAAAATGTCCGTGCATGCGCATCGGAGTCGTACCGCGGTCAGTCGTTATCAGGTCGTTGGCGAAGCGGCGGGCGTTTCCTTGGTTCGTATGTTTCCTGAGACCGGCCGTACGCATCAGATTCGCGTGCATCTTGCCGCCCTTGGACATCCCATCGTTGGTGATCTGGTCTATGGCAGCGTCGGACGATTCAGTGACCTTCCCGCGGCACTGCGAGACTTTCCACGTCAAGCGTTACATGCGCGCGCCATTCGCTTTTGTCACCCAACCACGCAACAGCCTGTGACCCTCTGGGCTCCATATCCCGAAGACTTGCGGCGGGTGTTCGCCACGTTGCCTTTCGTGGTTGAAGAACACGGAGGGGCGTCCGCTGATACGCCCCTCCCATTTTTCCATTGACAGTCAATTCAAGATTCAGTATGGTCTGACGTAGTCTCGTAGGGCGACTAACAAAATCTCTCACCACCTGTCTTCCTGCCCCCTCATCACATTGAACGCCTCACGCTTTCGTGTGATTCCCAGCCCACGTCATCGACGTGAGCCACCCAACGGCAAGGTCTTTCGGAGTAAGTGGCGGAGCGAGCTCTCAAGCGTCTGAATTTCACGTGCATTGAGAAAAGGGAGGAACCATCGTCATGGGTCGAACGTCCGTAAAGCAAGAGAGCACAGAACCCCGCGAAGTTCGGGAAGTCCGGGAAGTCCGGGTTGATGTCGCCGAAGAAGAAGACGGACTCAATCTCAAAACCTTGAAAGAGAAGAAGATTGGTGAACTGGCGCAAATCGCGCGTGATTTTAATGTGGAAGGGGCCTCAAGTCTGCGCAAGCAAGACTTGATCTTCGCTATCCTGCAAGCCCAAGCCGAACGCAGCGGCTTCATCTATGGCGAAGGGGTGCTCGAAATTCTCTCCGATGGGTTCGGCTTCTTACGCTCTCCTGATTACAATTACCTCCCCGGTCCCGACGACATCTACGTCTCTCCCAGTCAGATTCGACGATTTAATCTCCGTACTGGCGATGTCGTCGCTGGGCAGATTCGCCCACCAAAAGAAGGCGAACGCTACTTCGCGCTGCTCAAGGTCGAAGCGATCAACTATGAAGAGCCCGAACGCGCGCGCGAAAAGATTCTGTTCGATAACCTCACGCCCCTCTATCCCCAAGAGCAACTCCGCCTCGAACACAACCCGGAGGAGTACACCTCGCGGATCATTGATCTGCTGACGCCGATTGGTAAAGGCCAACGCGGCTTGATTGTCGCCGCGCCGCGGACCGGGAAAACCATGATGCTGCAAAATCTGGCGCATGGGATCGCCCAAAATCAGAAAGAAGTCATTCTGATTGTTCTGTTGATTGATGAGCGGCCCGAAGAAGTGACCGACATGCAGCGCTCGGTGCGCGCGGAAGTGGTCAGTTCCACGTTTGATGAGCCCGCCACCCGTCACGTGCAGGTCGCGGAAATGGTGATCGAGAAGGCCAAACGGCTGGTCGAGCATGGCCGTGACGTGGTGATCCTGCTCGATAGCATCACGCGGTTGGCGCGTGCCTATAATGCCGTGGTCCCGCCGAGTGGGAAGCTGCTTTCTGGTGGTGTTGATGCCAACGCGTTGCGCGGACCGAAGAAGTTCTTTGGCGCGGCGCGTAATATCGAGGATGGTGGCAGCTTGACGATTATCGGCACGGCGTTGATTGATACCGGCAGCCGCATGGATGAGGTGATCTTCGAGGAGTTCAAGGGCACCGGCAATATGGAAATCCATCTCGACCGCCGCTTGATGGATAAACGGATGTTTCCCGCGCTCGACATCAACCGTTCCGGGACTCGGAAGGAAGAGCTGTTGATGCCCCGTGAAATCTTGAACCGTGTGTGGATTCTGCGCAAACTCTTGTCGCAGTTGAATACGGTCGAGGCGATGGAGTTTCTGCTCGACAAGATGCACGGCACGAAAAACAATCAGGAATTTCTTGAGTCGATGAACCAGTAGGCGTGGGTCGTGCGTTGCAAAGGCCACCCCCTTTTGCTACAAACCTCGCCAAATCACTCCGCATCGCGTTACGATGCCGCGCGTGACGATGCCGCGCGTTATAACGCCGCAGATTTAAGAGAAAGGCAGAATTCATGGTCGAAGTTACGATCAAGCAACTCCTTGAAGCTGGGGTCCATTTCGGACATCAGACAAGCCGGTGGGACCCGAAAATGAAGCCCTACATCTTTGGGGCTCGCAACGGGATCCACATTATTGACCTGCAACAGACGGTGGGGATGTTGCGCGACGTGTGCAGTTTCGTGCGGGACCTCGCGGCGCAAGGTGGACAACTCCTCTTTGTGGGCACCAAGAAGCAAGCGCAAGAAGTGGTTCGCGAGGAAGCCGAGCGTTGCGGCATGTATTTCGTCAACAACCGCTGGCCCGGTGGCATGCTGACCAACTTCCAGACGATTCGCAAGTCGATTGAACGGCTGAAGAAAATCGAGGAAATGCTGGATACGCCGGCGGTCGCGTCGGCGTTGACCAAGCGCGAAATCCTCGGCATGAGCCGCGAACGGGACAAACTGATGCTGGCGCTGGGCGGGATCAAGCACATGCGCAAGTTGCCCGACGCGCTCTTTATCATCGACACCAAAAAAGAAGAGATCGCGGTCCAAGAGGCCAACAAGCTGGGCATTCCCGTGATCGCGCCGATTGACACAAACTGTGATCCTGACGTCATTTCCTACAAAGTCGCGGGCAACGACGACGCGATTCGCGCGATTCGGCTGTTCACCAACGTGATCGCGGAAGCGGTGATTGAAGGGAAGGGCGTGTACGACGAACGCCAACAAGGCGAGGGCAAGGCTGCTCCGCTGGCGGAACCGACGATCGCCACGACCCAGGATATCGTTGCCATGGAAGGAGGTGCGGCATGAGCGAGAAAGGCGCATCCCTGGCCCAGATAAAGGAATTGCGCGAACGGACCGGGGCTGGTGTGGTCGATTGTCAAAAGGCGCTCAAGGAGAGTAGCGGTGATGTCGAGAAGGCCATCACCTTTCTCCGTGAGAAAGGCTTAGCGGCGGCGGCGAAACGAGCCGGGCGCGTCGCGGCGCAGGGCGTGGTCGGCTCGTATATTCACGGGGGCGGCAAGATTGGCGTCCTGATTGAGATCAATTGCGAGACTGACTTTGTCGCGCGCACCGAGGATTTCCAAAAATTGGTGAAAGAGGTGTCGCTGCAAATCGCGGCCACCAATCCTCGCTATGTTCGGCGTGATGAAGTGCCCGACGAAGAGCGGACACGAGAACGGGAAATCTACCGCGTGCAGACCGAGCAGTCCGGGAAACCCGCGGCGGTGATTGAGCGGATCATTGATGGCAAGCTGGAAAAATTCTTCAGTGACGTGTGCTTGATGGAACAACCGTTTATCCGCGAGCCCGCCAAGACCATTGAGCAACTCCTGAAAGAGGTCGTGGCGCGCACCGGCGAGAACGTGGTGATTCGACGCTTTGCCCGGTTTCAGATCGGTGAGGGCGAAGGGTCGGAAGCGACGGGACACGCAGAATGACCACGACGCCTCCCCGTTACCGACGGGTATTACTGAAAATCGGTGGGGAGGCATTGGCTGCGGATGCTGGCTATGGCATCGACCCGCCGATGCTTATGCGCGTAGCGCATGAGATCAAGGAAATCCAGGACCTTGGTTGCGAAGTCGCCGTGGTGGTCGGTGGTGGCAACATCTTCCGTGGCGTGGCCGCCAGCGCCGAGGGCATGAATCGCGCCACGGCGGATTACATGGGCATGCTGGCGACGGTGATCAACAGCCTCGCGATGCAAGAAGCCCTGGAGAAAATCAACCTGCCGACGCGCGTGATGTCGGCGCTCGCTATCGCGCAAGTCGCGGAACCCTATATCCGCCGGCGCGCGACCCGTCATCTGGAAAAGGGGCGCGTTGTCATTTTCGCGGCGGGCACCGGCAATCCGTATTTCACGACCGACACCGCCGCGAGTTTACGGGCGATGGAAATCAACGCGGAAATTATTTTCAAGGCCACCAAGGTGGATGGTATCTATGATGCCGACCCGATGAAGGTGAAAAACGCCAAACGCTATCAACACCTCACCTACATCGAAGTGTTGCAACAAAATCTCAAGGTCATGGACTCCACCGCGATTTCCCTGTGTATGGACAATCAACTCCCCATTTTGGTGTTTAGTCTCTTAGAGCCAGGCAATATCCGACGGGCGGTGATGGGCGAGCCGGTCGGCACCTTGGTGCATGGAGGAATGGTATGAGCGCTCAGGTGTTAGAGGCAGTCAAGAAAGAAATGGAGCAGTCGCTTGACGGGCTGCGCCACGAATTGGCCACGGTGCGGACGGGCCGCGCCTCGACCGCGCTGATTGAAGGTGTGTTCGTCGAGTATTACGGGAATCGCACGCCGCTCAAGCAGCTCGCGTCGATTTCCGCGCCCGAAGCGCGGCTCTTGGTCGTGCAACCCCATGACAAAAGCATCATGGGCGCGGTGGAGAAGGCGATTTACCAAGCCGATCTCGGCCTGACCCCGGTGAACGACGGCAAGATCATCCGCGTGCCGATTCCTGAACTCACCGAGGAGCGACGCAAGGAGTTGGTGCGACATGTGAAGAAAGTGGGCGAGGAGTTTCGCGTCTCCATGCGCAACCACCGGCGCGACGCCAACGAGCGCGTCAAAAAGCAGCTCAAGGACAAGCAGATCGCCGAAGATGACTCGCGCGCGACACTCGACCGCATTCAGAAGATGACGGACGAGCACATGGACAAGCTCGAGAAAGCGCTGAAAGCAAAAGAAGACGAACTGATGGTGGTGTAGCCGCCAGTGCTTCTCGGTACTTTTTCGTGCGCGCATCCTCCCCGCAGACCCCGATTCCCGGTCGCCTTGAAAGCGCCCGTATGCCAACCCATGTGGCCATCATCATGGATGGCAACGGACGCTGGGCACGGCGGCAAAGCCTCGGACGCATCGAAGGCCATAAACAAGGCCGGAAAGCGGTCGAGACCGTGGTCGATACCTGCCGCGAAGTCGGCATTTCCTACCTCACGTTATATGCCTTCTCCACGGAAAACTGGCACCGGCCAGTGACCGAGGTGCGCGCGCTGATGGCGCTGCTCCAGCGCTATCTCCGGTCCGAACGCCAACAGATGCTGGAAAAAAACATTCGTCTCCGCGCCATTGGCGACTTGCAGCGCTTGCCGGCGCCGGTGCGCGCCGCGCTTGAGGAAATCATGCAGGTGACTCAGAACAATACGGGTCTGACCGTGTGCTTGGCTCTGAGTTACGGGGCGCGCGAGGAAATTGTCCAGGCCGCGCGGGTGCTGGCTCTCGCCGTGCGGAATGGCCAGCTCGACCCCCAGGAGATCACGGAGCGGACCTTCGCGCGGGCGTTGTGGACCACCGATATTCCCGACCCCGATTTCTTGATCCGCACCAGTGGCGAATTTCGTCTCAGTAACTTCTTGTTATGGCAGTCCGCCTATACGGAGCTGTACGTGACCGAGACCTTGTGGCCAGATTTTACTCGGTCCGAATTCTTGGCGGCTCTCGAAGTGTACCAAAGTCGCGAGCGTCGCTTTGGCCGAACCACCGAGCAACGAGGCATCACCCCCGACCTCGCGCGCGCGACGCGCTCATAGGCTCTTGTGCTGCGTTTACGACTCATCACCGCCGCCGTTGGACTGCCCATCCTGATTGTGCTGATCTGCTGCGCCCCGTCGTGGTTATTCGCGACCGTGCTATTGAGTTTGACCGTCGTTGGGCTGCACGAATACTTCACCATCACGCAACCGACTTCCGTGTTGCCATCTTTTGTAGGCACGGTGTGGGGGCTCGCGGTAGCGGGAACTATGATGGTGGCGACCTCCGAGGCGGTGATCGCGGTGCTGCTGGCGGGGTTTTTCGTGGTCTTCACGCTCAGCCTGCGCGACCTCCAGCCGCAACGGAGCTTCACTGGACTGAGCGTGATGTTACTAGGCGTGCTGTACGTCGGCTTTCTTTTGCCGCACCTGGTGTGGGTGCGCGGGTTGCCTGATGGCATCGCGTGGGTCTTCTTTATTTTATTGGTGGTGATGATTGGGGACTCGTCAGCGTATGGAGCTGGACGGACATGGGGCAAACGGAAGCTGATTCCGCATATTAGTCCAGGCAAGACCATTGAGGGGAGCATCGGCGCGATCGGGGGACATATCCTGACGGCCCTGGGGAGTTGGTTGTGGCTGCTGCCGGACCGGTCATTCCCGGAAATTCTTGGCCTGGCCCTGGGGATTGGCATGCTGGCGCAAATTGGTGATCTGTGTGAGTCGGCGCTGAAACGCGCGTTCAATGTCAAGGATTCCGGCTGGATTTTCCCTGGGCATGGCGGGGTGCTGGATCGCGTGGATAGCGTGTTATTCCCCTCCGCCTTTCTGTATTACTATGCTACGTTGTGGCGATAGGTCTTCAATGTCAGAGGGGAGCAAGCACGTATGATAGAGATCGCAACACTACTGATTATTGTCCAAGTGGTTCTTGTCTTTGGGATGATCGTGTTCGTGCACGAACTCGGTCACTTCTTGGCCGCGAAGTATGTCGGCGTTGGCGTCGAGCGCTTTTCGCTGGGCTTCGGTCCCAAGATTTTCGGCAAAAAAGTCGGCGACACGGAGTACATGATCTGCGCCGTGCCGTTAGGCGGCTACGTCAAGATGGTTGGGGAAGAGGTTGGAGAGGATGCGCTAGCGGCGGATATCGCGAAGTCCTTTGCCCACAAGCCGCTGCCTGGACGATTCTTGATCGTGTCTGCTGGGGCGCTGTTCAACATGATTTCCGCAGTCATCATCTTTACGGTGATGTTCGCCAGTTTCGGGATTCATGTTCCGCTTGATGTGCCGCGGATTGGCGGAGTGATACCGAATCTTCCCGCGGCCAAAGCCGGGTTGGAAAAAGGAGATGAGGTGCTCAGTGTAGCTGGGGTCCCGGTGAAAACCTGGAAAGATATGGCGGACAAGATTGAGCAAAGCAAGGGAGAAGCGGTTCCCTTCGTAGTGAAGAAGGCCAAGGATGGGAGCACGGTGGAACTCACGGTGCAGCCGGAATCGCGCGACGATCCAGTGAACGGCGGGAAAAAATTCGCCATTGGGATTGGCGCGGATTCACAACTGGAGAGTGTCTCCTTGGGGCGCGCGATCAGCCTCGCGTTTCAAGAAACGTGGATGTGGTCGAAGTTGATTTGTCAGAATCTGGTCATGTTGGTGACCGGCAACGCCTCGCCGAAGGAACTAGGTGGACCGATCCTGATTTTCCAAGAAGCCGGGCGCCAAGCCAAGCTTGGCCTAGATTACCTGCTGCGGTTCGCGGCGATTATCAATGTTAATCTCGCGATCTTTAATCTCCTGCCCATTCCCATTCTGGATGGTGGGCATCTGTTATTTTTCACCATTGAGGCAATTTTAGGGCGTCCGCCCAGCCTCCGTGCGCGCGAACTGGCCCTGCGCTTTGGTTTTTTCGTGATTCTTACGCTCATCGTCTTTGTGATGTACAACGACATCGCACGGATCGTGACGGGATAAGCCGGAATGAGATGTGAGACTCTAGGCTTGTGTTTGGAGTCTCACCTAGCCGCTTTCCTTTTGTCTACTGACTACTGACTACTGACTACTTTCCCCAATGCTCATCCTCGGCATTGACACGGCAACCCAGATTGCCAGCGTTGGTATCACCCGTGACGGTGAAGTCCTCGCCGAGGAGTCGCTCCACGAACGGGCGAATCACACTGAAACATTACTCCCCCTCATTGGCGGAGTGCTCACCCAAGCCGGGGTGACACTACCGGAAATCGCAGGCATTGGCGTGTCCATTGGTCCGGGGTCCTTTACGGGGTTGCGTATCGCGTTGGGCACGGTCAAAGGCTTCGCGTATGCGATGGGGCAGAAAGTGGTCGGGGTGCCGACGCTTGAAGCGCTCGCCCGCACAGTCAGTGAAGGGGAGGGACTCGTGTGTCCGCTGCTGGATGCGCGGAAGGGCGAAATCTATGCCGCGCTCTTTCGTCGTGCTCACGATGGGCAGCTCGTGCGACTCCTGCCTGACCACGTGTTGCTTCCCCAACAATTTCTCGGACAGATTACGGAACCCTGTCTTTTCGTTGGGGATGGCGCGACGGCATATCGCGAATTGATTCAGTATACTTGTGGAGCGTTGGCGGAGATTCTGCCATTCACGACGCATCATCCGCGTGGCGCGATCATCGCGCGCATGGCATGGGAGCGGCTTCAGGTTGGTGGGGCTGATGACCTCCAGAGTTTAGTCCCCGTGTATGTGCGTGCGCCAGAGGCGGTGGTGAAGCGGGGAGTCGCCACCTAATCTTCCCGAGATCCGATTTCCTCCGCGCCCGGTATTATCATCCGGCGTTGCAGCGGTTTATCAGTGAGGACCCGATTGGGTTTAACGGCGGGGATGTCAATCTGTATGGGTATGTGGGGAATGGGCCTTTAACTAGAGTTGACCCACTAGGGCTATGGTCTGTAGTGAGTCCACATCCGCGGGATTTTCACAATCCGTTCACGCTCCAACACTTCGTAGACAAGTCGATGGTGGATGTTAATCCGGCGCGAGTAGGCACCCGCCAAATCCCCGACGAGCTTTTCGTAGCTTGGCGGGGTGTGGAACGGATTGGCTTCAAGGACAGTCAAGAGCTCTTGAGCTTTCGCTTTCAACCCGCTGGCGGCCAGCTTGTGAGCGTCTTTCCGTGCTTGTTTCGTATACACCAATCGCCAGCTCACCACTCCAGGTCCTTCTCGCATTCTTCCATCGGAGTCGCGAGCCCTGCGCGAATCGACTCGCGCATCCCTGGAATCGAGAGCAAATAGAGGGTCTCTTGCATTGATGTCCACGCTTCTTCCGAAAGCAGGATGGCGTTGTGTCTCTTGCTCTTGATGTAAATGGGTTGTCGTGAGGCTGCCGCCTCATCAATCAAGCGCGAGAGGTTTGCGCGTGCTTCGCTAGCTGTGAACGTGGGCATGGGCGAAGCGTAGGTAATTCGACGCCGAAGGTCAATCCACAGTGAAGTTCGGTAGGGGGCGCAGCGCGCACCAGTTCCCTTCGGTCTCATCATCAATTTCGCGTATGACGCAGTGGGCCGGCGCAAGAGTAAGACGGTCAACGGCACGACGACCAACTTCTTGTACGACGGGCTCAATGTCATCTTGGATGAATTGACGCCGCGGTCTTTCTTGGTTTAGGCTATCGCCAAACAAAAACGCGAGAGCTGAGCATGTCATACGCAACCATTATTGAGAGCCTTCCCGTAGAACTTCGCTGAATAAGCGCTGCTCTTGAACCTCGCCATGCGGACGATAGCAGCACCACGCATCACTGAAACGATCTCCCGACTCTGCATGGAGGCGAACTACAACCTCGGTGCCGACATGCTCGCGGCGTTTGATCGCGCGTCAGGCACGGAACGTTCTCCCGCTGGTCGTGAGGTCCTCGCGCTCCTCAAGGAAAATGCCCACCTCGCGCGCATGCAACGGGTGCCCTACTGCCAAGATACCGGCTTCGTCATCTGCTTCGCTGATATTGGTCAAGACGTGCATATTGTCGATGGCGATTTCGAGACCGCCATCAACGAAGGCGTGCGGCGCGGATACACCGAAGGATACCTGCGCGCTTCGATCGTGGGTGATCCGTTTCAACGCAAGAACACGGGCGATAACACGCCGGCCGTTATTCATACGCGCATTGTCCCCGGAGATCAGTTGACGTTGATGGTCATGGCCAAAGGTGGGGGCTGTGAGAATCGCAGCAAGTACAAGATGTGCACGCCCGCCGAGGGGATCGCTGGAGTCAAGCAGTTTGTCGTTGAGTGCATTCGCACAGCGGGACCTGATGCCTGTCCACCACTGATCGCCGGGGTGGGTGTCGGCGGCACCTTTGAGAAAGCCGCGCTCTTGTCGAAACGAGCGTTGTTTCGTGGGATCGGTGACCCCAACCCAGACCCGTCACTGCAAGTGCTTGAACAAGAATTACTTGAGGCCGCGAACGCGCTCGGCATCGGTCCGCAAGGCTACGGTGGGGATACGACCGCGTTGGCGATCCATATCAGTACCTATCCCTGTCACATCGCGAGCCTGCCCGTGGCGGTGACGATTGAGTGCCATGCGCATCGCCATCAAGAAGCGGTGCTCTGAGCAAAGCTACGTCGCATGGCAGACCACGACACCCGATATCTGACGACGCCACTCTCTGAAGAGAGCGTTGTCAGTTTACATGCTGGTGATCGTATCCGTCTCTCTGGAGAGTTGTTCACCGCGCGTGATGCCGCGCATCAACGGTTGGTGGCGCTTCTGGATGCCGGCCAGCCACTTCCGATCGACGTGCGCGGTCAAGTGATTTACTACACCGGGCCATCGCCGCCACGCCCGGGCATGATTATCGGTTCGGCTGGCCCGACAACTGGCAGTCGTATGGATACCTACGCTCCTCGACTGATGGCGTTGGGATTGCGCGGGATGATTGGCAAAGGAGCCCGTTCTCTTGCCGTTCGCGAGGCGATGCAACGATACCAGTGCATCTATTTTGGTGCGGTCGGTGGGGCAGGGGCCGTGCTCTCGCGGTATATCACGAGTGCCGAGATCGTCGCTTACGAGGACCTGGGAACCGAGACGATTCGTCGTCTCGTTGTCGCGGAGTTTCCGCTCATTGTTCTCAATGATGTCCATGGCGCTGATTTGTATGAAATCGGGCGGGCACGGTATGCGCGGACGGGGGGAAAGTAGTCAGTAGCCAGTAGTCAGTAGAAAAACGGAAGACTCGGCACTACTCGTGATAACCGGCCAGAACCTCGTTGAGGAACTTTTGCCTGCCCTAGACAGGTTTGGGGAATTTTGGCATCTTTCCCCTGGCCCCGCCACGGGTGGCTTTGCCACAGGTGGCCTCGCCATAGGTGGCGTCGTCGCGGGCGCGCGGGAATCAAGTCAGGGCTTGCCCCCACGCAACTCTTTCTCATTCGTCCTCACTCGTCGTTGACCGTTTTGGGAGTACAGAATAATGGCACGGAAAAAGATAGCACTGATTGGTGCTGGTAATATCGGTGGTACCCTCGCGCATCTCTGCGCGCTGAAACAGTTGGGCGATGTGGTCCTGTTCGATGTCGTTGACGGCCTCCCGCAGGGCAAAGCCCTCGACATCGTCGAAGCTGGACCGATCGAAGGGTATGACATCAACCTCACTGGCACGAACTCGTACACCGATATTCAAGGCGCGGACGTTTGCATTGTCACCGCGGGTCTCGCTCGTAAACCAGGGATGAGCCGTGATGATCTCCTGGGCATCAATTGTAAAATCATGCGCGATGTGTCGGAAAATATCGCGAAATACGCGCCGAATTCTTTCGTCATTGTCATTACCAATCCGCTGGACGCGATGGTCACACTCTGTAAGCGTGTGACCGGCTTCCCGAAAAATCGCGTGGTGGGACAAGCTGGCGTGCTGGATTCCTCTCGGTATCGTACCTTCATCGCTCAGGAGTTAAATGTCTCCGTGCGCAACGTCACCGCGATGGTGCTCGGCGGTCATGGCGACGACATGGTGCCGGTGCGGAGCTACTGCCAAGTTGGTGGCCAGCCGGTGGAACAACTGATCCCTGGACCTCGTCTCGAAGCGATCGAAGACCGGACCCGCAAAGCTGGTGGGGAAATCGTCGCGCTGCTCAAGACCGGGTCCGCTTTCTACTCGCCCGCGTCGGCGGCGATCCAAATGGCCGAGGCTTTCCTCTTTGATAAGAAGCAAATTCTTCCCTGCGCGGCGTACCTCGAAGGGGAGTACAGCATTAAGGATGTGTACTTTGGCGTGCCCGTCGTGATTGGTGCTGGTGGCATTGAGCGCGTGGTCGAGTTGCGGTTGAGTGACAAGGAAAAGAGCGAGATGCAAGTCTCCGTCAGCCACGTCCAGGAATTGGTGACGGCGATGGATAAAGTCCTCGCACAAAAAGCGTGAGCACGCGGTCTCCTGATACAACACGGATGATGAACACGGAGGAGAACGAAGCATGGCGCATGTGCATGATGTACTGATTATCGGTGGTGGAGGAGCCGGGCTCCGCGCGGCCATCGCCGCCGCCGAGGCCGATCCTAAACTCGACATCGCGATCATCTCGAAAGTCTACCCGATGCGGAGCCACACGGTCGCCGCCGAGGGGGGCACCGCCGCTGTCATCAAAGAGAACGACAGCATCGAAGAACACATTAAAGACACCATTAGCGGCGCAGACTGGTTGGCGGATCAAGATGCCGTCGAACTGTTCGTGAAGGCCGCGCCCGCCGAGCTGATTCAACTCGAACATTGGGGCTGCCCGTGGAGTCGTGAGCCGGATGGCCACGTCGCCGTGCGTCCCTTTGGGGGCATGCGCATTGAGCGCACCTGGTTCGCCGCCGATAAGACCGGCTTCCATCTCCTGCACTCGTTGTTTCAGACCTCGCTCAAATACGAATCGGTCAAACGGTACGACGAATGGTTTGTGACCAAGCTGCTCGTCGAGAACGGTCGCTGCCAAGGCGTCTTCGCGATTGAAATGCAGACCGGTTTGATGCAGGCGATTTTCGCGAAGTCCATTATCCTGGCCTCAGGCGGCGGTGGTCGGATCTTCCCGTTCACCACCAATGGCGCGATCAAAACCGGTGACGGTATGGCGCTGGCCTATCGGGCTGGGGTCGCACTGAAGGATATGGAGTTCGTGCAGTACCATCCCACGGGACTGCCAGGCACGGGCATTCTCATCACCGAAGCCGCTCGTGGTGAAGGTGGCATCCTCGTCAACAAGAATGGCCATCGCTACCTTCAGGACTACGCGCTTGGCAAGCCGCTTGATGTGAACGATCCGCGCCATCCGCAACTACGCACGATGGAGCTGGGTCCACGTGACAAACTCTCGCAGTGTTTTATGAAGGAGCGAGACAAGGGCAACACGATTCCTGGTCCGTATGGCGACGTGGTCCATCTCGATATTCGCCATCTCGGCGAGAAAAAGATCGACAAGAAAATTCCGTTCGTTCGCGAACTGTCGAAGAACTATGCCGGGATCGATCCGGTGTACCAGCCGATTCCTGTGCGTCCAGTCGTTCACTATATGATGGGCGGCGTCAGCACCGATATTAACACCGCGACTTCAATGGCTGGGCTCTATGCCGCTGGTGAATGCGCTTGTGTAAATATCAACGGGGCCAATCGGTTGGGTTCGAACTCACTCACCGAGTTGCTGGTTTTTGGGGCACGAGCCGGGCGGAACGCGGCGGCGTTCGCCAAGGAGCATGGCAAGATCGACACCGCGGCACTTGAAGCGCAAGCGAAGGATGAGCAGGAGCGGATTCGCAAGAATTTCCTCACGAAGATGGATGGCAAGGAACGTATCTCCACGATTCGCACCGAGATGAATTTGACGATGGAAACCGGGGCCGGTATCTATCGCCAAGAAGGTCCGTTGCAAGACACCTGCAAAAAGATCGCGGAATTGAAGGATCGCTTCAAGAATCTCACGATTGACGACCGCAGCAATTGTTTCAACACCGAGCTGACGACCGCTCTGGAGTTGGAGAACATGCTCGACATCGCCGAGTCGGTCGCGCATAGCGCTGTCAATCGCAAGGAGTCCCGCGGCTCGCATCAACGATCCGATTATCCCAAACGCGACGATGAAAAATTCCTTACGCACTCGCTGGCGTACCGCACTGCTGGCGCGCCACGCATTGAGTACAAGGATGTCGTCATTACCAATTGGCCACCGGCTGAACGCACCTATGGAGACAATAAATAATGGCTGAGCGGACCATTACCTTAGAGGTGTTCCGGTATAGACCGGAAAAAGAAAAAGAACCGACCTTCCAGAGCTTCACGGTCCCGTTCCGCGAGGACTGGGTGGTCTTGGACGCGCTCAACTATCTCAAGGACGAGATTGATGGGTCGATCTCGTTTCGCTGGTCATGCCGTATGGGTGTGTGTGGCAGTTGTGGGATGATGGTCAATGGGACCCCGCGTTTGTCCTGCGCGGCATTTCTCAAGGAATACTATCCCAACCCGGTGCGGATCGAACCGCTGGCCAACTTTCCTGTTGAGCGTGACCTGGTCGTCAATCTCGACGACTTCATGAAGAAGCTCAAGTCGGTCAAGCCGTGGATCATTCGCAAGGAAGAGAAGCCGATTTCCGAAGGTGAATACCGCCAAAGCCCAGCCGAACTCGCCAACTTCAAGCAGTACAGCATGTGCATCAACTGCATGCTGTGTTACGCCGC
Organism: Deltaproteobacteria bacterium; assembly: GCA_031389045.1. Classification (GTDB taxonomy): domain Bacteria; phylum Desulfobacterota; class Binatia; order Bin18; family Bin18; genus JABFSC01. The sequence goes on along the minus strand of JANMSE010000643.1, from coordinate 5,714 downwards.
CTGTCCCGTGTACGGCATCCAACCCGACTTCGTTGGCCCCGCCGCGCTCGCGCTCGCGCATCGCTACAACTTGGATACGCGGGATGAGGGGCGGGAACTGCGCAAGGATGTCGTCTTCAGCCATGAAGCGATATGGGAATGCACGTTCGTGGGTGAGTGCTCGGTGGTTTGCCCGAAGGATGTGGACCCGGCTGGTGCCATTCAACAAGAAAAGGCGGCGGGCGCGATTGATCTCGTGAAGTCCGTCCTTATGCCATGGGGGTCGCGATGAGTTACCGACGTCCAATCTCGTCAACCTGGTGGCTGGCGAAAAACAACTACATCCTCTTTATGTGCCGTGAAGCGACAGCGGTGTTCGTGTGGCTGTATCTCGTTTTCTACCTGAGCCAGCTCGCGAAATTGGGCGGAGACGTTGGTGCCTACACCCAGTTTCTGGATGGCCGGAGTTCTTTCTTGTGGATACTGTTTCACGTGGTGGCGTTGATCGCGGCGATCTATCATAGCGCGACCTGGTTTAACCTCACCCCGAAGGTCATCGTCGTCCGGCGCGGCGAGGAAAAAGTTCCCGACGGGCTCATCATTGGGCCTCATTACGCTGGTTGGATTGGATTGTCTCTCGCTATTATTTTCATTGTCTTGTGGAGCTAAGCGATGACCAAGTCGTATAAAGAAGCGTTCTGGTGGTCCCTCTTCTCAGCCGGTGGCATGATCGCGGCCATGCTAGTGCCGGTGCATATCTTCTTGACCGGCATCGCCGAACCGATGGAATGGGTGTCGCCCGGCTCCATGCGAGCGTTGGTGTCCAACCCGCTGACCAAACTCTATCTCCTCGCGCTGCTCTCGCTCCCGTTTTTCCACTGCGCGCATCGGATTCGTCACGTCCTTTATGATGTCGGATTTCGCGGGATGCAGATGCCGGTCGCGGTGGTGTGCTACGGGGCCGCGCTGTTGTGCACGCTGTACGCCGTCATGACCATCGTGTCGTTGTAAAGACGCGTTCAGCGTTCAGCTTTCAGTAGTCAGCCAGGCAAGAAAACTCAGATGATCTTGCCTGGCTTCATCATATAAGCCAGCTAAGTCAGCGGTACCAGAGTGTGTATTTCCTTGTTTTTTCCGAAAGCTGATAGCTGACGTCTGAATGCTTTTGAGGCGTCATTCCCAATTGGCGTCATACGGAGAGAAGTCATGGCTGAAAAGAAAGTGAGAATTGAAACCGACAGTATGGGGGCGATTGAGGTCGCCCCCGACCGCTACTGGGGCGCGCAGACCGAGCGCTCGCGCAACAACTTCCCAATTGGCGTCGAGCGGTTTCGCTTTACCCGCGCGATCATTCGCGCGCTTGGCGTGCTCAAGAAAGGCGCGGCCCTGGCCAACGGTGAACTGGGCGAGCTGACGAAAGACAAGGTGGACCTCATCGTGCGCGCCGCCGATGAAGTGATCGCCGGTAAATTGGATGACCACTTTCCCTTGGTCGTGTTCCAAACCGGGTCCGGCACCCAAACCAACATGAATGCCAACGAGGTGATCTCCAACCGCGCGATTGAAATGGCGGGTGGCGAGATGGGCTCGAAGAAGCCGGTTCACCCCAATGACGATGTCAATCGCGGACAGAGTTCCAATGATACCTTTCCCACCGCCATGCACATCGCGGTGGTCGAGCAACTCGAAGATGTGCTCCTGCCCGCGGTGACGCGGTTGCGCGATACGCTGCATGCCAAAGCGGAAAAGTTCAAGAGTATCGTGAAGGTCGGGCGTACGCATTTGCAAGACGCGACGCCAATTACACTGGGACAAGAGATCGGTGGTTGGGCGGCGCAGCTTGATGCGGCCTTGGCCACGGTGCGTCTGACGATTCCCGGTCTCTACGAACTCGCCATTGGTGGTACGGCGGTCGGAACCGGTCTCAATGCGCATCCGAAGTTTGGTGACCTGGCCGCCGCCAAGATGGCCGCCGAAACTAAGCGCCCGTTTATTTCAGCCCCGAATAAGTTCGCGGCCCTGTCCGCCCATGATGCCATGGTCACTGCTAGCGCGTCGCTCCGTACACTCGCTGGGGCCTTGATGAAGATCGCTAATGATGTGCGCTGGCTGGCGTGTGGACCGCGCGCGGGGATTGGCGAGATCACCATTCCTGAAAACGAGCCCGGCTCGTCGATCATGCCGGGGAAGGTCAACCCGACTCAATCCGAAGCCTTGACGATGGTGGCGGTGCAAGTGTTCGGTAATGACGCCTCGGTGGCGTTCGCCGGCTCGCAGGGCAACTTCCAACTCAATGTGTTCAAGCCGGTGATGGTTCACAACATTCTTGAGTCCATCCAGCTCATCGCCGATGCCTGCGGGGCGTTTAACGATCACTGCGCGGTGGGTATTGAGCCCAACGGCCCGGTGATTGAAAAACATCTGCACGAGTCGTTGATGACCGTGACCGCGCTGAATCCTCACATTGGCTACGACAAGTCCGCGCAGATCGCCAAGAAAGCCCACAAAGATGGCACGACCTTGAAGGAAGCCGCGCTGGGCCTCGGTTTTGTCACCGAAGCGCAATTCGACCAATGGGTACGACCAGAAAAAATGACCGGACCGGCATAAAAGAAGCAAGTCAAACGGCAAACATCTGAGGAGAGAGACTGATGCCTCTCCCGACAAGCCTCAAGTCTCTCGCCCCAAGCCTCCAGAAAGCAGAGATCCATTTATGAACATTCACGAATATCAAGCGAAACAGATACTGCGCAAATACGGAGTGGCCACGCTCAACGGCATAATGGTGACCACGCCTGATGAGGCGGAAGCGGCGGCCAAGGAGCTTGGTGGCGCGCTCTGTGTCGTCAAGGCCCAGATTCATGCCGGTGGTCGCGGCAAGGCTGGCGGAGTGAAGCTCGCGAAAACTCCGCAAGAGGCCAAACAACACGCCGCGGCGATCCTGGGAAAAAAGTTGGTGACTCACCAGACTGGTCCCGAAGGCAAGGAAGTGCAGAAGATTTTTGTCGAGCAGGGCTGCGACATCGCCAAGGAATACTATCTTGGCATCGTGATTGATCGCGCGACCTCGCGAGTCACGATGATGGCGAGTTCCGAAGGTGGCGTGGAGATCGAGGAAGTCGCGGAGCGAGCCCCGGAAAAAATTCTGCGCGAGACCATCGACCCGGTGGTTGGATTCGCTGATTTTCAAGGTCGCCAACTTGCCTTTGGCCTTGGTCTGCCGAAGGACTCGATCAATAAAGCAGTCGGATTCATGCGCGCGCTCTATCGGGCGTTCATGGAGAGCGATGCGTCGATGGTGGAAATCAACCCCTTGGTCCTGACCAAATCTGGTGATCTCGTCGCGCTTGATGCGAAGATGGGGTTTGATGACAACGCGCTCTTCCGTCACGCCGATATTCGCGAGATGCGGGATGAGACCGAGGAGAATTCCAAGGAAGTCGAGGCGTCGAAATTTGATCTGAGTTACATCGCGCTGGATGGCAACATCGGGTGCATGGTGAACGGTGCCGGGCTGGCGATGGCGACGATGGACATCATCAAGTTTTATGGCGCGGAACCGGCGAACTTTCTTGATGTGGGCGGTGGCGCGACGACGGAGAAGGTGACGGAAGCGTTCAAGATCATCTTGTCCGACAAGAACGTCAAAGGCGTGTTGGTGAATATCTTTGGTGGCATCATGCGCTGTGACGTGGTGGCGACGGGAGTGGTCGAGGCGGCCAAACAAGTGAAACTGTCCGTGCCGTTGGTGGTCCGTCTCGAAGGGACGAATGTTGAGCAAGGCAAGAAGATTCTCGCCGAGTCTGGGCTCGATATCATTCCAGCGAACGACCTCGCGGACGGGGCCAAGAAAATCGTCGATGCGGTGAAGAGCAGATGAGAAGGAAACGGAGAATCGGAGACGGGGAGAATCGGAGACGGGGAGAATCGGAGAAAAAGACGAAAATCTTGTCTCTCTCCGGTTCCCCGATTCTCCGTTTCCTTTTTCATAAGGGGGCTATCGTGAGCATTCTCGTCAATAAAAACACAAAAGTCTTGACTCAAGGAATTACCGGCGCGACCGGGCAACTTCACACCCGTGCATGCCGCGAGTATGGCACCCAGATGGTTGCTGGGGTGACGCCAGGCCGTGGCGGCACTGACTTCGAGGGCATTCCCATCTTCGATACGGTTGAACGAGCCGTGAAAGCCACGGGCGCCAATGCCGCGGTGATCTACGTGCCACCCCCGTTCGCGGCGGATGCGATCATGGAGTCCGTCGATGCCGGAGTGCCCTTGGTGATCTGCATCACCGAAGGGATTCCCGTGCTCGATATGGTGCGGGTCAAACGGTACATGATGGGCAAAAGCTCGCGTTTGATCGGACCGAACTGCCCAGGCGTCATCACTCCCGGTGAATGCAAAATTGGGATCATGCCAGGGTATATTCATAAGCCCGGCACCATTGGTGTCGTGTCGCGTAGTGGAACGTTGACCTACGAGGCGGTGCATCAGCTTACGCAGCTTGGCATTGGCCAATCGAGTTGCGTGGGGATTGGTGGCGACCCGGTCAATGGGACGAACTTTGTCGAGGTTCTGCGCATGTTCCAGGACGATCCGCAAACCGAAGGGATCGTGATGATTGGCGAGATCGGTGGCAGCGCGGAAGAGGACGCGGCGGCCTTTATCAAGGCGAACGTGACCAAGCCGGTGGCCGCGTTTATCGGTGGACAGACTGCTCCTAAAGGCAAACGCATGGGGCACGCGGGCGCGATTATCGCCGGTGGCAAAGGAACAGCCGCCGAGAAAATCCAGGCGTTGCGTGACGCGGGCGCGTACATCATTCCGAGCCCTGCCGAAATGGGTATTACCTTGGCGCGCGCGATGGGGAAGAAATAAAGAGCTAAGAGCTTTTAGCTGTTAGCTCTTAGCCATTCGTTTTGTCGGGGCGCAGCATGCTGCGCCCTGATGTTTTTTACGATCACGCTTTTTATGGCAATGGCCGTTAATTCTCCCGATCAAGCCTTCCAACGCGGTGAGCGCGCCCGCGCGAAGAGTCGCTTCGCCGAAGCGCTGGCGTTCTATCAGCGAGCCCAAACCGCATACAAAGCTCAACGTGATCCTGAAGGCGACCGCGATGCCACGATCGGAGTTGGTGACTGCCTCCGCATGACCGGGCAGTTTGGGCCCGCGCAACGCGCCTATACGCGTGCCGTGCAACTCTCCATAGCACTCGATGACATAGAAGGACTCGCCGAGAGTCTTGCCGGAGTGGGACTCAGCCTGCGCGCGCAAGGAAATCCAGAGCTCGCCTTGCCGTATCTTGAGGAAGCGCGGCAGTTGTATCGGCGGGTACAAGCCAAGGAAGGGGAGGGCTTCACGCTGTGGGCATTGGGGAGCACCTACCGCTTTTGTGGCGATCTGCGTAAAGCGGTCGCGCACTTCCACAAGGCGTTGACCCTCGCACGTGCACAAAAAGACCAACCCGGCATTGGCTACGCGCTGTGCGGGTTAGCCGGGGCTTCGCGGCTGATGGGACGGTTCACGGATACGCAGCGTTACTATCAAGACGCGAATACGCTGTTCGAGAAGATCGGGGATGTGTATGGCCGCGCGTATTCGTACTGTGGGTTGGGCAATGCCGCGCGGATGCGCAACGACTATGTCACGGCGATGAAGTTCTTCGCCAAAGCCGAAAAATTCTATGGGCGCATTGGTGATAAGGCGAGCTTCGCCTACACCGTCTGGGCGATGGC
>JANMSE010000613.1:0-4727 GCA_031389045.1 Deltaproteobacteria bacterium | reverse complement strand
GGGTCGTGGCTGGCTGACCACACCACCCGCCCGCTGGCGTCGGTGAGCCGCTCCGGGGTGCCCAGTGGATCAGGGTGGATGTAGCTGAGCTGGTTATTCGCGATCATGGCTAGCGGCGCGCCTTCGAGATAGACGTATTCCGTGAGCACCGCGCCCGCCGCATCTAGCTCGGCCAGCAGATTGCCGTCCTCTCCGTAGACATAGCGGGTGGTGAGGCCAGCGGCGCTCTTTTCGTGCCGCTGCCCCAGGCCGTTGTAGGCGTACTGGGCTCTGACAATGGCCCCTTCATACACCATGCGCAGCCGATTGTGGACGGTGTAGTCAAACCGCCAGGGGCCTTGAGTGACGGTGTTGCCGGTGGCATCGGTCTCCACCGTAGCCCCGCCCGTGCTCGTCAAGCGGTTGCTCGCTGGGGCATACGTGGAAGTCTGCACGCCCGACTCCGAAAGCAATCGCAAGCGGTTGCCGTTCTGGTCGTAGTCGTAATCACGCTGGCCAAAGGGGCCAGCGGCCACATCGAGCCGCTCCAGGGCGTCGTAGCGGTACGCACTTTCCGGAGCGCCGAGTTTGTCCACGCGCTTTTCTAGGTTGCCGTCCTTGTCGTAGCTCGCCTCCCATACGCGCACGCCGGGCAGCGTGTACCCGGTGATGTGGTACGCCTCATCAAGGCGCTGGCTGAGGGTCAAGCCGTTGCCGTAGGTGAGCGTGGTCAGCGGGCCGTGCGGGGCGGTGCGGATTTGGCTGGCCAGTGCCAGCGGGGCGCCCTGGATGAGCCCCTCGACCAGAGTGACGCGTCCGGCGGCATCATACGCGTAGCCGAGCTGATTGCCGGAGGGATAGGTGATCCGCGTCACGCGATTCAAGGCATCGTAGGCGTAGCTCACGCCTTGGTGGCTCCGAATGTTGCCAAACGGGTCGTAGGTATAGTCCACCGCCTGACCGTTGAGGGTGAGGCGACAGAGCCGGCCCGTACCGTTCGTGCATTGATCGTAGACATACGCGAGGTCGTCGGTACTGCCTGGCGCATCTGTTATGCGTAGGCGGTTGAGGGCGTCGTAGGTGTAGTGGGAGGTCTGGGTGCGGGCGTCGGTGCGTGTCTTCATGTTCCCCGCCGCATCGTAGGTGGAGGTGGTGACGCCGGTATCGTCGCTGGTTTCCTGGAGACGGTTGCCCAAATCGTCGTAGTGATAGGTGGTGATGGCGCCGTTGGGGGCGGTCACCCGGGTGATGCGGCCCGCCACGTCATGGGCATAGTGGGTGGTGGTGTTAGCGGTGGCCGCAGCGCTGCCGCCCACATCCTGGATGCGCGTGGTTTGGCGTTTCAGCACGTCGTAGCCGTAACGGGTGAGAATATTGCGCCCAGTTTTGTGGGCAAGCAAGTTGCCGTCAGGCGGGTAATCGAAGTCCTCCAACATTGCCCCTTGGCTCACGGTGTCGGGGCGATTGTAGATGTCAAAGTTGCGTTTAATGAGTTGACGCAGCAGTCCGCTGGGGTCGATGGTTTTTTCCTCGACGCGGTTCCCCTCGCTGTCCAGCATATACTGGATGGTATTGCCCGCTCCGTCACGCACGCCGATCACCCGCCGGGCCGCGTCGTATTGGTAGGTCATGGTGGTGGCCTCCGGGCTGCCATCGGCCTGGGTAATGGTGGCGATTTCGCCGCTGGGCAGATAGGTGAAGCGGGTGGTGCGCTGCTGGCCACCACCAGACTCCGTCGTCGTGAGCAGCCGGTCGTTGCCGCTCTGGTACGTGTTGTCGATCCTCAGCCCGTTGGGCTGCAGCTCCGAGGCCACTTTGCCGGTGGCGGTATATTGGATGGCATCCCGGAGCACCTGTCCTTCGGCATTGGTGACGCGCCGCAAGCGCCCCCAGTTGGCCCCTTGGTCAGCCGTATTGGGGTAATACGCAAACGTGGTTACATCAGCCACATCAGTGCGGGGGCCGTCAATGGCACTCACCTGGTGTTGCGGGCCGTTGTAGGTGAACCGGGTCGTGCGCGAGACCGCCTGGCAGGTAGGGGTGAAGCCTTCGGTCGTGACACTCACCGGCTCCCCCTGCGCATCGTATTCAGAGCGAGTCACGGTGTTGCGCCCGGCGCAAACCGACGGCTCGCTCTGGCTGGCGACCTGGTCCCAGAAGCGTGGGTCATACGTGTACTCCGTGCGCCGGGCCAGTGGCGTGCCCGCCGCTTCGATCATAAAGCCCGGATTCCCGCGACTGTCGTAGCCCCCGTATTGGGTGGTGAGCCCGTTGACGGTTTTGGCGAGTAGATCATTGGTGTTCGGGTCATACTGAAAACTGCTCACGCCCGCCACGCCCGCGCAGCTTGGGCCATCAATGGCGGTGATGAGGGCGGCCCCCTGTTGGACCGTGGTCGCGTAGCGCGTTTCCTGTCCGCGTTTGGTTTTGACCAGGCGGGTCCCGTCCGGCTGGTAGGCGATCTCCACGCCATTCGCGTCGCCCACATGGGAGCTCGCGGTGGCGCGCCCTTTGTCGTACCGGAAGGTCGCGTAGCGCACGTTGTTGGCGTCGCTGATGCCGGTCAAGAGATGAGGCTCGGCGGAGTTTTCGTAATGATACTGCCGCTGTGTATCGTCTGGGTGGGTAACCGCTACCAGTCTATTGGTACTGTCGTATTCATAATCCCATACCCGGCCGGTGTGATCGGTCATGGTGCGGATGAGGCCGCCATTGGAACTCAACGACAGCGATACCCCCAAGGAACTCTCCACCTGACTGAGTGCGCCCGTCGCCGTGTAGGTGAGGGTTTGTGTATGTTGGTGTGGGTCGGTCAGCTTGATCAGCTTCCCGGCGGCATCATAGTCGTCCGTGCCGTCGCGGTGCCGATAGCGCCACCCGGTGCGGAGCCCCGCGGCAGTTGTGATTTCCTCCAAGGTCCGGCGAATATCGGCGCTGGAACGCCACACGCCGCCCGTGAGGGCGAAAGTCAGGATTTTGCCGTCGGCATGGTGGACGAACGCGGTCGGTCGGCCTTGAACATGCGCCACAACGATGTGACGGTGATAGGTACTGGTCCAGTTATTGCCAAATGCACCAGCATTGGTGGCCATCCCATTGTAAAAGCGCTGAAAGACCAGACTGCCTGCGCGCGTGTCGAGGGTCGCGTCGGTTTCCGCCTGATATTTATTGCCCACCGCGTGGTTAATGGGGTTACCGACGCAGCCGCCGCCGACTCCCTCCGGAACGCCCAGATTCTTGGGGTCTGCCCCTGGCGGGAGCTTGTCCGGGGAATCCTCGGCATACAGGGTGAAGGTCTGGGGGGAGCCCAGATCGACGTCCGTCTCGGCACCGGTCGCGGTCACGATATGACTGCCTTTTTTGTCGCTCAGACGCAAATACGCCACGGCAACCCCCTCGGCATTCGTGGTCGCGACAAACGAGGGGCCTCCCTGTGACGGATACTGCGGGCTCAACCCCGCGCCAGCGCCGGGCTGTGTCGTGACGGTAAAAGTAATGGCGACCCCGGACTTCCCTTTGTCCTCCTCGCGCAGTTCAACTGCTAAGGCCGTGGGCAGTGTGGTGTTGATAAGGCCTGTCTGCCCGTTGCCCGCGTGCATCTTCAAGATTCGGGCGATCAGTTTATAGGGCACCTCGAACATCAAAGCGTCGTTGTTGTAAAACCGGATGAGCCAGTCCCCTTGCGGGTCCGTCTTGGCGATGTTGCGCCAAGAGAACCAACGCGTGGTCATCCGATAGGGGCTGTTCGCATTCCCGCAGTAGAACTGGAACTGGATGAGAGCATTGCTTTCCCAGCAATCTGTCGTCGCGTTATAAGTGAGGATATTGGACAGCCAAATCTGACCATCTGGAGCAACATGATCCCAGCGTAGCGTTTCTCCGTCTTGCGCGCGCACAATGGAAATTTCCAATCCGACAGCGGTATCCCCAATAAAAACCCGGCCTTCAGTTTCGGAGAGCAGGTGGCGTGGGCCTCCGCTATAAAACTGGCCGGGCGACTCGCCAGCCGCAAACCGATACGCATCAAGCGGGGTGACGGATTCGGCGGATTCCGCGACCGCCGCGAACCCAAGGAACAAGAAGAGCACGGCAAGAACTGGCAAAGCCTTAACGCGCGATCGAACAATAGAAGGGTAACTACTCACGGGACAAATAGTGAAGGGAGGGTAGTGCGGCATGATATCTCCTCTTCAACAACCGGACAACTGTGGGGTACTTCTCGCTCGGAGAGACTATCGGGCGGTTGGGGAGAAACTTTAGGGTGGGCTGCGGGGGAAAGGCAAAAAGCAAACGTGAGAAAAGAAAGGACTGAGGGCTGAGGACTCAGGACTGAGCCTGAAACTCGAAACTATATGCTGGAAGCTGAAACCTATCGACCTCAAACTGACAGCAAAGCGCTCCCTGGCCTGACGAGTGCGGTGCTCGCTCAGTTTATGGCGGAAAGCAAAACCCTCGACCGTCTCGATTGGGCGCAACGGATCCGTACGTGGGCACGGCAACAATAAGGAAAAGGTTACTCAATCCCCCTCACCCTGACCCTCTCCCAGCCGGGCAATGGCATTAAGTTAAGCCGAAGCGTGAGTGCCAGTGGATTAAGGCACGCGACGGTATCAAAGGAAAAGATCACTCAATCCCCCTCACCCTGTCCCTCTCCCACAAGAGGCTTATCATTACCCACATTTATGTCACTTACGTGGATGGAAGAGACAGTACATGTGAGTGAGGTCGGCCAAGTGTTGAAAGCCGCG
>JANMSE010000610.1:0-16757 GCA_031389045.1 Deltaproteobacteria bacterium | reverse complement strand
CTTTGCTCTGCTGAACCCAGTCTCGTGCTCGGCTTATGAGGGGAGAACCGCGGTCAAGAGAAACATGCGGAGTGGAGGGAAATAGTAGTCAGTAGTCAGTAGTCATCAGTAGTCAGTAGAAAAACCTTGGACGTTGGACTTGCCGTGACTTCTTTGAGACTTGCCTTGGATGTGCGGTGACTTGTCTGAGACGTGCCCCAGACTTCCTCGCTATTGACTCGCGCCATTCTTGAGGAGTTCTCGTACCCGCTGCAACTCCTCGCCTTCTTCGGCGAACTTCCCTTATTTATGACAACCGATACGCCCGCGCCGCCGTGTCATGGAACAACGCCGCGCGCTCGGTGGGCGAGAATCCCTGCGCCATGCGTTTAAACGAGTTCCACAGCACCGTGTATGAGCACGAGATTTTATCGACCGGAAAATTGCTCTCGAACATGCAGCGGGTGGGACCGAATTTTTCGATGCAATACAAATAATAGGGGGCGTTGGCTTTGGCGAGCATTTCCGAGGTTGGCGGTTTCTCCTGTTTATGCCAGTCGAAGCCGCACATGGTCATGGTGAGCCCGCCCAGTTTCACCACGACATTCGGACAGGCCGCGACCGCCGCGATGTTGCGTTTCCAGTCCTCGAAGACTTCCGCCCGCTTTCCCTCGTAAGGGCCGATGCCGAGTGGCCCACCGATATGATCGAGAATGATGGTGGTCCCAGGGAATGCCTTGGCGAGGTCCGCGAGGTCCAATAACTGCGTGTGATACATCCAGGCATCGAAACTGAGCCCTAATTTTCCCAAACAGGCGAACCCTTCGCGGAACGTGCGGTCCAGCAACAGTCCCTCGGTGGGTTTGGTGTGGGCATTGCGAACGTCGGGGCTCGCATGCCAACTGGTCGCGTGGCGAATACCACGAAAGCGATTGCGGCTGGCGGCGATGTGAGCTTCGAGCACTTGTTCGACGGCGCTCCCTAACGTCAGATCAGCAAAACTGACAATGCCAGCGGCGACCGCGGTGGGGCCATACTGCCCACTGGCGCTTTGCGCGGCGATGCCCTGCGCGAATTCGGTTTCCCCAATGGGCCGCATCTCGACAGGGCCATCCTTCCGGTACATCGCCACGCAATCGACGAAGACCGTGGAGACGACATTGTGCCCCCCACTGAGGTCCTGGCAAATCTCTTCGAGCAGGTAACGGTTGTTTGGGTAATCCCACAGATGGTGATGCGGGTCACAAATCGGTAGCGTCGGGTCTAAGGCCGTTTCCGTGGTGCGGTTGAGCCATGCGGTGCGGTCATCAGTTTCCATGTTTCCTCCCTTTGTTGTTCTCTTGTGTGCCTTCATCGCCAGCACCGGAGGAGGCCGCGGTTGCTCCGTCCGCGACCACGGTTTCAACGGCGGCGCGACTCCGGTTGTGGACGGTGACGCGATAGCCAGCTTTGAGGAGATTCCGGGCCATTGGCCTCCCCATGATGCCAAGGCCGATGAATCCGATGCGCGTATCCATAGTGATCACTCCGACTCGTGAGATATCGGCTATTTTGCGCGCGGGGAGGGAGGAAGAGCAAGGTACTCTCAGGAGAAAAACAAAGGGAATGTTGGGGGAGAGCGGGGAGCCAAGAGCTGTTCTTGACTCCCCGCTGATAAGGTTGGAGTTACGCTGGGTTTTCCCAGGTTAATTCTTGGAAGCCCTCGGCTTCTTCTTCGCCGAGCATGACTGGGGCGGGCACGGGCGTCTCATGCTCTTCCCAACCTTCTTCTTTCTCCTGTTCAGGTTGGGCGGGACGGGGACGGCCGCGCATCTGCATGCGGTTACGAACCTCACGCCAGTGGAAGCTCTCCGGTGGGCTCTGGAGACGTTGGAAACTGGCGACCAGCAATTCCTTGCTGTCCGCGCGACCAAAGCAATGCTCGCCAATCCACATTTCCCAGCCCGCGCGGATACTGCCGTCTGGGACATGGATGTCGCGGCGAACAAACGTCGGCTCGGGGAGTGAGAGCGTTGGCAACGGCAATGCCTCAGCAGAAGCCGCCACTTGGACCGGAATTGATGCGGGCGCCTGAAGGGTGGGTTCCGTGTGGGCGTCGGGTCGTGCGGCCGTGGCCTCTCGTTTAGTGCTGCGTTTAGGGGTTGCTTTTGTTTTTCCCTGGGTTGCGGGACGAGCCTTCATGGATGCTATACCTCCTGACTTCTCCTGACGCTGACAGGAGAAGGCTGTAGTTGAAAAACCTCCACCACATCCGCTGGCGAGAAAACTCTCGCGCCGGCGGCGGTTCAATGGACGGGGTGGAACAAATTCGCGGTCATTAGCAATAAGAAAAGGGGCAACGGGCTGTTGCGGAAAGAAGTTGAGTTACGATGTCCTACTTGGGTTCGGGTTGGACGAGAATTTAGCCCGTGATATTCACACGTTCACAGGGGGAGTTCAATCCCCTACGCGCAGCCAGACCCCTTTTAAGTAGGACCCTTCACTGTGAGCCAGGTTGGTGGGATGGTCCGCCCCTGGCTCCAGATGCCGCAGGATTTGCACCCGCCGTCGTGCATCGGCGGCGGCGAAGAGCACGGTTTGCAAGAATTCCTGCATGGGCAGATGCTGGGAACAGCTAAACGAGAAGAGCAATCCGCCAGGCGGCAGCAGTCGCAACGCCTGGAGATTGATTTCCTTGTAGCCTTTGACCCCGGCCCGCACATCCTGTCGGCGACGAATAAACGGAGGCGGGTCAAGCACGATCACGTCAAAATTGTCGCTGGTCTCGCGTAAATAGGTGAACATGTCGGCTTGGATGTGTTCGCCCAGGGTCTCTGGTAGCTCATTGCCTTGCCAATTTTGCCGCGCCAGATGCAGCGCGGCGGGCGAACTGTCAACCGAGATCACCCGTTGCGCCCCCTGTTTCGCGGCGACTATGCCAAACCCACCACTATAGGAGAAGCCATTGAGCAGCCGTTTGCCACGGGCCAGACCGCCGACCAGGGCGCGATTGTCACGCTGGTCGAGGAAAAAGCCGGTCTTTTGCCCGCTTTGCACCTGAATGAAAAATCGACAGCCATTTTCCGTTATCGTGATGAGCGTCGGAGGTTCTTGGCCCCACAGGGCACCAGCCGCGTTGAACAGCCCTTCTTCGTGCCGGACACTGCCCTCGCTTTTCTCGTAAATTCCCTGTGGAGCGAGCAAGGAGACTAGCACCTCAACAATAAGCGGTTTCAGGCGGTCCGCACCCGCGGTGAGAAATTGGCAAACGAGGAAATCGTCATACACATCGACGACGAGGCCCGGCAAGAAGTCGCCTTCGCCATTGATGAGGCGATAGCCAGTTGTCTGCGGAGGGAGGATCGCCCGGCGCAACGCCAAGGCGGCTTCGATACGCCGACGAATGAAGTGGACATCAATGGCCTCATCCCGCCAGGTCAGGAGACGCACCGTGATGGAACAGCGCGCATTGAGATAGCCGGTGCCGATACGCATGCCATCGGCGCTGATGACTTGGGCCAGCGCCCCTGGCGTTTCCTCGCCCTCAATGCGGGCAATCGCTCCAGAAAACACCCACGGATGTCCCGCCCGCACCGGCCCTTCGCGTCCGGGTTTGAGTCGCACGATCATCGCGCGGCTCGCACGTATGTGCCACTCTTGCCACCGGTCTTCTTCATCAGGCAGACCTCGGCGATGACCATGCCTTTATCAACGGCTTTACACATGTCGTAGATCGTCAACGCGGCGACCGAGACGGCGGTGAGTGCCTCCATTTCCACGCCAGTCTTGCCTTCGACCTTCACGGTCGCGGCGATGGTGATCGTGCTCTGGCTTTCGTTGGGTGTGAACTCAATAGTGACCGACATAATAGGCAATGGGTGACAGAGCGGAATCAGCTCCGGGGTTTTCTTAGCGGCCATGATCCCCGCGACGCGAGCCACGGCCAAGACATCGCCTTTGGGCATCTGACCAGCGACGATCATCTGGAGCACGGCTGGTGTCATACGAATAGTTCCAACGGCAAGTGCTTCACGCTGGGTGACGGGCTTGGCCGCGACATCGACCATGCGCGCGTGGCCTTGCGCATCAACGTGACTGAGTTTTTTCATGGGGGCGTCACCAGTTAAGAATTAAGAATGAAGAGTGAAGAATTAAGAATGAATGGAGCCGTCTGGCTTCAGTCTCCGGTCTCCGGTCCTCGGTCTCCAATCCCGCCCTAAATCTCTATGCTGATTCCCGTCTGCGGAGCCCGCAGTAGTCCGTGGAACCGTTCTAATTTCTCCTTGATCGGAATCTCGAACGGGCAGGCTTGTTGGCATGGCGCGGCGCAGTCCACGCATTGCGAGGCGTTGCGAGCGCTTGGAATGCGCGCGTAGGCTTCGAGGCCGACCCGTTGATGTCCGTAGTTTTCGTAGTACATCGCATAGCGAAAGATGTCGTTCACGGGCACGGTCGATGGACACGACGACAAACAGGCGTCACACGTGGGCGGGCAATAACTCTTCGCCACTAGGCGATCATACTTTTCTAAGAGTTGGACATCCGTTTTTTGGAGGGGCTGACCCGAAGCGTGGAGATACTCGTCAATCTGCGGGAGCGAGTTAATCGAGACCACTAAGCCGCTGACGTCCGGATTGGACAGCACCCATTTGAACGCTGCTTGCGGGAACGACTCCCGTTCGGTGGGCGTGAAGTCAGACAAGGCGGAGTGTTGCGCGCCTTTGAGCGTTTTCATGGCGACCACGCCAACGCCTTTCTCCTTGGCGTCATGGAAGATGGTGGTGAGTTCTGGCCAGTTCTTAAAGTTGTAGGCGACCATGAGGACATCGAACCGCCCGGAATCGACGGCATGGCGCATGACCTTTTCCAGTTGCGGCGTATGCGACGAGACGCCGAGAAAGCGGAGCTTGCCTTGCTCTTTGAGGCGATCAAACGCTTCGTGGATATTGGGGTTCATCAGCCGGTCAATCGAATTACAGGCGTGAATGTGGGCGAGGTCGAGATAGTCGATCTGCAAGCGCTTGAGGCTGGCTTCGACGGCGGCGATCACATCTTTCGCGGGTGTGTCATTGCTGAGATGGCCATCGGGAGTACAGAATTTCGAGACGATGCACAGTTTGTCGCGAGGATGTCCTTTGATCCCTTCCCCAAGCGTGCGTTCGGAGCTGGCGTTCGAGTAATCGGGGGAGGTATCAAAATAGTTGACGCCCCGTTCCAGCGCGCGTTTGACGGCGGCGACGTTATCCAGCCCCGACGTGCCGAAGGAGACATCCGATATTTGCATGCCGGTCCGGCCCAGGGCGCGATAGTTGCGGATGTGCGCGTCGTGCCACTCTGGGCTTTGCTCTTTGGACTGGGTCGGCGCCCCGTTGAGGAGGAACAATTGGGTTTTGTACTCACAGCCAGCGGCCAGTGCCGCCGTGCCACCGGCAATGCCGAGGGCGGCGGAACGAAGGAACTGACGACGGGTGGGAGCAGAAGCCTCCTCTGGTACTGCTGTGTGACGAGGAGTGGAATCTTTCGTTTTCATCGCGGACCTCCTTGGAAAGTAGTCAGTAGCCAGTAGTCAGTAGTCAGCATGAGAGGTGGTACCTTCATCGCGGACTTCCTTTACCGCTATTCGAGTGAGAAGCGGTGAATCGTCGTTTCCCGCGTTTCGGTGTCGAACATGGCGCAGGAGCCGCGTCGGTCTTGATCTCGGGGTTGTGAACAAGAGCCAGGATTGATGATGGTCACAGTCCCAGCTTGGTGGATGAGCGGAATATGCGTGTGGCCGAAACACACCATGTCGTAGGGGAGAGTTGAGAACCGCGCGAGCCGGGGGCTGCCAGGATAGATGTACTCATCATACGGCTCCCACGGGCTGGCGTGGATTTGCAGCACTTTGACGCCAGCAAACTCCAGTTCACGCGTGAGAGGGGCGGTGGCCAGAAAGTCCAACGATTCGGGGGTAAAGGTTTCTCGACATTTTTTGAGATAGGCTGGGTTGCGGCCATTGAACAGCACTTGTTCGTGATTGCCCTGGATGCACAGGACGTTGGCCTGTTGCAGCACTTCGACGGTCTCGGCGCAGAAGCGATACTCACTGACCGCGTCACCAGGACACAGATAGGCGTCAACGGAAGGCAGATGTTCCAGCGCGCGCCGCAACGCGCGCGCGTCGGCATGGATGTCAGAGACGAGTCCAATTTTCATAGTGGTTCTTTTCTATGGGCTTTATGGTACGCGAGCAAGAGGTGCATCTTTGTCCAAGCTCACGGGTGAACGGTCACATGTTCGCCTGGCAACAGCGACAGCGGTTCCGTCAGACTCAATCCACAGCCTTCAGCGCAGACGCGCAGCAGAAGGTCACTCACCAGCCGTTCTTCCGCTTGTCGATCACGCGCGCCTTTGTGCAACGTTACCGAGTAGACGCGGGTCCGTTCATGCGTGCAGAGGCCGATATGCGCACGATGGTCACCTTTCTTGGGCCGGTCGGTGACGAGCGTGGCGGTGCACGCGAGTCCGATCACTGGTACGGCATCGTGCTCGCGGAGGGTCACGGCTCGTCGGTACGCGGCTTGAGCTAATGCCGCTGCTGTCTCTGTGGACACGGCTTGCGCTGGTGCTGATCCCAAGAACTCAGCCAGTGACTTGTCACTATAGGGCACCAGTGCTTCAAGCAGCGTCCGCGACGCGCCCGGCACCGCCAGGAGGTCCGCTACTGCTTGTGCCCCGCCACCGGTCGCGACGAGGACCGCCATTGTTGGGGTTTCGTGGAGCTGGGAGATGAGAAGGGGACGGTCCATGGGGAAAAGTCAAAAGTCAAAGGTCAAAAGGCAAAAGTCAAAAGTGAAAAAAGGACAAGAAGAGCGGAGTGAGTGGGGATTTGAGGGATGAGAAGGGGTGGCATAGGGAGAAGTCAAAAGTCAAAGGTCAAAAGGCAAAAGTCAAAAGTGAAAAAAGGACAAGAAGAGCGGAGTGAAGGATTGTCAGCGGGCTCTTTTTACTTCTTCTCCTCGGTTTTTGCCGTTCCTTTCGTGGTGGCGACGGCCTTTGATAAAATCGCTCGGAGCTGGGCGGATTCGTCGATCAATTCCTGGAGCCGAGCAAGGGGAAAGATGTCGGCTTTGACCAGGAGACGGAGCCAGTAATGAGATTCGCGCAGTTCCTTGAGGGCGATTTGCAGTTTATGCACGAAGTCGTTTTTGGACTCCGCCCCGCGCGCCTCTTCATAGTTGGCCCCGACTGCTGTTCCACTACGGAGGAGCTGGTCGCCGATCCGTCTTCCCACAAGATTCGAAGGAAGTCCGCCAACCAGCTTGATAATGCGCGCTCCGTAGTCCAGCAAACGCTCATCAAGCTCTCGCCGTTCCGCCATCGCTGCCCCCTCGTATGTGATCCGCCCTTTTGACTTTTGACTTTTGACTTTTGCAATTTGACTTTTGACTTCTTTTCTCAGACTGCCCCTTTACGCGCCAATCATCCGTCGCGCCTCCTCCACCGTAGCAACTTCGTGTCCCATGCCGGTAATCATGCTGACCGCGCGTTGGACGATCTGCGGATTGGTCAACTGTCCTTCGCGTGCATATTGGTAATCTTCCAACCCGATACGAACATGTCCACCAAGGCTCACAATTGTTGGCACGAGCGGAAGATTGTCTCCACCCAGCGTTGCACCAAACCAGTTGCACCGCACGTCTTTGATCATGTCGAGATACGCTTCCAGACTCTTGAGTGACGGCGGCAACCCGAACGGCAGCTCCGGCCCGCCCAGATAGAACTTGAGTAACAACGGCTCGGTCAGCAGCCCTTGTTCCAAGAAGATTAACGCGGCACGGAGGAAACTCGGATCGAAAATTTGTAGCGTCGGGCGCAAGCCGAGTTCGCGCGAATGTTCGAGAAAGTAACGGATGGTGTCATACGAATTCTTGTAGATGAAGCCACTGCCATGCACGGTTTTCGAGGTCGGGTCGTAGGCGACCAGGTTGACCGATCCCATGTCGCCCGCTCCCAAGTCCGGCTTGGTGGCCGGGTCCTTCGACAGCTCGATAAAATGTTGGAACCGTGGGGCCGGATCGTCACCGAACGGAAATGTGGGCCACAGCAGCGGTTTACAATGCTCGCGTGTCCGGCGGTACACTTCGGCATAATACGGCACATCCTGAACCCATTCCCCATTCTCTGGATTGCGCACGTGAAAATGAATGAGCGCCGCGCCAGCCTTGCAGGTGGCGACCGCGTCATCGGCGATCTCTTTTGGTGTGTACGGAATATGCGGATTCAGCTTGCGCATCGCATTTCCGTTAATCGCGGACTCGATCATGATTTTGGCCATAGGTTCCTCCTTTAGGACAGTGATTGTAGCTCGCCTCTTACCGCACTTTCGGGAGAAGTGCCAGGTTTGGGGAAGGAACGGTGGGAAGAAAAGTCAAAAGGCAAAAGTCAAAGGGCAAAAGTCAAAAATAACGGAAGGAAGAATTCTCTAAAGCCTAAAGCCTAGACTCCAGTTCCTAGCTCCTAACGCGCACCCCACGTTCAGCCAAGAATTCTTTACACTCACGAATGGTGTATTCACGGTAGTGAAAAATCGACGCCGCGAGTGCCGCGTCCGCACCCCCGGCAGTCAGTCCTTCGTGGATATGGTCGAGCGTGCCGACCCCACCAGAGGCAATGACGGGAATGGTGACGGCTTCGGCAGTCGCCCGCGTGAGTGGAATATCGTATCCCGCTTTCGTACCGTCACGGTCCATGCTGGTCAGCAAGATTTCACCCGCGCCATACGACTCCATCCGCCGCGCCCACTCAATGGCATCCAGACCCGTCGGGATACGTCCGCCATGAACGAATACTTCCCATTGCCCCTCTTCTTTCCCATGCTGACTACTGACTACTGAATACTGACTACTGATTTTCCGTTTCGCATCAATCGCGACCACGATGCACTGCGAACCGAATCGCTCGGCGGCTTCCTTGACGAACTCGGGACGGGATACAGCGGCGGTGTTGATCGACACTTTATCCGTGCCCGCATTGAGTAAGTCGCGAATGTCCTGCACCTCGCGCACTCCGCCACCAACCGTAAGCGGCATGAACACCGTCTCCGCCGTTCTGCGGACAACATCAAGAATAATTTTGCGCTGTTCGTGTGAGGCCGTGATGTCCAGAAAGGTCAGCTCGTCCGCCCCTTCTTCATCATAACGCTGCGCGATTTCGACCGGGTCGCCGGCGTCCCGCAGGTCCACGAAATTCACCCCTTTGACCACCCGCCCATCTTTCACATCAAGACATGGAATAATGCGTTTGCTCAACATGCCGGGAGTGTCGAGGGTTTCGGAGAGCGAGTCAAGAACCGCTCCTGCGGTCGCTTTATGGCGTCTGGCAGGAGCTTTCTTGCCATAGAGTGAGCACAGCGAACGAGCCATGAGCTATAAGCTAGAAGCCATAAGCCACAGAGCGAGTGAAGCGCGCGGGCTCTCCGCCGTTTAGTGCGGCAGATGTTTCCCGACCAAAATGGCTTCCGCGAGATTGACCGCCGCGGTATATAACGCGCGCCCGACGATCACTCCGCTAATGCCGTATGACTCCAATGGCGTCAGGCGTTGGATGTCGCGCAATGTGGCCACGCCACCGGAAGCAATGACCGGAAGAGCAACGGCTTGGGCCAGAGCAAGCGTGGCTTCCAAGTTGACCCCTTGTTCCGTGCCGTCACGAGCAATGTCGGTGTAGACAATCTCACTCACGCCCATCGCGGCACAGCGTTGCGCCAAATCCACGGCTTCGAGTGTGGTCGTTTCTGTCCACCCTTGGACGGCGACTTTTCCACCACGCGCATCAATGCCCACCGTGATTTGACCGGGAAAGCGTTGACACGCCGCCGCCACGACATCTGGGTCGCGATACGCCACGGTTCCAAGAATCATGCGGCTGACTCCGAGAAATGACAGTCGCTCAATTGCTTCAAGGTTCCGAATGCCACCACCCACCTGAACCGGGATGGTCAGCGCTCGACAGATGCGGCCAATGACAGCGGTATTCACCCCAGAACCAGAGACGGCGCCATCAAGGTCAACAACGTGCAATCGCTCGGCCCCTTCGCTTTGCCAGCGTAAGGCTGTGGCAACCGGGTCATCGGAATAAATGGTGGCTTGGTTCATGTCGCCTTGGTAGAGGCGCACGCAGTGACCGTCTTTGAGGTCGATAGCGGGAATAACGAGCATAGGGGGGCCTGGGGTTAGGGGTTAGGGGTTAGGGGCTGGGTGGCCGGACCTTCGCCTTGGACCAAGCGTCCAAAGTTCGAGAGGATGCGGAGTCCGATGGACTGGCTTTTTTCTGGGTGGAACTGGGTCGCGAAAATGTTGCGCCACTGGACGCTGGAAGTGAACTCCATCTGGCCGTAGTCCGTGGTGGTGGCGATGATGGCTGGGTCGTCCGGCACCGGATAATAGGAATGGACGAAATAGACAGCGGAGCTTTCGGCAATTCCATCGAGGTGCGGGAGTCTCCGCTTGAGATGGAGTTGGTTCCAGCCCATGTGAGGAATTTTCCCCCCAGCGAGTTGGGTAGGATCAAACCGCACGACTTGTCCCTTGAGAATATCGAGCCCGCGCACGCGGCCAAACTCAACGCTTTCGCTAAACAGAATCTGCATGCCGACACAAATACCGAGCAATGGCGTACCCTTCGCGACCACCCGATACACGGTATCGGTCAGACCACATTCAGCTAAGCCGTTCATACAAGCGGCGAAGGCCCCAACCCCAGGAAGGACGACACCGGGCGCAGCCTCAATTCGTTTGGCATCACGGGTCACTTCGGCTGCGTAGCCCATTTTCTCAAAGCCTTTCTGCACGCTGCGCAGGTTACCCATGCCGTAATCGATAATAGCAATCATGGGGGCATTATTCCGGTGGGCGGGAAAAGAAGCAACCGGGAAGTTTGAGCCGGGAATGGAGAATCTCGTCTTGACAGTAGGATGCCTACGCCTCCGCCCGCCGGGAGCCGCCCCACCGTGGCCTCCGGGTCGGTCGTCGAACTGCGCGCGTGGTCCTGCTCGGTGGCCTTCTTCTTAGCCGCCAACTCGGGTAGGCGCGTCAGGGCTTGGCGGATGCGCTCCTCGCGCTCGCGGGCCGCGCGCTGCTGGGCCTGGGCTTGGCGGCGTTTGCCTTGACCGGGGTCGTCCGTGAGTTCAGTGCGCAGCCGCGGCACCTGCTCCTGGGCCTCCTGCAGGCAGTGCTCTAGGGTGGGACGGCGGCGGCAGGACGCGGCGCCCGCGCTGGCCCGCACGCGCAGGCCGTCCTGGGCCACGCGATTGAGATCGACCAACTCCTGCTCGCGCAAGGGGGCCACGCTGTGGGTGAGCAGCGCGTCCACCACGTCGAGGTGCGCCACGCGAAAGTCGGCCAGGGTGTGGGAGTTGACGCTCACCCCGCCGCAGAGCCACCGGAAGGCGTGATGCGCGGTACACAGGTAGTCGAGGGCGCGGGCACTGCCTACGCCCTCCAGGGTCGCGTAGAGCCACAGGGCCACGAGGATGCGCGGGTCGATGGCCGGACGGCCGGGGCCGCCCTCGACGGCGCGAATGCCCGCATACAGGGGCGTCAGGGCCACGCCCTGCACGAACTGCCAGACGACGCGGGCCTGGTGGTCGGCGGTCAACAGCTCTTCCAGGCGCAGGGCGGGGATCAGGTGGTCGCGCTCGGCACAGCGCAGCCGGGGCGGCGCCGCCGCGGGCACCAGGTCGGCCGGGAGCGCTGCAGAGTCACCAGAATGGGGTTCGCTTGGGTTCATCCCACTGTTGTCGGACAATGCCCGTCTGCTGTCACCCCTCTGGACTCATCAGAATGAGTTTTTTCACAACCTCTGAGATGAGCTTGTGGAAGACGTTTGTAAGGTAAAGCTGCCATAGCAGAAGGAGAGTTCAAACATGTCTGTCGTAATGACCGCCAGCTTTTGCACCTCGGTCGTTCGGAGTGAGAGGCCCACAAGCTCAGCCTCTAAGTGCTGCAAATCTGGGACATCCCCGAAAGTGTCCCACGCGATATTCTCACACTGTCTGAACCCTAATGTGTAGGGCATGGGCGCTTCCTGAGGATTGTACAGACAAGAGAGCAGAATGGACTGTTCGTCTGTGTTCACCGTCACTGCTGTGACCACAGACGCTGCTTCGCCAAGTCCTAGTGCTTGATAAGACATGGTCAATTCTCTATTTTCTCACCCGTCGTGTGGGTAGAGGTTAATGCCCCGTTTTCATCGAGACGCGTCCCTTTATTGGTCCGTTGTCCTTGACGATCATACTCGCGCTGCAGAAGCCGCACCACCTCGCCATTGGGACGAATCCACACTTCAGAACTATCTGGAAATTTATAGCGAGTATATCCTCCTGCGGTCATGCGCACCTCTGCGCCCAGCACACGCAAGAATTCATCCGCTTCCATACGTGACATTCCATGCAAGCTACCGAAGGTGGATGCAAGTCCATGTTTGCTTTGTCCTGGCCCAGGCTGGCGCACAAGCGATCACCTCTTTTTCTCACCCGCACGAACATACAACATCTGACCGTAGCACGCTGTCTTGGTACGACGAAAGTGAGCCAGATAGCGTCATCAACGCGATGGGGATGACCGTCTGGAGCACCTAACGCTCCAGCGCACCGCGAGCGGCCACACTGCGGCCTTTCAGGTTGAGCAGGACCCCACCGTGGCCGCGATGCGGTGGGGCGGCGGGTAGGCGGCGTGCTGCTCACTACGAATGAAAGACTTCGCTAATACTCGTCCGGTCTGACGCGGTACTTCAACGAGGACGAAGTATTCCGCTGGGTAGAGATAATCTTCTCCACTCTCATCAATAATCCGTAAGTCTCCGTCCTCGACCGCTTCCTCATCCGGTAACACGCGATAAATCTTATGTACCTCCAACTCGACTTTGGCCATTTTTGGATAGCAGGAGGGCGAGACTTCCTTTAGGATAGAGGAGCTGTCTGACATCGCAGCGGCCCTGATTCCCGTCCGCTTTCCTCGGTCTGGTCCTGCGCGGCACTGGCACTACCGGTCATCATTGGTGCCTCGCCTCTTGGTTCGGGTCCCGTGTCACCGTGCGCTTCCTGGTCTCCTTGGCTTCTGCGGCCCAACGTCCGCCGTCACGCGCCGCCGCCCGGACGAGGCCATTCGGTTCGAGCAGAATCGCAAGCGGGCGGCGGTCACGTGGACGGCCTCGTTAGGTGACTACAGTGTCTACTCTTCGTCTACTCTTCTCCGAAGAATCGCCGTCTGACCGTCTCGTTCAGTGGCAGGTCCGGTCCGCTGAATTGGTGATCTGGCCTGCGCGTGCCATCTTGCGCGATCCGCGGCAAAGCTCGCGCGCGGCGGGCCTCGGCCTCTGGTCCCGTTTCCATGAGCAACTCTGTGAACCAGTTGTCAACCGTGTGGATCACGCCGTAGTAGCGGTCGTGTTCCTCTACCCCCGCGTCCGCTGCCGCTTGCAACAAGACCTCTTGCATTGCCGGATGGTAAAAGACGAGGGCTGGGAGATGGTGGGGAGTGGTCACGACAAGGTTGCGTTGGTCAAGAGGGATTGGCCCGAGATAGGTATGCCACCCTGGCAATTCATGCCCGCACGCATCGCGGAGCAGTTCATAGCTTCCAAGTTGCCGTGCTTCCGCGACTCCCCAGGGAGCCATCCACTCGCCCCGCACGCGGTCTTTGAAGTGTCTTTCACGCTCCAGCACCAGCACTTGCACGCCATGGTCAGCCATCACTTTGGCCAAGGCTGCGCCGCCCAACCCCCCACCGACCGTGATGATGTCGTAGATCCCGTTTGCCACGAAGTTCCCCTTTTTTGTCTTGGCGCAATTTTGCTGCTTTGTTTAGAGACACCTAACGCCCGCGATAAGCTGCGCCAGACCGCGTAGCGGGCTGGTGTCAGCTTCGTCGGCTGGTTAGGCTATCGCTATAACTCGTACGCCCTGGGCGACTCCTACTGCCGAATTCTAATTCTATGGGCTTCTACCAAGAACAACTGACCTGCGTAGTTTTGCATTTCTGGGTGAGCCGCCAGATAATTCATGAGGCGTCGTATTAGGGCCGGCATCACCTCTGGATGATTTCTGACTTGCAGCGCGATAATTCCTCTGTAGTTGGACGGCGGATACGTCACGATGTCTGAAAAATCGCCGTTCAAAGATACCAGAATAGCATCCAACTCTTGAGCCCTTGCGATAACAACCGGATCATCGGAATCCCGAGGAATGTGCTCCTTCAGGATAAACACTTCATGCCCTGCGTCTCGGAGTGCCTGGGTGACCGAGTTTGGAACGCAGTGGTCTGCGAAGAATCGCAAGCTCATCAGACAGCCACTTCGAATTCTGCCAGCTCACGAGCATAATCCAGGCAGGCAGCGATTTGCTCATGGGTGAGGTCGGGAAATTCAGCCATGATTTGTTCGGGGCTGCTGCCGGCCGCGAGATAACCGAGAATCAGGCTCACGGGAATCCTGGTCCCTTTGATACGCGGCTTGCCTCGAAGAATAGTCGGGGTGCTTTCTATATGGTCTTGCCATGCAATGTTCATTTTCATCCTCGTTTCTAATACTACTTCGTTAGAGTTGGAGTTTGGGGGAAAGGTATCGTTCCAGGATGCCCAAAGCGATCAATTCCCGAATCGCTTGCCGCCGTCGCCCTCCGGGCCTTCCATCGCACGCTGCGGGAGTATCGCGTGCGGCCCGCGACCCCGGCGGACACGCTGTGGGTCCAGCTGCGCCTGGCCCGGCGGGATGACTACCGGCGGCGCTCCGCAAAAACGAGTCGGGAGTACCCGCGTAAAAAACAACGCCTGCTCATTGGCATTCCCCAGATTACGCGGGCCACGCCCCACCAAATCGCCCTGGCCCACGCCCTGCGACATCAGGAGGATTTTGAGGAATTTCGGTTATCGGCGTAGCGCGGCACTGGCACTACCGGTCATCATTGGTGCCTCGTCTCTTGGTTCGGGTCCCGTGTCACCGTGCGCTTCCTGGTCTCCTTGGCCTCGGCGGCCCAAACTCCCGCTCACCGCGAGCCGCCCACACGTAGCCTTTCGGTTCAAGCAGAGCCGCCACCGGGCGGCGATGAGGTGCAGCGCATGGTTAGGCGGCTCAAATCTTGGCAACATCAATCCTGTATCCTTGTGCGGCCATCTCCTTGGCAAGAAGAAGTCCGGCCTCCTTTGTGATGTCCGACTTGAAAGGAATGTAAATCAAGCCCTGGATGTCGGACGGTCTCTCCATGCTCTCCTGGTCTCGCAAGAGAATCGCCACGCGCTTGCGGCCCAGATGTGCAAGCAACATCCCCAACTCCAGCACCACGTTCTGGCGTGCCCGAAATGCCTTCTGGTCATCCTTGCCCTTTGGGTAAGCCACATCGTCGGGCGTGGCCAATACAACGGCAAAGCCGACGTTCGGGTAGTAGCTCTCCAATTTCTCAATCAGTGTCGCTCCCTCGGACGGCAACTGGTCGAGAATGACGGGGTCAAGCCCCCAGCGGCGCAGCGTGGCCTCGAGCTGGTGGCGAGCGTCCACGTCATGCCCATACACCACGAAAACCTTGGAGCTAGGGAGTGCTCCGCCGCCAGTGGCAACGGGTGCAGACGAACCCGCTGCTAGAGCGCGCTCGACTGACTCTTTGTTCGTGCCTTGAATGTTGTAGGTGCCCTTGTCGAAGCAATTGATGATGGCTCCGTTCTGTAGTCGCAACTGTGTCCCTGTGTCGTTTGGAAGTCGGGAATCGCTCTTGATGGGCAAGCCCGCCTTCTGCACTGCTGATTTAATCTCGTCGAGTGTCATGGTGTGTGGAGCCGCCTAACGCCTCGGCTGAGGGGCCGCTGCCCAGCCGTGTCTATTCACTTTGAGCAGAACCGCAAGCGGGCAGCGGTCACCTCCAGCCGATTGTTAGCGTCTCCTGCTCCTTACGCTACCTTGGCCATGAGCTTCACTCCCAGCGCCCGCGCGACTTTGAGGACAGTGTCGAAGCGAGGTTTGGCACCAGGGGCAAGCGCTTTGTACAAGCTCTCCCTCCCAAGGCCCGTTTCTTTGGCGATTTGAGCCATCCCCCGTGCCCGCGCAATATCACCGAGCGCCAGGAGCAAGAGGTCTGGCTCATTCGCCTCAAGCACGGCCGTCATGTACTCGGCGATGGCTGCCTCGTCAGTGAGGTAGCGCGCGGCGTCAAACGGGAGAAGCTTACAGGGAGTCTTGGCTTTCTTCATAGGTCGTCTCCGATCTCGTTAGAGATACGCTTGGCGCGCTTAATGTCTCGTCTCTGCGTGGATTTGTCGCCGCCGCAAAGTATGACAATCACTACGCTCCGGCGGCGAGTAAAGTACAGACGGTACCCAGGTCCTACGTCAACGCGCATCTCGGATACGTCGCCTCCTACAGGAGCCCAGTCTCCCAGATTGCCAGCTTCAGCGAGGCGAAGACGTGCAGCAATTCGGACCTGCACCTGTTTGTCCCGAAGCCCGTCAAGCCAGGTCTGGAACTCTTCTGTCTGGCGAACGATGAACATCAACCAAGCGTATCCGGTCGGATACGTATGTCAAGCAGGACGGGCATCCTGGGACGTTGCGCTGTAATAGCGCGTTAAGTACCTGAATTCGCTAGATCGCCCTTATTTCATCCTGGGTGGCGCAGCAACGCTTCATGAATGGCTAACGTCTTAGGATCAGCGGCCAACGGCAGCGAAGGCAGCCTACTCCGGCTCTTCCCGAACCGCAAGACGTAACGGAGCGAGCGCACGGGCAGCGGCGGCCGTTGGTCCGCTGCATCCCGTGGTTGGACGACGCTGCCCG
>JANMSE010000595.1:0-2678 GCA_031389045.1 Deltaproteobacteria bacterium | reverse complement strand
CCGCGCCACCGCCTGCCGGGGACTGAACTCCCCGGCTACCCTCATCGCCTCGCTCCGCGAGGCCAGATATGCCGCAGAGCGGCATTTGAGGGTAGCCGGGGGTTTCAACCCCCGGTTCGCAGCAAGCAGTGAGGCTTCGGCTTAACTTAATGCTATTGGCCCCGCTGAGGCGTCTTTGTTCTTCCTTGTTCCTCGCTGCTCCCCACCTTCTCCGTTTCTCCGCTCCTCCGATTTATCCCTTCGTCTCTCGCACTGAACAATTGTTCCGTCCTCTCTTTCCCGTTTCTTCTTTTCTCACACCTGGCGGTGAACAATTGTTCCGTCCTTTGTCACGCCTTTCTGAGCAGAACAGTGCACTGCGACAGCGAAAGGAGGCGAGACACGGGAAAGAATCGGAGAATCGGGGAAACGGGGAATCGGAGACTTCACCATTAACAGCTCACAGCTTCATCGAAAGGAGTGTGCCTTATGAAAAAAGTTCGTTGGTTTATCGCCGCCATGCTCTTCGCCCGCGCCTTCACCGGGAACACTTGGGCCGTTGCTGCGGAGAACAAGCCACCGTCAGTTGAGCAAGAGGCGTTCGCCGAGGTGGTGTACGACCTCATGCTCAAGGAGTTGCTCGCCGCGCTCTTCAAGGAGTTCAACGACACCACCCCGACCAACGTGGAGCATGGCAAGCTCGCCATCTCCCTCATCTTCAACGACAAGAACAAGGATATGCGGCTTGTCGGCACCTCCGATCCGCTCTTGGGAGGAGACAACAACCTCCCCAGGGATGATTTCGAGGAGAGAGCGCTCGAGTTGGCGCTCCAGGGTCAGGGGCATCGGGAGGTCGAGCGCGTCAATGGCCGATGGTACTTGCGCCGCTCGGTCGCCCTCAACAACAGCTTCCACTCGGCCTGCGTGCAGTGCCACACCAATTTTCCGCCCAATCGGGGGAACCTTTGGGTAGGCGCGCTCATGCAACGCGTGCCCATCAACACCGACGACGAGGACGACGATTGAGTGGTCTCTACTGAATCGTCGGTGATTCTTAGGGAGGACGGTGGGTCGTTGACCCCCGTCCTCCATGGATGACAACCCCACAACCCGCGCCTCAGGCGCAAAAGGAGAATGACATGAACAGCTACCAGACCTCGAAGAATACGCCCACACGTCGCATCCAGCTCACCGCTGCCGCCACCGCTCTTGCGCTGGCTCTCATGGGCTCGCCACCACGATCAGCCCACGCCGACCATGATGAGGATGTCACCCCGCCCCCCGTGCCCACCACCATTCAGGTGCCGGTGGGGAACACGGCGTTCCTCAAGGGGTTCGCGGTCGGCACTCAGAACTATATGTGCCTGTCCTCAGGCGCTGGCTACGCCTGGACCTTCTTTGGGCCGCAGGCCACCTTGTTCGACGATGAGGATAAGCAAACCATCACTCACTCCCTGAGCGCCAACCCGGATGAGAGTGGCACGCTCCGCGCGACGTGGCAGCACTCCAAGGACACGAGTGCCATCTGGGCCAGGGTGGCTCCCCTCTCCACCCCCGTCTCCGTACCGGGTGCCATTCCCTGGCTCCTGCTTGAGGTCGTTGGGGACCAAGACGGACCAACCGGTGGCCACAAGCTGACGACGACCACCTTCATCCAGCGGCTCAACACCACTGGTGGCGTCGCGCCTGCGACCGGGTGTGCCACGGTCTCAGACATTGGCAAGCGGGCCTTGGTGCCCTACACGGCCGACTATTTCTTCTACAAGGCCGCTGACAGCGACGACGACTAAGAGCAACCCGAACAATGGTCAATGTCCGGTTGGCTTGGAGGGAATGTCCCGGAGGCCGGGGCACTCGTGGCCCCGACCTCCATTGTCGAAAAAATATGTAACTCGCAGCATCTGCATCTAAGGAGAAACTATATATGAAGCCCTGGAATGGAACTGCACAAGATGGCCGTGTACGTGCGGTCATAGGTCAGACAGGCGTGGGCATCGCGACAGCGCTTGTCCTTATCGGAGTGGTATTCGCCACACCGAGTTTCGCGGCCCAGGAATTCCGCGGAAAAAAAATGTATTTCGGTGATGCCCACTGGCACAGTTGCCTCTCGCAGGATGCCAAAGGCACCAAGTTGACGGCGCAGTACGAATCGATGCTCCGCGATTACGGCCTGGACTTCAGCTTGCAATCAGAGCATGCCGAAGCCGCCGAAGCGGGTATTACTTCCTGTGATACCTATCTTCCGTTACGGACGACGTTCAACGGCCTTCCTATCCCATACACAGGCGATCAAATCGCAACCGCGATGAAGAAAGCGGCGAACGCTTGGAACGGTCAGAGCCATGGCAACATCACGTTCGTCACGTTTCCCGGCTACGAATGGGCACCGGACGCGCGGTGCTGGAAGGCGAGTCCCACAAATCCACATCCCTCTGATCATCAAGACACCAACGCCAATCACAACACGCCAGGGCACATCAATTATTTTTTTAGTGATACGACGGGCTGGAGTTATGGTCCGGATGTCTGGGAACCCGGCGATGGGGATAGCAGCACGTGCGCGACAGGGACGGCCTTGGGCCTTACCCACTACAGTGGGTCTCGTGACTGGACGGATGAGATCCTGGGGCAACTGATCCATCAGCGTGACGACCCCGACCGTCACTACGACATGCTGATCCAGTACAACCATCCAGCCG
>JANMSE010000556.1:0-3549 GCA_031389045.1 Deltaproteobacteria bacterium | reverse complement strand
CCGCGCCAGCCGTAGCAAACGCCTACACCCGGGCGCGGGAGCTATGTCAGCAGGGGGGGGAAGCACCGCTCCTTTTCCGGGCGCTCTTCGGACTGTGGGCATTTCACATTGTGAGAGCAGAGCACAGGACAGCGCTGACATTGGCAAAGCAACTCCTCGACCTCGCGGAAAGTCAGCCAGACACGGCGTTCCCTGTGCAAGCGCACTGGGCGCTCGGAGCCTCTTCCCTTGCCGTCGGGAAGATGGCTGTCGCTCAAGCACACTTTGCGCAGAGCATCGCTCTATACGATCCCACCGCACACCGCCCCCTCGCGTTTCTGTATGGGTACGACCCGGGGATGAGTTGCCGGACCGTGGGAGCCTGGGCGCTGTGGGCCTTGGGCTATCCGGAGCAGGCAGTGCAGCAAAACCAAGCCGCAATCACCTTAGCCCAGGCGTTATCGCATCCCTTCAGTTTGGCGTATGCTCTCGGCCATACGGCCCGACTCCACCAGTTCCGTCGTGAACCTCTGGCTGTCCAAGAACGGACACAGGCCGCCATCACGCTCTCGACCGAGCAAGGGTTTCGCTTCTTTTTGACCCAGGGGGCTATCTTCCTCGGCGTGGTGGCGGTCGAACAGGGACGGGGGCAGGAGGGAATTGCGCAGATACAACAAGGGATCGCCGCCTTTCGCGCGACGGGGGCGGAACTGTACCGCCCCTACTTTCTTGGGCTCTTGGCCGAGGCATACGGAAAGGTCGCACAGGCTGAAGAAGGGCTTGCTCTTCTGGAAGAGGCGTTCGCCGTGGTGGAAAGAACAGACGAGCGGCTCCACGAGGCGGAGCTGTGGCGGCTACGCGGCGAGCTCTTGCTACGAATGAGTGAACGGGCGACGGGGAGAACGGGCGAAGAAGAAAGAATCTCCCCCTCGCCCATTCACCCATTCGCCCATTCCTCTCCGGAAGCGTGTTTCCAGAAGGCCATCGACATCGCCCGTCAGCAACAAGCCAAATCCCTGGAGTTGCGAGCCGTCATCAGCCTCGTCCGACTCCGGCAGTCCCAGGTCTTGCCACACGCCCCATGCGCGACGTCCCACGTTTCACGGTCCGCGCTCGGCGAGGCACACAACATGTTATCCGACGTCTACGGCTGGTTCACCGAAGGGTTTGACACCAAGGATCTGCAAGAGGCGAAGGCATTGCTCGATAGTCTCGCGTCCAGCGTCTAAGGTCCAGGGGCCAAGAAAGGGGAAACAGCGGAAAGAGGCGAGGAGTCTCGGCGCCCGGGAGTTGAGAGTTGAGAGTTGAGAGGATTCAAGGGCTCAATCTCTCACTGTGTCAATTCCTTGAGCGGCGCTTTCGTCGCTTCGCCACCAGCCTCCAATCCTCAATCGTGAACGGCAATGAACGAGACTCTCGACCGACAGCGTGGAGAGGCATAAGAAGGAGTCTCACTGAGTACTAGACTATGAAAAACTTGACTCTCTCAGACCAACTCGCGCACGCTACTGCTCTGGACGCGACCGAGCGTACTCTACCGGTCAGTACGGACACGAACAGCGGGGATGACATCACCTATGACGACGTGCCCACGATTCTTGGAGCGCCGCTGTCCGAGATTCAGGTGGAAGATCATGCCCATGCCTTGCGCGGGGCGCAAATTCTCGCCCGGTGCCTCACGCTCGAAGGCGTGGACGTGCTCTTCGGTTATCCCGGTGGCGCGAACCTGGAAATTTTCGACGTGCTCCAAGAGTATGGCATCCGCTGCATTCGCGTCGAACATGAACAAGGAGCCGCCCATGCCGCCGAGGGATTCGCGCGAGCAACCGGGAAAGTGGGTGTGTGTCTGGCGACCTCGGGTCCGGGAGCCACCAATCTTGTGACCGGCATCGCCGATGCCAACAGCGATTCCGTCCCGATCGTGGCGATTACCGGCAACGTCCCTTCCCACCTGCTCGGCAAGAATGCCTTTCAAGAAGTGGACATCGTGGCGATCACGACCCCCATCACCAAGAAGAGCTTCCTCATTGACAGTGTCGCCAGCATCCCAGCGGTGGTGAGGCAGGCTTTCGCACTGGCGGCTGGCAATCGACCAGGCCCCGTGCTGATCGACATCCCGAAGGACATCCAGCAACATTATCCACGCGACCCGCGGGGCCGCTACACACCGCCCCGTATGCCGGCGGAGATCGCTCCCCCTGAGCCGCCCATTGGGCCGATCTCCCCTTCCCAACTTGAGGTGTGCTGTCAGCTCCTCCGCGCCGCTCGTCGTCCGATCCTGTATGTGGGCGGCGGTGTGGCCAGTTCGGATACCGCCCCCCTGCTGGTGCGACTCGCCGAGAAGTTGGGCTGCCCGGTCACCACCACGATCATGGGGCTCGGCGTGTTTCCTCCGGACCACCCACTGGCATTGCATGCTCTGGGGATGCACGGCGCGAAGTACGCCAATGTGGCGATCAACGAAGCCGACCTCGTGTTGGCGGTGGGCGTCCGCTTTGACGATCGCGTGACCGGCAAAGTGAGCGAATTTATTAAGCACGGTACGATCATCCATATTGATGTTGACCGGGCGGAGCTCAACAAGAACAAACCGGTGACGCTGCCGATCTGTGCTGACTTGCGCCAGGCGCTGCAACAGTTGGTTGAGGCCGCGCAGCCGGGTGACTACGCGGACTGGGTGCGCTACGTCACCGACCAGAAAGCACGCTATCCGTTTCAGGTGGCCGAGACGCGGGAACTCACGCCGCAGTATGCCATCGCGCTTCTCAGTCAGATGACTGATGGCAATGCGCTCGTCACGCTCGGCGTCGGACAGCACCAAATGTGGGCGATGCAACATTACCAGGTGCGCCGACCGCGCTCCTTTCTCAGTAGCTCAGGGTTCGGAACCATGGGCTTTGGCTTGCCGGCGGCCATCGGAGCGAAGGTCGGCTGTCCAGAGCGCATGGTGATCGACATTGATGGGGACGGCAGTCTGAACATGACCATCCATGAGTTGAGCACCTGCCACCGCTACGGCATAGGCGTCAAAGTGGTGGTGATCAACAACCAATGGCTGGGCATGGTGCGGCAATGGCAGGATATGATTTATAAAGGACGCCGGGCGGAAAGCAGCCTGAGTGATCCAGTTACGGCGGTGAAGCGCGTCGGAGAGGCGGACATTTACCCGGACTTTCTCGCCATTGCCCGCGGGTATCGCGTCACGGCAGAGCGAACATCACACAAGGAAGACCTTCGCGCCGCTTATGAGCGGATGCTGGCTGACCCAGACGAACCGTATCTGCTCGACATCATCGTGCGGCCCGAGGAAAACGTCTACCCCATGATCCCGGCGGGCGCGACCTATCAGGACATCCTTATGTCTGATGACGATCTCACACAAAGGTCCCACATGAACAAGCAGGGGTCGAATATCTGACCCTTACGGATCGAGAGCGAGCGGCAGTAGGAAGAGAAAGAATAATGTGTAATTCAGCTTCTTGATGAGCACTATCCATTGGATGGCCTGCACACTGCCTTACGCGGGCACGGCGGAAGCGAGAATCAGAACATCATACTGCTCTTGTTATT
>JANMSE010000555.1:0-38267 GCA_031389045.1 Deltaproteobacteria bacterium | reverse complement strand
ATTTTCCTGTTCCCTTTGCTGTATCTGATTGGCCGTCATTAAAAAGACGAGACGGATTATTTCTATGGAACACACACACAAACACGCCCACCATCCCCCAATATCGCTCTACTACAAAATCTTTGGGGCGTTGATGGTTCTCACCTTGATAACAGTCGCTGTCGCGTTCCAAGATCTCGGCGCCTTAAATAACATCGTCGCATTGGGAATTGCTGGGATTAAGACGACGTTGGTGCTGCTGTTTTTCATGCACGTCAAGTACGAGAGCAAACTGACCAAATTGTTTGCTACCGCTGGGTTTATATGGTTGGCGATTCTGCTCGCGTTCACGTTGCAAGATACGGAAACCCGCCGTCACGATCCCGGACCGAAAGGCTGGGCACCGCTGCCGAAGGACATCGTGCACTCTGCTCCCGCTTATGGCTCCTCGCATGCGAGTGGACAGGCCGCTTCGGCGGGTGGGCATACCGCGCCCAGCACTCATGCCCCGGCGACCCTGCCGCCCGCCGCTAACCACTGATCCCTTCTTGTCCGAGAAGGCCCATCCCTTCATCATTTTGTCGTCGTCAGCTTCTTCGGAGAGACGCTTTATCAGAGCGTCTCTCCGCCAATGCAATCTCCACGGGAGTTGCGTCAACGCGTGGAGCGCGGTAGCTCTGACCGCGACCTCACGTATAGCGACAAGGAGATGAACGACATGAGTGGAAACCTCAGTACTGAACTCCAGGAGCAAATCCGGGTGTTCCAAGAAGAGATGTTGCCGAAGATTCCTAAAGCGGTCCTCGATACCTTTGCCCAAACCACGACCGATTTAGTACGGTCCGGCATCGCCGAGCGCGCATTGCACGAAGGCAGCAAGGCTCCCGACTTCAGCTTGCCGAACGTGCGCGGGGAACAGATTCAATTTTCCGAAGTGTTACAAAAAGGTCCCGCGGTCCTCACGTTCTATCGTGGCGGCTGGTGACCCTACTGCAACCTGCAGTTGCGGGCATACCAGAACCGACTCATGGAACTCCAATCATTCGGCGGAACAGTCATAGCAATTTCGCCACAGCTTCCCGACAAATCCCTCTCCACGGCGGAAAAAGACGAAGTACAGTTCGAGGTCCTGAGCGATGTGGGGCAGTCCGTTGCTCGGCAGTTTGGGCTTGTCTTCCCCGTGGCGGACATTTTACGGCCCATCTACAAGAACATTGGTGCCGACCTGCCAGCTTATAATGGCAACGAGTCCTGGGAGTTGCCAATGCCCGGGACCTTCGTCGTGGCGAAAGATGGCACGATCGCACTCGCGTTCGTCGATGCCGATTATACGCATCGGTTAGAACCGGAAGCGATTGTCCAGTGTTTACGGACGCTCGCGAAGGCGTAACCCGTATTTTCTCATGCTTCTAAGGAAGAAGACATGCTCAAGCCCTCGGCGATTGCCGAAACCTATTGGTATCTCGCGTACCAAGATTCGAGTGCGTGGACCCAGGAACTCGAAGTGAGGCCGTTTAAGGAGAAATTCTAACGGCTGGACCGTATGCGTTATGAAACTCTCCAGATGTCGCGGCATTGCTGGTGCGCCATTTTCGCTCTCAAGCAGGTTGCCACTGATGCCGTGTGACTTTTAGTGACTATTTTCGTGATCGTGAAAAAATAATCCTGACTTGACAAAGCGAGGACGACGGGTGTAGAGCGACATCATGCCTCTAAGAAGAGGCGGGTGTTCAAGGGACGAGACAACGCGCGCATGTCTCGAAAATGCTGGCTTTAACCCAAACGAGGTGTCTTATGGAAGACCTTACGCCCCCGGGCCACAGTGGCCCGCTCCGATGGATGATGCCTTCTCCATCAGGTGAGTTCCACGCTCACTCCACCGCCGCATAGACCACGCCCAACCTCGGTGCTGGGAAAGCACGTGTTGCCATAACGCAACATCCTTAGGATGGCGATTCCGGTCTAGCTTTGGCTGAGAGAGTTCTCATCGCGAGCGGTCTTGGAGAGCAGCACCGTTCTTCCCATCGGTCAGCGGGATGCCTGACCATTGATAGTAGATGCACGGCGCTGCCCGCGCCCAGAACAGGCGGTTTGTCCGGACAGACCGCCTGTTCCGCTTTTGGACTCACGCGGATTACAGATTGGAGGCTACGATGAGGACGCTTATTGGGATTTTCCGTTCATCGGCGACCGCGGAAGCGGCCATGACCCAGCTTCGCGCGGCTGGTTTCTCGGACGATCATTTGCTCTTACTCACCCCG
Organism: Deltaproteobacteria bacterium; assembly: GCA_031389045.1. Lineage (GTDB taxonomy): Bacteria > Desulfobacterota > Binatia > Bin18 > Bin18 > JABFSC01. The sequence goes on along the minus strand of JANMSE010000555.1, from coordinate 36,027 downwards.
AAGTCCATCTCTGGCTTGCATGCCGGGCGGTTGCCCGTTCCCCATCCGCATGGCTCCTGTGGCATCACTGCTGGTCATATCGTTGGTGCGGTGAGCGGTTTCGCGGGTGGCACGCTCGCCGGGGCCGTGGCGATGTGGCTGATGGCCGAAGGAAGTCTGTTCGTGACGATGGGAACCATCGCGCTCGCGAGCCTCGCGGGAGTTGGCGTTGGTGCCGCCGCGGGCGATGCCGTGCAGAAAACGTTTGACCCAGCGTTGTCTTATGAAGACCTGCTCGTCTACGAGGATGCCGTCAGACACGGAGGCGATGTCCTCTTGGTCTTTCCTGGTGACGGGGCGAAGGCCGAAACCGCGCAACAAGTATTCGCCGACCTGGGCGTGGAAGGGGTCGAAGACGCTCGGGGCCATTGGTGGCACCGCCTGCAAGAAGATAAAGCCGCGGCGCTGGGCATGCTCCACGAAGGGGTGTCCGCCACCGAAGTCGAGTACCTGCGGGGGTTTGACGCCGCGCTCGACCCGCGCATGTCAGCATTCTCGTGCGAGGCGGCGATTGCTTTCCTACATGAACAAGAGCGCGCGGTGTACCAAGAAGAAGCCTTCCGACGTGGCTATGAACGTGGGCAGGCGTACCGAGAAAAGCTGCTTAGCCAGGGGCGGCCAGACGCAGCGGAACCCATGACTCCGGTCGTGCATTAACAATGAGTCGTCAGTTGTCAGTTTTCTTTGTAGCGACGCCCCGCCAGGGCGTCGCTGTGTTGACTCCCCACCCCAAGACAGCCCTTACCTCTTCTGATAGGTATGCGGCTACAAAATCTCATACTTTGACGAGAAGGAGGGAGTATCCGTGGCAAATTGGACCGAAACGACGGCCGATATCGCTGGAACACAACTGGTTTGCGTGAGAGGGGGAGCGGGAAAACCATTGCTCGTGCTGCATGACGAGATGGGGTACCCCGGCTGGATGACCTGGAACGACGAACTCGCGAAAACCCACGAACTCATTATTCCGCTGCAACCCGGATTTGGCAAAACTTCACGGATCGACTGGATTCGCACCTATCGCGATCTCGCTGGATTCTATGCCATCATGGTCCGCGCGATGAACATCGACTCGCTTGATGTCTTGGGCTTTTCCGCTGGTGGCTATGCCGCCGCCGAGATGGCGGCCGCTGACCCGCGCATGGTGAAACATCTCGCGCTCGTCGCGCCCATGGGCATCAAACCGACCAGCGGTGAGATCATGGACATCTTCCCCATGACCGCGCGTTCGTTTCTGCGCGCGACCGTCGCCGAGCAAACCACACCAGAGTTCTCCAAGATTTACGGCGGCGAGATGACGCCGGAACAATTCGAAGCCTTCGAGGATGCCCGTGCGGAATCGGCTCGCATTGGCTGGGAACCGTACATGCACAATCCGAGCCTCCCCTATTTACTCGCGAATGCGAAGAAGGTCCCGACGCTGTTAGTCTGGGGGACGAAAGACCGCGTGGTTCCGCGTGGATGTATCGACGCCTACCAGAAAGCCCTGCCCCAGGCGAAAGTAGTCGAGATCGCGAACGTCGGCCATCGCTCAGAGATTGAGAACCCGGCGGAGTTCGTACAAGCAGTGTCCACGTTTCTGGCATCCTAACGTGTTGTGAGGAGAGTGGACGATGAAAGTCGGATACCGCACGGAACGCCCGTATCGGTGGGTGGCCGAAGATGGCGTGCTCAAGAATCACGCTTTCTTCGCGCTCTCCAATCCGCACTTTGACCGCGACAAGGCCCTAGCGATTCGTGCCGACGCCAAGGAAATCGCGCTACTCGATCCGGTTGAACGGACGCCAGGATCGGTCAAATTCCGTACTGGTACCACCCGCCTCCCGGTTGTCGACCGTAGCTCGCTCGATTCCCTCAATCTCAGGTTCTAGGGAGCGGTATTGCCGTAGGGGCGGACCGTGGGCCGTCCCTTCTCCTTGCTCAGTAGACTAATGGCATTAAGTTAAGCAACCGTGTCATTGCGAGCAGCGAAGCAATCTTTGTTTTGTTGGAGATTGCTTCGTCGTCCGACTCCTCGCAATGACAGTCACCCCCTTAACTTAATGCCATTGCCCAGTAGACCGGAGAACTAGACTAAAGGAATCCGGGGAACCTCCGAAAATGTATGTAGGTGACAAGAGACGAGTGAAAACGGCCCTCTTGGTTGCGCGCTCACCCACCTGAAGGTGCGTCCGGGTGAAGCGGCACGCTGCCGAAGCGCGATAATCATTTTTTTCAGCGTCTTGCGCGAGAGCGGACGGAGTACGGGAGCAATTATGATGAAGCTGACAGTAGTGGCGGGTCCAGACACTGGGCGGGTATTTACGCAGCCCCAGGACACGATCTCGATTGGACGTGGAGAAGATTGTGAGGTGGCCCTGCGTGACGGATCCGTTTCACGACGGCACTGTACGATTCAGCGGAACGATCCCAATACGGTGACCCTTTCTGATCTCTATACGCCGAACGGCACGTTTCTGAACGAGATCAACAATCGTATTCAGGTATGCGACCTCAACAGTGGAGATGAAATCATCATCGGGAAGAGTTGGCTGCGGATTGAGCTGCTCGAAGAGGAACACGCGGCTCAGACCGCGGGGAAGGGGAGCGATGAAGCGCCGCAACCCGATGCTGTCACGGGGGTGACCCTTCCTAAGAATTGGCAATCCGGCATGACGGTGGTCGCCTCGCGGGCGAGCTACCCTCTCTTGGATGCCGCGCGACGGAAGCAAGAACAACAACAGACCGGACTCTTCGCCAGTATCAAACGGTTCTTCGCGTCGCTCTTTTCCTCCGCTCGTAACTGAGGGGGCAAAACTCCCATGCCACGTGTGAAAAGATATGTCAGCGTCTGCCTTGTGTTGCTCAGCCTGGTCGTGGCCGCATGTTCCTCGATTCGTTCGCGGACGGGGGGGGCCGTGTCAGAACCGCTGCCTGAAGAAAGAGCGCCCTCTCCTCGGGTGTATTCCCCCAAGCCAACTCCGCCACCGTCTGACCCGGCCACCCGCCAGATTCAGGGAGTATTGCAAGAGCGAGGATACGACCCCGGTCCGCTTGACGGTGTGCTAGGAAAAAAGACGAGAGAAGCCCTGCGGCGTTTCCAAAAAGATCACCACTTGGCCGTGACTGGTGAGATCACCGCCGATACGAAGGATGCGCTCCTCTCCCCCGCATCTTCTGGGCCGGAGTCTGTGGAGAAAGAGAGGGAGTATTAACGCTGGTAGTGTTTCGGTCACGAACAGAGGATAGGCGCGGCATGGCTGCCAGAGATACCCAAGAAAAACTCTCCCTGATCTCCGGTAAATACCAAGTCCTTAGCCTCGCTGGGCGCGGTGGGACGGGTATGGTGTATAAGGTCCGCCATCTGGCGCTTGATACTATTTTCGCGCTGAAAGTGCTCCCCGCCGAATTCCGCGACAATACGGAGGTCGTGAATCGCTTTCACCAAGAAGCCCGGGTGATGGCGCGGTTCAATCATCCCAATATCGTGCGGGTCTCGGATGTTGATAAAGACGGAAGTACGCCCTACTTCGTCATGGAGTATGTCGAGGGGCGGAGCCTGAGTGAATACCTGGTGGATCGCGGCCCGCTTGCGGTGCGCGAGGCGCTCGAAATTGCCCGACAAGTGACCCTTGCCCTCGATTATGCCCATAGTCATTCCACAGCGGTCGTGCACCGCGATATCAAGCCACAGAACATTCTGATGGAAACCGATTCCCAACGGGCCGTGGTCACGGATTTTGGGATCGCGAAAGTCCGGGGCGCGAGCGCGCAAACCAGTGCTGATCTCATGTTGGGGACATTGCTCTACTGCGCGCCGGAACAAATCTTGCCGAATGGGGAGATTGATGGTCGCGCGGATCTCTACTCCCTTGGCCTTGTCCTCTATGAAATGGTGACGTGTCGCGCGTTTTTCGCGGATATTGATGAACGCACGCTGGTGGGAAAGGTCCTGTCCGCGGAAGAGAATGTGCCGGTCTTTCCGACGCCAGTGCCCGCCGAATTCACCGCGCTCGTGCGACGAGCGATCTCGCGCAAACTGGAAAACCGCTACCAAAACGCGAAAGAATTGCTGAAGGATATTGACGCGTGTCTTGCGCTCTCCTTATCTTCGCTTGAGGTGCACGCTCCGGCGCAACCGATTGTGACGGCTTCGTCCGTAACCGAGCATTTGCAACGCGATACCCTCATTCCACCAACAGAGCCGCCACGCTTGTTACCACGAGAACCTTCCGCGGGATGGTATCCTTCGTGGGCTCCTGTTGGCGGTCTGCTGTTAGCGGGAGTGATGAGTCTCTGGTGGTTGCTGGGGTCAGGTTCGACGACTCCAGTGTCCCCCATACCGGAGAACCCTGTGGTGGTCGTGGCGATCCCGTCGCCCGATCCGGTTTCAGTTCTTCCTGTCAGTATTCCGGAAAACACCACGGAGACCACGATTGAACCCCAACCACAGTCCTCTTCTCTTCCCACGCCTCCTGTTCCCGCGGAGACAGAAACACCAGCGCCAGCGACAACGGACAACCAGCCCTTTCCTAGCCCCCGCCGATTTCGGATTACCACTCCGACAGCGGTGCGGGAGAGTCCAACCTGGGCGAGCAAGGAGGCCGTGTGGCTTCAACCCGGGGCGCGCGTGTATGCGGTGGCGCAAGTGGGAGACTGGCTCAAGGTCGAATCCCGCGCGCAACCCCTGAAGCCTCCGGGCTTTGTTTGGAAGGCGGATGCGCGCAGAGAATAGGCTTTCGCTTTAATATCCCAAGAACCGCACGAATTGGTACCACCACGGGTGGACAAACGCTTGTGCGTCGAGACGCTCATGTGCCTGTGGCACGGGCAGTGATGGTCCATTGCAATACGCGGCGATGACGGTGATGTTGTCCCGCCCCCCTCTGGCGTTCGCGGTTTCCACGAGAGTATGACATGCCACTTGCGGGTTTTCGGCATGCCACAGCATGTCGCGGATTTCTTCGTCGCCCACCAAATTGGTCAGGCCATCGCTGCACACGACAATCCAATCGCCACGTCGTAATTCGAGGAACGAGACGGGCACGGAGACCTGTGGTTCCGCGCCCAATGCTTGGAGTAGCACATTTTGATAGGGAGCCGTCGCCGATTGGTCGAGAGGCTCCGTGCCAGCGGCGGCCAGCTTGGTCGCGAGATTCTGATCCTCCGTCATGCGCGCAACCGTGTTCGTGCGGAGGACGTAGGCTCGACTGTCACCCACCTGGGCAAAGAAGGCCGCGCCATCATAGACTCCAGCGGCGGTCAGCGTCGTGCCCATCCCCTGACGTTTCTCGTCAGCGTGGCTGGCGTCATAAATGGCCGTATTCGCCTCAAAAATAGCCTTCCGCAGAATATCCACGAAGCGCCGACGGCTCGGAAAACGGGAGCCCGCGAGAGATAATGAGACATGTTGTGAGACGGTCTCGACCGCCATGCGGCTCGCGACCTCACCGGCTTCATGGCCGCCCATGCCATCCGCGACCATGAGCAGAAAACCTGACGAAGGGGCGGGGACTTCTTGGGTGAGTGGTGCGCCGGTGGTGAGGTCCACCATAAGGTAACTGTCTTCATTGTTGTTTCGTACCCGGCCAACGTCACTGACCCCCCAGGTGCGAAGAGAAATCGCGGGAATGGTATTATTCATAAGCAGAATCCCAAACACGAAATACGGCACAACAGCTACTCTCGCCAATATTTCTACGTATCGGTCGCAAAACGAAGAAATATAATGCCGAGAAAAACTTTTCGGTGGGGGAGGGGCCGAGCAGCCGTTGAATTGTTGTCCAAGACTGGGGGAGCGCTCTGCCCGTGAAAATACGTGGACGCTCCGCTATGAGACGCGCATGTCCAAAGAATCGACCCGCCGTAACTGGGGAAAGAGAGAGGCCCACAACACGACGATGCCAATCGTGCCCGCCCCACCGAGCACGACAGCGGGCACCACGCCAAACCACGCCGCCGTGAGACCCGACTCAAACTCACCCAATTCATTCGAGGCCCCGATAAAAACCGACTCGACCGCGCTCACTCGCCCGCGCATCGTGTCGGGGGTTGCGACCTGCACCAAAACCCGACGCACGACCACGCTCACCATGTCGGCGGCTCCCAGCGTAACTAACATGATGAGCGAAAGCATGACACTTTGTGAGACACCAAAGCCGATCGTCGCGCCACCAAAAACAGCGACCGCGCCGAGCAGCCGACTCCCCGCGCGGTTGGTGATGGGGTGACGCGCCAGCCAGATCGCCATGCTCAACGCGCCCACGGCTGGGGCGCTCCGCAGCAGTCCGAGCCCCCACGGACCAACATGGAGAATATCGCGGGCATAGATCGGCAGGAGCGCCGTGGCTCCACCGAGCAGCACGGCGAACAGGTCGAGCGAGATGGCACCCAGGACCAACGGCTGCTGACGAATAAACGTGATCCCGGCCATGACGGAAGCCCAGGTGGCGGCTTTGCGCTCCGTGACCACGCGTTCATAGCGAACGAAATTCATCAGTACCGAGGAGACAAGAAAGAGAAGGCCGCAACAGGAGTAGACGACGAGTGGACCAAAAGCGTAGAGCACGCCACCGATGGCCGGGCCAGCGATGGTGGCGACTTGCCAGGCGGAAGAGTTCCACGCCGCGGCGTTGACGAACTGATGTGGCGGGACCAGGTTTGGCATCAGTGAAATCGCCGCTGGGAACTCAAAAGCTTTGGCGAGGCCAAAGAGAAAGAGCAACGCGAAAATCAAGCGGGTGTCGGTATTGCCACTGAACGTGAGATTGAGAAAGAGCAGGGCGCACCCAGCCTCGACGAACGTGCAGAGCGCGAGCACGCGCCGACGGTCATAGCGGTCGGCCACATGGCCAGTGACCAGAGTGAGGCATAAGGCAGGCAGGAACTGCGCCAGCCCCACGTAGCCTAAATCCAACGGGCTCCGCGTCATGTCGTAGACTTGCCACCCGATCGCCACGCCTTGCATCTGCGTGGCGAGAATGCCACAGAGCCGCGCGATCCAGTAGCGGCGAAAACTTGGGAGGCTGAAGGCGGACGGCGTTGATGAAACAGGAGGCGTGTCGTCCGTGCTTTTCGGGTCAGTGGTGTTCGACATGAGAAAAAGGGTGCCTTCCGTATGACAGTTGTGGACGCGATGGGTCTATGACCCGTCGGGTCTACCTGCTTATGATGCGACATGCAACGGCACGGGAAGGAGCCCCTTATGACCGCAAAAGAATGGTTAGCCGGATTCGCGACGCTGCTTGGAGTTGAGGCCCCGACGGCTGAGGAGATGCGTGATATCTTGGCGCTTGCCGGTGATGCGGCTCATGCGTCAGAACGCATGGCCGCTCCGATGGCTTGCTGGATGGTCGCTCGCGCCGGGATTGCTCCGAGCGAGGCGCGCCGACGGCTGGCGGAGTGGCAAGCCAGTGGGGAAGGAACCGGAGAAGCGGAGAAACGGTGAATCAGAAAAATCGTAGGGCGCGGGGGTACGGACCATTCAGGCATGCAGGTGCATGATGCGCGCATTGTGGCGGCCATGAACGAAAGTGCACGATGTCGCCGTCATTGGCGCGGGACCAGCGGGACTGTTTGTCATCGCCGCTGGCGAAGGAGCCTCCGCCGCGCTAGCCGCGTTTGCGTATTTGGTGAAGCAGGTGTAGCCGCGTGGGAGCGGTGCGCGCACCGCTCCTACCAATGGCGGTTACAGCGCTTGATACACCGCCGTCTCAAACGCGCGAAAGAGTGAAATGGCCTTGGGGTCGAAGAACGGTAGAATCTGCGTGAACAACACGCCCGTCACCCGTTTGACCGGGTCGATCCAATAATACGTGTTGCCCAGCCCTGCCCAGGCCAGACTGCCCGCCGAGCGGCCTTGCGGTGATTGCTCGGTGTTAATTAAGAAGCTGAAGCCCCATTTCTGTTTCATCCCTGGGAAGAAATCAGCGTCGTGCGAACTCGTTGGGATCACGGTCTTCATCGGCGCGCAGTTAATATCGCCCATCTGATTGTGTGACATCATGTGCACGGTTTCCGGCTTCAAGACCCGCGTGCCATCCAGCGTGCCGCCGTTCAGGATCATTCGTGTAAATCGAATGTAGTCGTGCGCGGTGCCGCAGAGTCCGCCACCACCCATCTCGAACTCTGGCTCTTGCGGCATGCCGAAGGGAATCACCGCGAGTGAGCCATCGGGCTGACGTTGGTGCATGCCCGCCAGTCGCGCCTTCTGGGCTGGAGAGACCTTGAAGGACGTGTCGTTCATCCCCAGTGGCGCGAAGAGGTGTTGTTGGAGATACTGCCCCAATTTTTGCCCGCTCACGGCCTCGACCATTTTTCCAATCCAGTCGATGCTAATGCCATATTCCCACCGGTCTCCTGGATCGAACATGAGCGGTGTCGTGAGGGCCGCGTTCTTACAGGTGAGAAGACTGGGGGTCCCCGTCACTTTTTGGTACTTCACCATGTCGGCGTTCCACATGTCATAGCTAAATCCCGCCGTATGTGTTTGCAAATGGCGAAGGGTGATGGGACGTTTGGGGGCGCGGAGCAGGGGCTTGTCGGAGGCATCAAACCCCGTGAGCACTTGGGTCTTCGCGAGGTCGGGCACGACATCCGCCGCGGGAGTATCGAGTTGGAGCTTGCCCTGTTCGACCAGTTGCATCGCCGCGGCACCGGTAATGGCTTTGGTCATGGAGGCAATCCAGACGGTGGTATCGAGGGTCATCGCGGCGTCGTGACCGAGCGCGCGTTTGCCGAACGCGCCTTCATAAATAATCTCCCGATCAGTGGCGGCTATCGCGATGACACCGGGTACTGCTTGAGCGTTTACCGCTTGACTTAATACGTGATCGACCGCTGATTTCATGGCCATAGGGTTTCTCCTTCAGGATTTTTGTTGCGGGCGCATGTTTGCGTTCCGGTTGTGATTTGCCAAGAGCCTCTCCCTATGGGATTTCTCCAGGCAAGTCCGGACAATTGAGTGAGCGTTGAGTGCGGGTCGCTGCCGGAAATCGTGGCGAGTTAGGAGCGGAAGCTGGAGGCCGTCGGCTCCATGTCCTTGTGAGGGGTCGTGGTTGTTGTATCCAGCCTTTCGTCTTGGGCTGCCTTCAGAAAGGCGAAAAAGCCTTGCGTCCACAAGAACTGCACGGCGTCCTGAATGTTTTGGATCGTGACTTCAGGGACAATAATGAGGCCAGGCTCGGCGAAGCATGGGACGCCATTGTGTACGGCATCGTCCACGTCCTGTTGTAAGCGCACCGGATCACTGAAATACACCGCATAGCGGCAACCATCGTCCAACTCGACCTGGGCACTGAGCCATCCTTTGAATGGGGCTTCAATGGCGGCTCGCTCATCGAACCCTGCTGGGAATATGACCCGTGGACCGCTTCGCGTCTTCATTCTTGACTCTCCTCCGTGTTACGACACCCTCTGAAAGGGGCGAAGGCTGACGTGTGTGAGCAATTCGACATACCGCTCAAAGGTCATGGGCTCACCTGGCATAAGTTCATAATGGCTGGGGTCTCTCCCACGCTGTTGTATTTTCAGTCCATCTGGCAGGGACTCCACCAGGTAGGCCGCGCCAAACCGTTCGGCTTTCGCGGGATCGGCAAATAGGGAAATTCCTCTGTCAGTTCGCAGCAACCCGGTGTTGCGCTCCAGAAGTACATCAACGCCAAGTCGCGGAGTGAGGTTCTCGCCACCACGGAACACCCCTTGGGGGAGTACGCCAAGTGTTTCCATCCTGCGAATTCGCTATCCCGTGGTGGATGTCTCAACAGCAGAATCCCTACTCGTTATCGTAACGAATCTCGTGCGTGACCCGCTCGACCGTATTGGCCGCGGGGTTGAAATAGTTCAGCGTCTCTTGGCTGATGTCACCACCGTAGATGTGGACACTTACCGTCGGGTCCTTGCTCGGATTGATGAAGTCGTGAATCTCTTCGTTGGGCGATAAGACGTGGGCAACGTCACCTGGATGTAAATCGAGCGCGACGGACTCACGCAGTTGAGCGTGGCCGAGCTGGGATTTGTCGTCCGTGCGTTTGTAGCGAATCGTGCGCAACTTATTGTGATACACGCCTTCAACCACCCACTTTCCAGCGTGATCGTGTACGCCGCTGGACCCACCGGATGGCCAGATCGCCACCATGATGTTGAAGCAATCTTGCGGACCACGATACAGCCGATAGACGGTGAAGTCTTGATGCGCGGTCGCGGCGCGTCCTTCGGCTGGGCGACAATACTGTTCGGGTAACGTCTGGGCGGCCAAGAAGCGCGATAACAGAGGTTCGACGGCGGGAACAATTTGCGCGTGCTCACGTTCACGAGTGACGACATTTTCAACATCAGCGGCGAGTTGGTCCCAAGTATAGGTGTCTTGTTTCCGAGCGAGATTAGTCATGGCGAAGTCCTCCTTCTAATGTGGCTCCGTTTTCTCTTACCGCTGGGGGAAAAGCAAGAGACTGCGGTCGAAGATTGCGGAATTCGGATTGCGGATTGAAGAACCTGGGAGATTAGGTGCCGTTGGAAGCCCCCCGCTTTCTTTGCTATGGTCCCGGCCACGGACAGTTCGGAGTTCGGAGTCTCGGATGGAAAATTATCAGAAAGCGAGGGAGCAAACATGGCAGGACGATTAGCGGGAAAAGTCGCGTTGATTTCTGGGGGCGCGCGTGGGCAAGGGGAAACTGAAGCACGAATGTTCGTGAAAGAGGGCGCCAAGGTCGTCCTTGGTGACATCCTGGTCGAGCTCGGCCAGAAAGTCGCCGCCGACATCGTGAAGCAAGGTGGACAAGCAACCTTCGTCAAACTCGATGTGACACAAGAGGAGGATTGGCGACTGGCGGTGGATACCACCGTGCGGACCTACGGCAAGCTCAACATCTTGGTGAATAACGCGGGCATCTTTCATACCGAAGGCGTGGAAGCGACCAGCATGGAACTGTGGAATCGGGTCATCGCGGTCAATCAGACCGGGGTCTGGCTGGGTATGAAATTCTCGGTGCCCGCTATACGCAAGGCTGGAGGTGGGTCGATTATCAACATCTCCTCTGGCGCGGGCATTATTGGAACGGGCATGGCCGCTGCCTATCACGGCACGAAAGGGGCCGTGCGTATTCTGACCAAGACCGCGGCCATTGAATATGCCAAGGACAATATCCGTATCAATTCGGTGCACCCCGGCGTTGTAGATACGGAGATGGTACGCGGGCTGTTCCAAAATGAAGGCATGCAAGCGGCCATTGCCGCGCATCCGCTGGGTCGCATGGGGACCTCGGAAGATATTGCGTACGGGGTGCTGTATCTCGCCAGTGATGAGTCGTCGTTTGTCACGGGGTCGGAACTGATTATTGATGGTGGATTCACCGCGCACTAAAGGGGCTGGGGGCTAGGGGTTGGGGGCTAGGTTTGAAGAGGTGCTTGGTTTGCGTCCAACGCAGATCGTGGAATGGGAGACTTTATGGCTTACGAAACATTTATCGTCGAACGGTCGGGGCCGGTTGCGACGGTGTATTTCAATCGGCCCGCTAAATTAAATCCGATTAACGAGAAGGTGATGCGCGAGTTTGTCGCTATCGCGCAGGAATTCCAGGAAGACGAGGAGACACGAGTGGTGATCCTCACCGGCAAAGGCAAGTCGTTCTGTGTCGGGGCGGACATGAATATGCTCTCGGCGAGTCTTGCGCGGGAGAACCAGGGGCAGCAAAGCGATACTGCGAAGCTCCGCTCAGCGAAAACCGGCTGGCGACTCATGGATGAATGGGAGCGGATGGACCAAATCACCATCGCAGCGGTGAATGGCTTCACGGTTGGTGGTGGGGTGTCGATGGCGATGGCGTGTGATTTTCGCATCGCGGCGGCGGGCTCGCGGATATGGATTCCTGAAGTGCGGCTCGGCGTTCCGTATATGTGGGGGTCGATTTCGCGGCTCATCAATTTGATCGGCATGGGCAAGGCCAAGGAGCTGGTGATGACGTGTGATGAAGTCACGGCGGAAGAAGCACTTGCCATCGGACTGGTGAACCAGGTTGTTCCGCTCGACCAGCTCCACACGGCGACACTCGCGTTCGCGCAAAAATTTCTCAACAAACCGCCGATGGCGCTCCGTCGTACCAAGGAGTTCTTCAAGGCACTGAGCACCAACCGTGCTGGTGACATCACCTATGCCGATGCCCACCTCGGACTCTCGACCTTCGCCAGCGAGGATATGCGTGAAGCGGTGACCGCGTTTCGCGAGAAGCGGGAAGGATCGTTTCATAATCGGTAAAACAATTGCGGATTGGGGATTTGAGATAACCAGTTTCGACCGTCACAATCGGTATCCCTCTCCCAGCCGGGAGAGGGAACCTGGAAGCGACCTTGCGACTATTTCTAGACTTGGTTCTTCTGACTCCAAATTCCGAAACTCTTCATTCTTCATTCTTCATTCCTAATTCTTCATTCTTAATTCTTCTCCCCGATGCCCCACCTCAACGTCGAAATCAAAGCCCGCTGTCCGCACCACCAAACGATTCGCGAGATTCTCCATGCTCGTCATGCTGACTTTCGTGGCACCGATCATCAGATCGACACCTACTTCAAGGTCACTCATGGGCGGCTCAAGCTGCGCGAGGGACATATCGAGAACGCGTTCATCTACTATGAACGCGAGGACCAGGAAGGGCCGAAGCAATCTTCAGTGACGCTGGTACCCACCACCCCAGGGAGCCCACTCAAGACGCTGCTCACACAGGCAATGGGAATACTGATGGTGGTCGAGAAACGGCGGGACATCTACTTCATCGACAATGTGAAATTTCACCTTGATGAGGTCACGGGGTTGGGCACCTTTATCGAGATCGAAGCGATTGATTATGACGGGACCATCGGGAGCGAGCGATTACTCGCGCAATGCCAGACATTTCTCGCATTGTTCAATATCCAACCAGACCAGATGGTCGCGGTTTCGTACAGTGACTAGCTCTTGTGCTCCGTGATTCTTCCCTACTGACTACTGACTACTGACTACTGACTACTGGCTCCTCATCAATGAAACTGTTTAGCGTATTCGGATCAGCGGGACGGCATTGGGGTGCACCTCGCTTTTCATCGCTTGGGCGCGCGCGTACGGCGGCGCGCGAGGCGGTTGAACGGCTGGAGCAAGAGTTGACGCTCATCCGTGCTCCACTCGACTTGGCGAATACCACGCTGAAAAGAGAAGCGCGGGCGTACCTTGAGGTCCAACGCACGACACGTCTTGCCGCTATTCCCGTCGAAGCGCTGAAGGATGTGGGCGTCGCGAGCATGCGCTGGTCCGCGTTACGGGACGGTGGCATGTACACGATGGCCGAGCTGGCTCACGCGTCGAAAGAGCAATTGCTGGCCATTCCCGGTATTGGAGCCACGACCGCCACGAGTGTGTTCATCACCGCCAAGCGAGTACATGAGAAAGTGCTGCGTGAACCCATCGCGCTGCCCTCGCCCGAAAGTTTGGATGTCGATGGCGAACATCTCGTGCGCGCGGTGGCGGTGGCCATGCGTGCCCGCGCGGCGCTGAACGACATCGTCCCCGTGCTGGAGAAAAAGAGGCTCCCTCTCCGTGCGCGATTGGAGCCGCTCTTGCAGACCACATCACTGCGTCATTGGCTGTTCGGCGGTCGTGAGAATCGTGACATGGCGCTACAGGAGGCCCAACAGATCGTCAGGGAGGTGGAGTCCATCGAGGTAAGCACGCTGGTCCGCGCGGGCCATGACCGCTGCGAGCAACTGCGCACGCCGCCGCCCGTTCCCGTGCTTGAGGATTTTCGCGCGCGCTATGCGGATTATTGCGCGTTCATTGAGGCGATCCTCGACACGGTGTCGACAACGATAGTGCCCGATCGGGAACGCATCGAAGGAGAGTTGCCGCAAGAGATTGCTCGGCAAGTCGAAGAGCTGACGCTAAGAACCGAGGGCTTGCGTGTCACCCTGCGCCGTTATCAAGAGTTCGGCGCCAAATATCTCATTGTCCAGCGAAAGACCATTCTCGGTGACGAGATGGGGCTAGGAAAAACGATTCAGGCATTGGCGGCGATGGTGCATCTTCAGCAGGACGACACGCCAGGGCGGTTTCTGGTGGTTGCGCCGGCGAGCATTACCGGCAACTGGGTGCGGGAAATCGAAGCACGCACGTCGCTGCCCGCGCTGTTGTTGCAGGGAGCGGATCGACACAAGCGGTTCTTACCTTGGCTGGAGCAGGGGGGCGTGGCGGTGACCTCCTACGAGACGCTGCGCGGTGATGATGTCGATGGCACGTTGGCGCGGCGGAACCTCACGGTTGATCTGATGGTCGTGGATGAGGCGCATTACATCAAGAATCCCAGCGCTGGACGTACCCAGGCGACCAAGGACATCTTTCCGCATGCGCACCGGGTCTGTTTGATGACCGGCACCCCACTTGAAAATCGCATTGAGGAATTTCATACGTTGGTGGGATTTCTCAGGCCGGAGGTGGTGCCTCAGCTCCGGCTGATTAACGCGGGCTTCACCCGTCTTGGTCTGGAACGGCAACGGTTTCACGAGACCGTTGCGCCGGTCTACTTGCGTCGTAATCAAGAGGACGTGCTGCGCGAGTTGCCCGAGAAGATCGAGAAGGAAGAGTGGGTGGACCTCACCGCGAAAGACAAAGAAGCATACAAAGCCGCCGTCCGCGCCAAGAATATGATGGCGATGCGTCGAACGGTGACGCTGGGCAAAGGAACCGGGCGGTCCGCGAAATTGGCGCGCCTGCGCGAGTTGCTTGAGGAATATCGCGAAGCGGAACAAAAGGTGCTGATCTTTTCGTTCTTTCTCAATGTCTTGGAGGCGGTCAGCACCGGCTTCGACGCGCGAGCGCTCATTACTGGGGAGGTGTTGCCTGCTCAACGCTTGCGGATCATTGACGAGTTTCAACAAGCACCCGGGTTTCGGGTGCTGTCGTGTCAGATTCAGGCCGGTGGCATTGGGCTCAATCTGCAAGCGGCGTCGGTGGTGATCCTGATGGAACCGAAATGGAAAGCGACGGCGGAAGATCAAGCCATCGCGCGCGCGCATCGCATGGGGCAAACGCGCCGTGTCGTGGTGCATCGCCTACTCGCGCGCAACTCCGTCGATGAACGGATGCTCGACATCCTCCGGGAGAAGCGGGAAGTGTTTGAGACCTACGCACGCGACAGCTTGATTAAAGACATCAGTGCTGACGCGACGGAGACGCAAATGGCGAGCGCGATTATGAAGACGGAGCTTGAACGGATTGAGAAGGAGGAGTCCCAAGGGCGGTAACGGAAATGAGTTTCGCGCGGACTCGACGTTTGCGGACGCGCTCTTACGATCGCACCACCGCGACCGTGACCACCGGAGGCGTCAAGAACGCATCGACCGCGCGCCGAATATCCTCCCGCTGCGTACTCTCCAGCACCATTGCGAAGACCGAAAGCCGATGGGTGCCGGTGGTGAGGCGATTGATGTGCGTGAACAGGAAACCAAAGACCGTCTGACTCCCAGCTTCGGCTTGCCCGTTGAGAGCATTCTCGAAATACAGTTGTTGCCCAAGCCGCTGGAGCGCACCTTCAAGACGGATAACAAGAAGCACGGCCTTGCCATTAGGAAGAGGCAAGGCCGCCCAACGAGTTGTGAGGTTTTCCCCCTGTTCCCCTTCGAGCAGGGGCTGCGCATCGGGTAAGTGCAGAAACGCGAAATAGGTTTTCAACTCGCCATCAGCGAGCACCAGACGTGGCGGGAGCTTGATGTTGACGGTCGTCGTGCCCTCGACAAAGTCACGATAGAAAAGCAGATCGAATCTCCCCTGGGCGCGAAATCCTAACGGGAGCGGTATCCAGTATCGTGCCCGCCGCACCGCGCGAACTGGACCGGACCGAGAACCGACAATCTCCATCCGTATGTCCTTGTCGCTACGATGAAGGGACAAGAGTCCGCCGAGCAACCGCACATCGCCAACCGCATGGACTCCGGTGATGACGTTCGTACCGAAATCCCCAACCTGTTCGACAAACGCGAGATGCGTCGGTAGCGGCGCGCCAAACGCCAGCGCGTAGCGCTCGGCATAGACGCGATCCGCCTCTGTATCGTACCGCGCGTAAATATGCGGCGACTGGAAAGCGGGTGGCGTGGCGAAGACACCAATATAGACGAAGCCAACTGGACTCAGGTCAGTCCCGACGCGCACCTCGATCCAGACGGTCGCGTTGGACGGGGACAGCGCGGGCACGCCGCGTTCCCCCACGTCGCGATTCATAAAGACTAGGACATCGTTGGCATCAAAGAAGCCAGGAGTATCATCACCCGTGAGCCGCGCGCCGTGATCCAATACCCAACGGTCACGATGGTCGCGTTCATCAACCTGAAAGGGAATCGGCCTGAGTGTCTGGCCCATGAAGGCGAAGACACTCAGGTTGGCGATCGCTTGTCCTTGGAGAAACCGAGCGGTGTGGCCCTCGACGACGCTCGCGGCGGGAAAAGACGAATCAGAAATAGCGAAGACCTTGTGAGGAAAGAGAGGGAGGAAGAGAAGAAGAACCGAGAGCGCGGCCGTGCGGGCGAGACGCCCGCGCTCCCAGTCCATACTCATCGTAATTGCCATTCTCCCTCGACTACAAGGCTTTCACTTGCGGATATTCACCGACGTTCAGGCCAAACGCTTCGGCCTGATGGAGGAGATCAAGCGCGTTCCGTACATGCGCGTAGTCGATCATCATGCCATCGTACGTCACCGCCGCGCGGCCCGCTTGTTCGGCCTCGGACATGGCCACCATGACGCCTTTGTTCCACGCGATCTCTTCCTCCGAGGGCGCGAACACTTCATTGGCGATTGGCACCGCCGTGGGATGAATGAGCAGCGACCCACGGTAGCCGATTTCTCGTGCCCGCTGGAGTTGGTACCGCACAAGCTCAACATCGCTGACCTCCAGAGAACCTCCAGCCAGTGGATACTCGATCCCCGCCGCGCGAGCGGCTAACAACATGTGAGAGGCGACTCCGAGCGTTTCGAATCCAGCGCGCGTCCACTTGTACCCTATCGCTTTCGTCACATCGCCCGACCGCGCTCCGACGCCGCCGACGATGTTCCCCACGCGCGGGCATGCCTTCGCCAAGTGATACACATCCATGATCCCACGCGCGGTCTCTGGGAGAGCGACAATCTCAACTGTGCGTGGCGCCAGCCCAGCTTTCTGCTCAAACAGCTCAATCCACGCATCGACCTTGAGCACTTCTTCCACTGTCTCCAGCTTCGGGATGGCGATAGCGACAAGGCCAGCGGTGACGACGGCTTCGACATCTTCACCAGTCAAGCCAGTGTTCAAGCCGTTCACGCGCACGACGATAGGCACGCCGCGTTTATGCGACCGTTCAATCCCAGCGCGGACGATACTCCGGGCTTCCGGCTTCTCGTCGTTTGGGACGGCATCTTCGAGGTCCAGAATTAACGCATCCGGTCCATATTTAGGGGCCTTGTCGATCCATTCAGGCCGATTGCCAGGAACAAAGAGAATCGAACGATATAACTTCATGTGTTTCCTCCTTTGTAAGACGAGCACAGGCAACAAATGGAAGCTGATCGTGCCCCGTCTCCAGCAGAGGGCTTACTGTATCAGTGACTATACCGTCAAGGGTTCCGTGGTATACGCCCGCGAGGACTCTGACTGAACTCGCAAAAGACGACAACTTCGTTACACTTCCCGTGTGGAGACGGTGTTGCTTTACACCCACACACTCTTCCTTCTATAGTCTTTTCCCATAAAGGAGGAGCCTATGCCCTTAGCTGAAGTGCTACCCGCGGTTCATCAATTGACAGCTTCGGAGAAGCTCACATTGATTCGTATCTTAGCCGAGGATTTAGATAGCGAGACGGCCAGCTCGCCCTTTGAGTACGGTAAAGTGTACTCTCTTCCCACTCCCTATGCTTCCTATGGTGCGGCACAGACGCTCGCGAATGCCCTGGCGGAGGATCTCAAGACAGGAGCCTAACAGATGCGTTTCCCGTATGCGACAACGGATTCATCGCAAAGCGAGGTGGATAGTCTCCCGCGATTGCCGCTGACACTCCGCTATGAACAACAGCGGATCATGGAGGTGGGGCTTGTCGATAGCGGGGCGACCGTCAATGTCTTGCCATATCGCGTGGGAGCCCGACTCGGAGCGGTCTGGGATAGCCGTAAGGCCACCATACGATTGGCCGGCAACCTGGGAAACTTTGCCGCGATGCCACTGGTTGTGACCGCGGAAGTCGGCGACTTTGCTTCAACAAGGTTAGCTTTCGCCTGGACTCAAGAGGAACATATCCCGCTCATCTTGGGACAGATGAACTTCTTTATGGAGTTTGATGTGTGTTTTTTCCGATCCAAGCTGGAGTTTGAAGTGAACCCCAAAGTACCCAGGTGAAGAATCGGCGAAACGGAGAATCGGAGAGTAGGAAGGACACGAGCAAACGCCCACTTCTCTCCTTTTCCCTCTTGTTGCTTCTTACCTTTTGATTTTTTGATTTTTGCCGCGTCACGCTCGGCTGCTTCAATTTGCGCCACCGAGCATGCGCCATTCCACGCGGCTCTACTCGGCTAGGAATTTTTGTACCTGCGACTCGACAGCAGTCCCCTTGAAGAAGTTGGGATTCATCGCGGTCCAGAAACGCGCGGGATTGCCAAACACGAAGTCACGGAAATTGTCCTCCGTGATGATCCCGTCTTCCACCCCTTCGTAGGCTTCGACCAGCACTTCGGTCATGTCCGGTACGTCGAAATGGCCAATGTCCGAGCCAAAGATGGCGTTGAGTTTCGCGCCATACGGATTGACGTTGTCCTTGAATGACCACGAGGTCACCGGGTCGTCCGCCTCGCAACCAAAATAGAAGTTTGGGACAAACAGGTCGCGGATGTCGAACGCTTTCTCAATGCCACACGCGCCGAAGTCGTCGAGTTGCTCTGGCCGTTCCATCAACAGCCCAATACCCGGAGCCAACTGGTCGAGCTTGTCGATAAACCCTTTCGAGCCATAGCGCTGCACCAAATCCACCAGCATCTCGCGATTGAGATTGGCGGGATTCGTCGCGTCCAGCGCCGTTGGGTTGCGCTTCTTCCAATGGCCAATGAGATCGCTGTACAGGCTACAGGCCCACCCGACGCCGCCTTCGAGAAACCCAAACCGCAATTGCGGAAACCGCCGCGTCACTCCACCGATGAATAACGCCTTGCACACCGCTTCACCCGCCTGGCCGAAATGACCAATGTGGTTGTAGACAAAGTTCGAGATCGACGTGCGCAGCCCAATGCCAGAGGACGCCGAGTGAAACGTTGGCGAGATGCCCAGCTCCACGCATTTCGCCCAGACTGGATCGTAGTTGTAGGCACTGTCGAGCCCGAGTGTGTCGTGCCACACCGCATAGCGACTCGCCTCCGGATTGCTCTTGGCGACCGCGGGCACGGTGCGCCGTGGCAAACTGCCAAGCATGACCGCCTTGCTGCCGAGGGTTTTGACCACGAACTCGAGCTCCTCAACCGCTTCTTGCGGTGAATACATGGGCACAACGGCGGCGGGAGTCAGGCGATCTTCGAGCCCCTTGAATTGATCGGCGGTATACATGTTGAACGCGCGACAGGCCGCGCGGCGGATTTCTTCATCACGGAGGAACGGTGCGAAGAGCGCGCCTGAAGTGGGATAAATCACCGCGAAGTCGAGACCGATCTCGCCCATGCGTTCATACAACAACTTGGGCAACATGGCGGTCGCCCGATCTCGCGTATTCTTGGTCGGCACTCCCCACCAGCCCGGTTGCAGCATGCGCCGCTCGGCTCGCTCTGCCGCCGGTGTTTGCGCCCATTTCTTATTGCCAAATTGGTTGGCGACTTTTCCGTAGCGCTCAACGAGCTTGTCCCCACCGACCTGGTGGAGATAGTCCACCGCCGCAGGCTCGAATTCGATCCAATGGCCATCAGAGTCGATCACCGGATGTTTTAGTTGCGCGTGAATTTTTGCCGTCTCAGCGGCATGATTGCCTGACATACTCCCCTCCTGTGTGGCCGTCATTTCTGGTGCGGGCACGATTAACGCGATGCCGATCAATCGTCAACGGTCATCCACCTTTTGACTTGCCTATGAGCAGTTTTGGGTTACCATGAAAGAAAGTACAAGCGTCTCCAGAAAGGAGCGATTATGCGATGGAGAGAAGGTCGGCGTAGCGATAACGTTGAAGATATTCGTTACGAAGGTGGTCCTCGACGAGGAGTAGGAGGCATCAAACTCGGTGGCGGCGCGATTGTGGTCGTGTTCATCGCCAGTTTGTTGCTCGGCCAAAACCCGTTGGAGATGTTAGCCAGGATTCAGGGTAACGCTCCACGGTCAGCCCCGGAGTCATCACGCCCGCGGCCAGCCGGGACTGATGAAATCGCCGATTTTGTCTCGGTCATTCTGGGAAGTACGGAAGATGTATGGGGACAAATGTTCGCGACCACAGGACAACAGTATACCCCGCCAAAGCTCGTCCTCTATGCCGACAGTGTGGAATCGGCGTGTGGGATGAACTCTTCCGCAACCGGACCTTTCTATTGTCCTGGTGACCAGAAGGTGTATCTCGACCTTAGTTTTCTCGGTGAGTTGCAGCGGCTTGGAGCCTCTGGCGATTTCGCGGTTGCCTACGTGATCGCCCATGAGATCGGTCATCATATCCAAAACATCGTCGGCACCGAAAAGAAACTCCGCCAATTGCAAAGTCGCGCTGGCAGTCAAGAAGCAGTAAACGCGCTGTCTGTTCGTATGGAACTCCAAGCTGATTGCTACGCTGGTCTCTGGGCCAAGCACGCGGAAAGCCAGCGCCCGATCCTGGAAGAGGGCGACATCGAAGAGGGACTCAAAGCAGCGGCCGCCATCGGAGATGATCGCTTGCAACGTATGGGTGGTCGTCGCGTCAATCCCGACGCTTTTACCCATGGCTCGTCTGCCCAACGCGAACAGTGGTTCCGTACCGGGTTACAAGGCAACCTGAACGCCTGTGATACATTTAGTCAGGGGTGACGGCCAAGTCTCAGGCCAGTCGCGGACCAGTCGCGAACCAGTCGCGGACAGGTTATGAATACAGGCGGCGCCTAGCCTTCCGTCTCTGGGGTCGGTGGCAACCGCCCTTCGGAGTGCGCGATATAGACTGCGGCAGTAACGTCACCAGTGACGTTCAACACTGTGCGTGACATATCGAGGATGCGATCGACGCCAAGAATAATCCCGATCCCTTCTCCAGGCACCCCAACCGATTGCAAGATTGGCACCATCAGCGGTAACGACCCACCGGGAACACCCGCTGTGCCGATACCCGCCAGCACGGACACCAACACCACTAACGCTTGCGACGCCAGGGTGAGCTCGACACCATAGAACTGCGCCAGAAAAAGGATAGTCACTCCCTCGAACAACGCCGTGCCATTCTGGTTCGCGGTGGAACCGAGCGTGAGCACGAAGGATGCGATATCGCGCGGGACCCCGAGCTTCTCTTGTGTCACGCGGAGTGCGGTGGGGAGCGTGGCGTTACTGGAGCTGGTCGAAAACGCCGTGGTCATCACTTCGTTGATCTGGCGAAAGAAAAATCCAGGGCGCATGCCGCAATAGCGGACGATCACGGAGTAAGTGACCAATAGATGCAGCGCGAGCCCACCGATCACCACCGCCATATACGCCAGCAATGGTTTCATCACTGACGCGCCAAAGCGTGCCGTCAGCGTGAACAGCAAGGCCGCTACGGCATACGGGGCCATGCGCATCGCGATTTCAATCAGTCGCATCACCACTTCATACAGCCCCTCCAGGACCTGAATGAACGGTTCGACTTTCGCGCGTGGCGACATGGCGATACCGATGCCCACCATCAACGAGAAGAACATCACCGCTAACATTTCACCTTGGGCCGCGGCCCGAATGGGATTATCGGGGACAATCGCCATGAGCGTGCGGAGCACGGGGTTATCGGTGGACGCCGCGGGAGGCGGAGGAGCAGGTGTGGTCATCGCCTGTTGGAGGGACGCACGGGTTTCCGGTGTCAGATGTGCCCCTGGACGGAAGAGGTTCACTAACGTCAACCCAATGACAACAGAAATTCCCGTGACCGTGAGCGAATAAATAAAGGTTTTGAGACCAATACGACCCAGCGTGCGCACATCCCCAAGCCCAGCGACCCCAAGCGCCAACGCCGAGAACAGCAAAGGGATCACGACCATGAAGATAAGTCGGAGGAACAACCGGCCAACCGGTTCGGTCACGTAGGTCGTCACGGATTGGAGCAGCGGGTGGTCACCGAAGAGCAGACGGCTCAACGATCCACCCACGACACCAACCACGAGACCAATCAGAATGCGGGTATGCAGAGGCACGAGAAGAGTTCGGAGTTTGGAGTTATAGAGTTCGGAGTTTGGAATTGGGAATGACAGAACAAAACGTAGGCAGGCAATTCTTACGTTTTACCGTTTTACGCCTTACTGTCTTCCGCCTTCCCAATCTTCTCGACGTGCGTGGCCAGGTCAAAATCCTTGGCCGTTAAGCCGCCAGCGCTATGCGTGGTCAGATTGAGCGTGACTTTATTGTAATTGACGGTGATGTCGGGGTGATGATCGAATTTCTCGGCGAGCTCGCCGACCTGATTGACGAAAGCGAGAGCCTCCTTGAAACCGCCGAGCGTGAATTTCTTCTGGATCGCTTTGCTTTTCGTCAATTCCCAGCCTGGGAGCGCGCGAATTTTTCCTTGAATCTCAGTCTGTGACAGTGCCACGATAATTCTTCCCTTCTCTTGTTACGGCTCGCCATCCGTCGCCGACAGAGGCTGAACCACCGCGCGGGTGCCCTCTTCCGCTGAAACCGCGGCCTCGGACAGTACGGCGAAATCATCATAATCCGCTTCCGCGATGCTGTTGGTCATATCCGAATCGGTGAGAATAGCGAATCCGAGTACCGCGCTGGGCTCGTCTCCGAATAACGTCTTGTAATCATGATAAAAATTGACCGTTTCCAGCTTCCATTCCTGCGTTTGAGTTGGCCCACTCTGTAACACCACAATATGCGCGCGCCAGTAAACTGGACTGATGAACCGTGACCCGACAGGGAGACTCGAACTCCAGACGTATTTGATGGCGCGGGGAAAAATCTTGCTGTCGAATATCACATAGACGCTAGCCACGGAGTCATTCGTTTTCACTGCCCGCTCATTCGCTCCGGTCGGCAGTTGTTTCGCTCGCCACCGCCACCGCAGGTGGGGAAATTCTATTGCTTTTATCGACCGCGAGATCCCGATTTGCACATCCTGCTTATCCGCGTAGGCACGCAGAAATTGGTTCCCCTCTTCTTTGACAACTTGATAGACATGCCGCGCGATTTCTTCGTCGCCGTGGACTTCCCAGTGTTGCGGAAAGGTCCGCGGTTGATCGGTATCAAAATTAGCAAGCGCGATGCGAGTGCCGCTAGAGGTATTCTCACCTTCAGCAAAGGCACGCAACGACATGCTCCCGAGTAAAAGAAGAGCCAGAACCATCACCACCATCAGCAGCCTCCCCAATTTCAGTCCTGTTGTAGCGGTCCCTCACATGGTGTTCACGAATAGAGCAAAGGGATAACCATTGCAACCCCGAACCGCGGCTTATGGCTTATGGTAAATGGCTTATGGCTTATGGCAAAAATAAAAACTTTGACTCTGCCTTCGTGTCAACTCGCAACCTTTTTTGACTTTGGACCTTTGGACCTTTGGACCTTGGACATTAGACTTTGGACCTGTTGGACCCGCGCGGGAAACCATGATTCATTATGAATCGCTGACAACGGAGGAAATGAGGAACATCATGCCGCACGAATGGAACGCTGGCGAATATGAACGACTTGCTGACCCCATGACCCGCTGGGGAGGGCAAGTGCTGGAACGGTTACAACTGCAAGGAACCGAAACCGTCCTTGATGGCGGGTGCGGCACCGGACGTGTCACCGAACAACTCTTGGCGAAGCTGCCACACGGTCACGTCATCGGCGTGGATGCCTCGGTGGCGATGGTCGAGCAGGCGAAGGCGCGTTTCGCTCACGATTCTCGGGTGACGTTAATCGCCGCCGATTTGACCACTCTCGAACTTCCCGAACCGGTGGATGCGATTCTTTCCACCGCCACATTTCATTGGATTCGTGACCACAACAAACTGTTTACTCAACTAGCGAAAGCACTGAAGCCGGGAGGGCAATTGGTGGCTCAGTGTGGCGGCGCCACCAATATCGCCGGAGTGATGGCTGCAATCGAAGAAGTGATGCGGTCGCCAGCCTACGCCTCTGCTTTCGCGGGCTGGGATAGTCCCTGGGAATACGCCACCCCGGAAGTGACACAAGAACGACTCACGCGCGCGGGGTTTGTCGATATTCACACCTGGCTCAACCCGGAACCCACCGTCCTAACCTCACGAGATCATCTCGCCGACTATCTTGGCACGATTGTCTTGGGGCAACATCTCTTGCGCATTCCCCAGGATCAACATCGGCCTTTCGCCGAAGCCGTGACCGACGCCCTTTTACGCCGAGCCAGACAACCCCTCATCGACTACGTGCGGCTGAATATCGTTGCCCGTAAAGCCGCGTAAAGCAGAAGGCCAAAATACGTTGGCCATATTTCGGGAACCCGAAGAACCCACAACGGCCCTTATACCTTCAGCAGTTCCGTGACCTTGGACAGAATCTCCAGCATGACTGATCCCGGAACCACACCAGCGACCTCCCGAACGTCAGCATGGCGAATACGGGCCACCCAGGTGCACACGGCAGCACACTTACGGTTGAGTCCGGTTCGCGGATGCCCTTGAGCATGCCACGGTAGCAAAACATGATCATGGGGCAACGGCTCAGGAACGCGGCTGGTCACCGCGATGACATCCAGCGGGGCAGCAGGAGTGATGCGATCACTTGGGGTGACAATCACCACCGGACGCAACTTGTGAACCCCGTTTACGTCCGCGATTTCCGCCCAGACAATGCGACCGAGCTGGAATGGGGCAGGCATACAGTTCCCTGGGTGCCCTCAAAACGGCTTGGGTTCGTCTCCCTCAAACCACTCCTGAGAGGGGGGGGAGAGTTGCGCCATCTGCGCCCAATCTACCTCAGCCGCACGCTGTTCGGCCTCGTGCTGGGAGAATAATTCCCGAAGCAACTCCAGGTATGCTATCGGAATCACAGCGGCAACATCTGTCCCATCGCGCCGGACAATCACGGGGTGTTGCGTGGCAGCCACCCGGCTCACCAGGCCCCAATAGTCCTGGACCTGCTGCGGTTCATCGACGTGGTCCGGGTCATTGAGAAGCGTGTGTTTAGACATATTCCAACTCCTGACGAGAAACCGCAGCACCTACCGGCTGCTGGAAGGAATAACGTAAATGAGCGCTATACATGCGGCTCATGTATAGCGAGAGACAAGACGCCGCGCCATCCTGCGAATGAGTCCGTGTCTCAAATAAACAGCAGAATCCCACCCGCGAAGATCATCGGAATGCCCAGGATCATGCCGATGCCTGTCAGACAGGCCAGGAACCCAAGCAGCACTAGGAGCAGACCAATGGTTTTCCGCAGTGGTCGGATGCTCAGCGCGAACATGAAGATCACCAGCGCGATAATCAGATAGGTGCCAATGTCCATCGTTTCGCCTTTCACTTTGGGTCTGCCGCACAATCCGTTACGCGGGGACATGGTTGTAGGCGACAAGAAAAAACCCAACACCGATAAGGATAGCAAGTGCGCCCAATCGGGCACTGCTGTAGGCGATGCCATAGGCGACGACACTCGCGGCGCACCCGGCGACAAAAGGGTTGCTCAATTGGAAAGTGGAAGTGAAAAATGCCGCGCCGATGAAACACACCATACCGGCCATCGACGCAATGCTTTTGTTGATTTCGATGCCGACTTCCTGCTTATGCTTGCTCATTCGTCTCCTCCTTAAAAAAAGATGCCACCCATGTTGAACCGCAACTAAGGCATTGTCAGTTGCCACATCCTCAGCAACTGTCCATGAGGAGCGGATTGATCAAAGTTCTTGTATACGTCGGGGAAATCTTTCGACCCCTCGCCACCAACCGTCACGAAACAGTGTGGGTCGGTCGGAGACCACGCCGCATGAGCAAAGCTCCCCCCAGCAATCCGAGACAGGACTTCGCCAGGACGGATCGACCACCCCTCGCGTTTGACCGACGTAACGACACTACCGTGCTCGGCAAGCATTCGCTGTCCATCCATACTTAGAGCTGTATCCGGTTTGTCGTAGATGTAAGATTCGTCGGGTCGTTGCGGGGCAGAATGCAACCCGTGCATCGCCCATGGCTGCGAAAAAATCAGGTCTAACTCACCGAACCGTGTCTTGAACAAAGCGCCGTCCCAGATGCCCTCCTCAGTCACAAGTTTGCCGTCCGACGACTGAACCCACCTCTTGATAAGGAGGTATCTTCCACCTGGACTCCACTTGAGACTCGTGGCGGTTGCAGGGATGCTAGCGATAATCTGAGCAGATCTCACATGAGCGATATGGACTCGACTCTTTGTCTTGTCTTCCCAGTCACCGCTATTCACCGAAAGGTACTCACCCGACGGATGCCACTGGAATCCGTAGATGTACTTATCGCGTGCGCCGAGCGAACTAAAGTCAAGGACATGAACAGCAGGCGCGTCATGCAACGGCCTCGGCCTCGAAGGCGGTGGACTGGAGAACAAAGCTATCATGCGGATCAGCCAATTCTCGCTCTCTGGAACTGAAAGGCCCCGCGACGTCACCTCCCCCTCTTCAAGGCCAGTGACATTGACGATCTTGAGCTTGCTGTAATTTTCGACAATCGCAATTTCGAACTCTGACCCGGGTCGCCACGGATTGAAGCCCATATTTGCGTTCACCGACAAAGGAGGATGCAGAAAGATAGTGCTACAATATCCCCAGAGGTCGGAGCTACAGCCCTGGACAATTTTGCGGGCGTCCCCATCGTGAAGCAGGTAGTAGTGGAGATTGTGAGTCTGCGTTTCCTGCAACACACGATAGTGGTGGCCACTCCGTGCTATGAAAAAGCTCCCCGGGTTGCCGTATCCCCAGCCTGTGACGTCCTGACCGAGCAAGCGATAATCTCTCATCAGGTAACCCTGCTCCCAGACCTTCAATCCCCAAGCGTCGGCTGCGGTAAACAGGCGTTTCCCGTCAGGGGACCACGCCACAAGCGCTGGCGGGTTTATTTTCTTGCCGCCACGTCGCGTTGACACATCGTGGCTTGCGTTCCACTCGGCTGTAATGCGCCACTCTTCACCCACGCGAGGAGCCACACGCGAGAGAACCTCCAACTCCTCTCGTGCATACGCCCGGAAGAAAGCCTGATGCCGCTCCACACTACTCGCGTCGGCGAATTGCACTTCCATTCGTTCAGACATCGGTGGCTCCGCAGGCTTGATGTTCGCTCTTGGCGGCTCGCGCGAAGGCGGCGGGGGCATGGGTTCGACATGCCTGGCGTACGTGCGAATCGGCTCCACGGCGGCCTTGATGGCCTCGGCGAAATCCTTCGCGCTGCGATACCGGTCCTCCGGTTTCTGACTGATCGCTTTATTCGTGAGGGAGTCCAGTCGCGGATCAAGTCCAAAATCGCTGGGCGGCTGATGACCGACATCGGGAATTTCTCCTGTCAGCATCTGAAAGAAGATCACGCCGAGCGAGAAGACATCCGAGACTGGTGTAGCCTTCTGCCCCTGACGCACCTCCGGCGCGATATACCCTTCAGTCCCGACGACTCCCTGCGTCCCTGGCCGCGTGCCTGGCACTGCCTTTAGATCGCGTACCACACCGAAGTCGAGGATCACTGCTCGGCCATCACTGTCGGCAATGAACACGTTGGCGGCCTTCAGATCGCGGTGAACAAGCCCCTCCTCGTGCACCTGCTCCACTCCGGCGCAGATGTCCGCCATGATGCGCATCACCCGTTGCAAGGGCATGCGAGCGGGCTCAGCGAGCACGCTCGCCAACGTCTGCCCTTCAAGCAACTCCATCACAAAGAACCGGTAACCGTCGCACGTCTCACTGGCGTCGAAAATACGGACGACATTACGATGGTCCAATTTCCGCAGGCTTTCGATCTCGCGGTCGAAGCGACCAAGGAAGGTCTTGTCATCCAGGGCATCAGGTCGGAGCATCTTGATGGCGACGCGGCTTGGGGGCGAGACACGAAGGTCCTCAGCGAGATAGACCGCACCCATGCCGCCGTGACCGAGCAGCTCTTTAACGATGTAGTGGGGTTGCGAACGGGTAAGCTCCGCCGCGAATTCGGCGGCGGACATGGGCGTCCAGTCCGGCCCGGAAGGTCCGGACTGCTTTGCGTTGCGGATTGCACGTTTGGCGTCAGAAGAATCGGACATAGCTCCTCCTCCGTGGAATACGAATTTCTGTTAGCGACCATAAACTTTGATCCCCCTCACCCTAGCCCTCTCCCAGCCGGGCAATGGCATTAAGTTAAGCAACCGTGTCATTGCGAGCAGCGAAGCAATCTTTGTTTTGTTGGAGATTGCTTCGTCGTCCGACTCCTCGCAATGACAGTCTCCCCCTTCACTTAATGCCATTGTCCCAGCCGGGAGAGGGAACTGGAAAGGGAACTGATGTTCACAGCGACTCTTCCAGGGCTTGCATCTCGGATTTGACATCGTCTTCACTGGCCACGATGTGATCGACACGGTCTCTCAGCAGCTCACGCAATCGCTTGCGGAAACGGTGAGCGTGCGACTTGAGCGTCCCCACAGGGATATTCAGCCGAACGGAAATCGCGCGATAGCCTGCGCCCGCTCCCTCGTCATCTCCAGTGAGATACCCCAGCAGTGCGGCAAGGATCGCCGACTTGCCTTCATCGGCGGCTTCGGACTCAAGTTCCACCATCGCTCCGTGAAAGACTGCCAGCGCCAGCTTCCGCTCGAATAGTTTCTCCGGCGAGAGGTTGACATCGGCGAGATCGGCGGCGTAGCGTGCTTCGGCTTCCAGGCCATTGATGTCGATGTGGTGCGCGCCACCCCCTCGTTTGGCGGCGGTTCTGCGTCGGTACTCGTCACGCAGAAAGTTGTTCAAGCAGCCCTTCACGAACGTGCGAAAACGACCTTTCTCCCGATCCGCCTTTTGAAAGGTGCGGTGTTCATACGCATAGAGAAAAAACGCCTGGACCGAGTCCTCGGCGTCGTGAGGCTCAAGGCCGGACCGGCGCAAGTACGCATAGATCGGATCGCAATAGAGCTGGAAGAGTTCCGCGAACGCCGCTTGCACGCGCGGATGCGTGGGGTCACTGGCGTAAGCGATGCGGGTCCAACGGGTGGTGGGAAATGCGCTGCTTTTGTTCATGGCTGTATATACCTCACGAGGATATACGGGAAAAACCTGTACCGGTTGCATGAACAACAAAAGATTTTTCGTCCATCCGGGTGACTGACGTTTCGAGGGAGCAGAGACGCCCCAGCGGAGCATCTCTACCAGGAAACTTACTTCCGCACCCCTGTCTCACGCTTGAGTCTCCCACCGGCCCACAGTACAGTAGCGCCACCGCAAAGGAGGAGCATGACATGGAATGCATCACACAACTCGGATACCTGGGATTGAGCGTCAGCAACATCGGCCAATGGGAACAGTTCGCCACGCAAACATTGGGACTTCAGATCAGTGGCCGTGAAGCGGATGCACTTTGTTACTCCGCAATGACGAGTATCAGCGCCGTCTGCTGGTCCATCCGACCGGGAAGGATGATCTCGCGTATATCGGCTGGGAAGTGACCGATGAACATGCGTTGTCGCGCATGGCCGAGCAACTCAAAGCCGCGGGCACGGAAGTTCGTCAGGGCACGCCCGCCGAAGCCAAGGCGCGGGGCGTCATCAACCTGATGGCATTCCGCGATCCCAGTGGCATCGCGATGGAGATTTTTTACGGACCGCTGATGGCGTATAACGCGCCGTTTCAATCGCCCCGTCCCATCTCCGGCTTTGTCGCGGGGGAGCACGGCCTCGGCCACATGGTCATCACCATGGATGACTTTGAGAAGAGCATTCACTTTTATCGTGATGTCCTGGGCATGCGTATCAGTGATTTCGTCGAAATCGTGCGCCCGACTGGTCAGCAACTGCGGCTCGCATTTTTCCACTGCAATCCTCGTCACCACACCATTGCCTTCTATGCGGCCCCAAATCCGCCCAAGCGCCTCAATCACTTCATGTTACAGGCCCGGGCGCTGGACGACGTGGGTGCGACGTTCAATCTGTGTCAGGACCAAGGGATACCGATCTCGCGGGGGCTAGGGCGTCATACTAACGATCAGATGTTTTCGTTTTACTTGGTGTCGCCGTCAGGGTTTGAGGTCGAATACGGCTGGGGCGGGCGTGTGGTTGATGACAGTACCTGGCAGGTGCAGTACCACCAAGGCGGGAGTATCTGGGGGCATCGGCCACTCAGTCGGTAAGAGGCGAAAAGGGAAAAAGGAGAATCGGGGAAGAGGAAAAACGGACAGAACATTGGGATCATGTTCCACGATCTTCCTTTTCACCCTTTCCCCATTGACCCTTTTCACCCTTAGTCGTCTTAGGCGGTAATCTGCCGCACGTACTTGCCGATCTTCTCAATCGCTTGTTGCCCTTCCGGCAGAAACGGCGCGAAGAGGTGCCAGACGTGAGGCATCTCGGGCCATACTTCCAACTCCACTTTGACGCCCGCTTTCTTGGCTTTCTCGGCCAGGCGGGTGGAATCGCTCAACAAGGTCTCCGCGTCGCCCACTTGAATCAAGAGCGGCGGCAGTCCGGTGAGGTCGGCGTGCAAGGGCGCCGCCAGTGGCGACTTTGCATCTTTGCCACCAAGGTAGAGCTGTGCCATTCCCAGCAAGCCCTGCTTCTGCACGACGGGATCGGCTTTCGCTCTGGTCGTCATCGACTCTCCCAGCCCTTCCATATCCACCCAGGGAGAAATACCCACCCCGGCAGCAGGGAGAGGAAGTTTCGCGTCCCGAATAGCGAGTAAGGTGGCCACTGCCAACCCGCCCCCAGCAGAGTCACCAGCGACCACGATGTTGTTAGGTTTAATGTTTTGCGAGAGCAACCAGCGATACGCTGTCACTGCATCATCGACCGCCGCTGGGAATGGATGCTCTGGGGCCAACCGATAATCCAATGCCAAACCGCGTGCGCCAGACGCTTTGGATAATCGCGCCACCAATTCACGATGCGTAGCAATGGATCCCATGACATAGCCACCGCCGTGCACGTACAGAATCACGCGATCATCGGCGGCACCAGTCGCGGAAATCCATTCAGCAGGGACACCGCCGGCCTGCACTGGGGTGCACTTCGTCTCCCCAGCCGAGGGAAAGCCTGACATCCCTTCCATGACGCCACGCAGGGCTTTGAGATCGTTTCCCGCCTGCGCCATTTTCTCGCCCATCATTTTGAACGCATCAAGGGCCATCTGTAGTTGTGGACTTGCCATAGTAACTCCTCCTTAGTGTGGGTTAATCGTTGAGAACCGTGAGGGATAAAGCGTAAAGCGTGTACGTGAAGCGTGGATGGTTCGTCTCACCGCTTCAACGTTAGGCTGCTTTTCCTTCGAGTGTCTTTGCCGCGAATTTTCGCAAAAACTCAATGTTCAAGGCGAGTTTTTCGCCAAGCCACAACGCATTGACGGTGTGGTCCGCGATGTCATCACCGGTCTCAGGGTGGATGAGGACATCAAGACCAGCATGATTGAGCATGAGCCACTGGATCAGCGCGCTAAACTCGTCTGGCGCGAATTTCACTTGATACATCGACTTCGGATGCGGCCCCATGGCGCGGTCATGAATACGGCCCAGCTCCACATCGAATCGCTCGGCGAGTCCATCACGCACGCCCAAGGCCGCGGCACGGGTGGGTGAATCAAAATAGACGTGGACATGAAATCCGGTGATTGTTTGCGAAGTAGTGTTATTCATAGTTTTTCCATAAGGAAAGGATTTTTTGATCCCCCTCACCCCAACCCTCTCCCAGCCGGGAGAGGGAATTTAGGACACCCAGCCATGCTGCAAGGTATAGACAGTTCCGGGAGGATACCACCATTCCCCGGTCTGGCAGAGTGGGCATTTTTTTGGAAGCGACCCGCGCGTGTACTCAGGCACGCCAACAAGGGGTTTGACCGATCCCTCAAAAGTCCCATCGCGGGTGACTTTCTTAGTAAGCATATAGAGTCCCATCCCGCACTGGGGACAGGACAGAATCGTTCCCGCGTTAAGCGCGGGTAACTGACTGATTCGATCTGGTGAAGGGCGTGGCATGACTCCCTCCTGTTGGTTGCTCGTTATCAGATTTGCTGGTGCGCAGAGCACACCCTACTGACTATCGGCTACTGACTACTTCTTCTCTCATCGCATCCTGCGCTGTTGACCCGGCGCGGATTTCAGTCGCGCGGCGAACTCCGCCGGTCGCATAATCAGCGAGCCCCGCGACTCCTCTTTTTCATGCTGCTTTTCTTCCTGGTAGTGCAGGGCGATACTCTGGCGGATCAGTTCCTCGCAGAAGGGAATCCCCTTGCCGCCTTGCGTACTACGCTTGAGCGCCAGGGACACGGCCAATGCGCGTTTGGCCGCTTCGATTCGGGCAGCCGCGGCAAGATAGAGTGCCATCTCCTCAAGACGACGTGCGTACGCCACGCCTGCTTCGCCCTCAAACACCTCGATCGTGGCGCTGTCGATCACCGTCTGGAGGCGATCTTGTTGCTGAAAGCGATTGAGAATGAGCGGGCTTTCCTGCACCTGGGAGATTTTATCCGTGTAATGATGCCCCCGTTCGTGATCGAGCAGCCATAATTGGAATTCCGGCTCGTGCAACATCAGCGCGGAGGTCTGGAGCAGTATCGCGTCAGTGGCGATCGCCTCGGTATCGAGATATGTCGAGAGTGGCGCTTCGACCGGTTGCGCCGGGGTAGTGAGCAAGTGCGTGCGAAACGCGAGATAGGCGTCGGCCTCCTTGTCCTCCTTGGCTTTGGCCCGTTCATACCCTTCGTACATCACCGCGTCGCAATAGCGCCACGGAACCTCGACTAACGTCATTTGCATACGGGTCGCGAAATCCTGACGTATCTGCCGCAGCTTCTTGCGATTGATCTCCGCGAAGTCGAAATAGCGCAAGCCTTCGGGTTCATTGACCACGGCGGACAGGTATTGGAGCCCCTTACCTGCCTTGGCTTTGACTACCCACAGCAGCCGATCACCACTCCCGTCGATGGGAGACAGATACCCTTCGGGCTCAAGCGGGGCAAAGATCGCGGGCGTGGGCGCCTCGCGCTTCGCGACCAACCCTTTTTGTGACATTTTGTACAGGGAGCGACGAATTTCGTGACGCAGTTCCTTGTCGCTGGCTTTTTCCTCCCACGTGACGAGAACCTGCGCCACTTCCGGCGTGGGATAATTCCCCAACAGCGCCGCCAAGGCGACATCGGCGGCGGGATTTTTTCCGATATGCTCCTGCACCATCGCCACCGTCACGCTCTGGTCCTGTAACCGCGCTAGGCGGATGCCCCACTGCTCAAGGAGCTTTTTGCCCTCGGTAACGTGCGCGTGCCGGACCACATCTTTCTTCGCCATAGCCCCCTCCAGAGTGATAGAACCGGGAGCACCTAACCACCTCGCCTGCGGACTGTCAACGGGAAGATGAGGCGCGTGCTCCGACCTAGCCCCTTGCGATGATTACTGCTAGGAAATTGCCCATGTCAGTTCAGTTCTGCCCGCAATGCGGGACCAAAACGCTTCCACCGGCGAAATTTTGCGCGGCCTGTGGCACCACTCTTCCTGAGGCCCTGCCACCTGCGCCTCCACGACAACCATCATCCGCGACTCCGCTACCCGCAGCTCCGCCACTCGTGGCTCCGCCACCCGCGGCTTCGCTTGCGCGCGCTCCCGTACTCCCAGGGCTGCTGGTCATGGGCTTCTACCTGCTCGCGGGAACCGCCTTATGGGTGTTTGTCCTACGCTCCCAACCTTTCCCGACCGTGGGGGCAACGGCGGACGGGGGACCAGCACGCGGTGGCTCGCAAAATCTCTCGCAAGCCACTCCTCCAGTCACACTTCCTGAGGACGTAAAGCAACGCATCGTTGAGTTTGTTGAGAAAGCCACAGCCGCGCCGCAAGACGCCGACGCATGGCGCACGCTCGCGGATGTGCAATTTCGCGCCTCACAAATTGACGCAAGCTATCGCAGTGCGGCCCTCTCCTCGTACCAACACGTGCTAAAACTCCTGCCCAACGATCTTCCAGCCATCCGTGGCGTGGGTAACGTGTACTACGACTTCGAGGAGTACGGCAAAGCGAAAGAATACTATGAGAAGTATTTGACGCTGAACCCCGAGGACCCGAACGTGCGCACCGACCTTGGCACCATGTACCTCTACGCCAAGGAGACCGACCGCGCGATCAAGGAATATCAAACGGTCGTCACCCAAAAGCCGGACTTCTTTCAAGCCTATTTCAACCTTGGCGTCGCCTATCACGAGAAAGGTGACATCGAGAAAGCACGAGAGACCCTTGTCAAGGCGAGGACCTTAACCACCGACAAAGTCGTGCATGAGCGGGTGGACCAGGTTTTAGCCCAATTTAGCGGCGGGCCAGCAACAACACCGGCTTCAACACCTCCCCCTTCGGCTCCCACGTCGCCTACCTCTCAGGCCCCACCGGCGGCTCCAGTCTCGATTGATCCCTCACTGTCTCCCTTTCAACAAGCCATCGAGAAACTCTTCCGTACGCACGATATTATGGGGCCACGCATCAGCACCATCGAATGGCCAACCCCAACCGAAGCACGGATTCTGATCCAGAATTTTCCCATGTCGGCCATGCCCCCGGACATGCGCGAGCGTTTTCTCGAGAAGTTCCGCACCTTGATTGGCGAAGCAAAGACCAGTAATGGAATCAGCGGCACCACGGCGGTGAAGTTCATTGATGCCGACACTCAACAACTCATGGAAACGTTAAGCTCATGACACAGATACAACACCACACCACAGACACACCCTATTATCTCCCGATTGGCGATGAGATTGATATTTTCCACGCCGCCTACGACTGTCGATTACCAGTCCTGTTGAAAGGGCCAACCGGGTGCGGCAAAACTCGCTTCGTCGAGTTCATGGCCCATTCTTTACTGAAGGAAGAGCGCAACGGACTGGCGGGCAATCTGATCACCGTGGCGTGTCACGAAGACCTGACCGGTAGTGACCTCGTCGGACGCTACTTGATCAAAGGGGACGAGACGGTCTGGATTGACGGGCCACTCACCCAGGCCGTGCGGATCGGAGCGGTCTGTTATCTCGACGAAATTGTCGAAGCTCGCAAGGACACCATCGTCCTGATCCATCCGCTGACCGACCATCGGCGCATTTTGCCGATTGATAAGAAAGGCGAAATCCTCGAAGCCCACTCCGATTTTTTGCTGGTCATCTCGTATAACCCTGGCTATCAGAGCATTCTCAAGGACCTCAAGCATTCGACCCGCCAGCGGTTCGTGACCATAGAATTCACTTACCCGCCACGCGAAAAAGAAGCGCAGGTCATCGCCCACGAAAGCAAGTTGGAATTTGACATGGCATTGGACCTCGCCAGACTCGGTGAAAAGGTACGTCACCTCAAAGCCAGCGGGTTGGAAGAGGGAGTCAGCACGCGGCTGTTGATTTATGCCGGGCAACTGATGCATCGCGGCGTCCCACCCCGGCGTGCCTGCGCGGTCGCCGTCTCTCGTTCGCTCACGGACGATGTGGATTCACAACGGGCGATTGATGAAGTGATCGCGGCGTTGTTTCCCTAAATCTTTCACCCGGTGCGGTGAAGAGAGAACTCAACCATTTTTATTTGCAGATTGCGGGGATTCAGGCTACATCGCGATGAAGAGGGAACTCACCTTACGCGCCAGGGGCAAAAAAGGTGTAGAATCGCCGGTATGAAAGCACAAGCGATAGCCGATTTGTATTCCGATTACTTACTGGCTTCATTTGGGGCCACCACGGCGACGGGGCTCAGCGAACTGCTGGAG
>JANMSE010000529.1:0-2355 GCA_031389045.1 Deltaproteobacteria bacterium | reverse complement strand
CGAGTAGTCGCGCGCCAGACCGGAGCCCGGCACCAGGCCCGGGTCGAAGCCGTTCACCGTGAGTCGTTGCCCGTCCTCCAGCACGTGCGCGGTCTCGATCCGGCGCACGAGTTCGTAGGCGAACCACAGATTACAGAGTTTGCTGTTCACATAGGCGAGGCGCCCCTCGAACTCGCCCTTACGTGGGCCACCAGTCGTTATGAGCGTCTCTATATCTGTAACAGCAGGCCTCGGCATCCCTGTCTTGCGCTTGGGATCATGCACTCCAGAAGACACGATCACGATTCGCGCCGGCTCTTTTGCGATGAGACGCGTCAGGAGGAGATTGGTGAGCAAGAAGTGACCGAGGTGGTTCACGGCAACCGTACGCTCGAAACCGTCTGGTGAGAACTGCGGTCCTTTAATTATCTGGAGCCCGGCATTGCAAACCAGCGCTCGGAGTGGAAGATCCTGCCGCTCAATCTCTTTCACAAAGGCGCGCACAGAGGCGAGAGAACCAAGGTCGAGGCCAGATTCGGAGGCTGCCTCGGTCCCGCTCTCCTGAGCAATTTGCCGCACGGCCTGCACCGAAGCCTCACGGCTGCGGCTCGCGATGAGCACATGCCATCCCTGGCGCGCGAGCTGGCGGGCGCACTCGAAGCCGATTCCCGAGTTTCCACCGGTTACCAGAACGACATCCCGATTCATAAAGCCTCTATAATCAGTATCGCCGTCTAACAGCTGGCATCACCTTTTGTCGCCAAAACGCGGCCTTTCGGGTTGGCAGGAACCGCCAGCAGGCGGCAATAAGATGCATGCCGTTGTTAGGTACCTGGGTGGCGTGAAGAAATGGTTACCCGTGGTTGAGTTGCAGCAGCAGGTGTCCGAAGCACCAGCTACCAACTTGATGGGTCAGCGGCAGCATTCAGTGCCTCCACCAAGTGTTCAATATCTGCTTTTTTTGCTTCAACAGGCATCGGGTCTATGAACATGGATTTTTGCATATCAAACCGTGACTTTACAATTTGCCCTGTTGGGGAGTTTGCTTGAATCAAAACAACCGGTCCGCCGGTTACCCATGCACGAGTTGCTTCCCAACCCAGTCCGAGCTCGACAGGTCCGATGACTATTCTTTGTGTAGCCATTGTGATCCTCCAGATAGTCAGAAAACATTATGTCTCATGACAACGCAAGTATTAGGAACGGTGTTCACTAAGACCTCCGCGTCTCTGAGAGCGTTCACAAGCGCTCTCATATCCGCTGAAATGTTCGGTAACGTCCTAAGCCCACCAGAGTGTAGTACCTTGACGTTAAGAATCCGGCTATGGGTCCGGCTCGCAACGCCGAGAATCAAACTTTGGCCCCCATCGTGCGCATGCGCCAGGTTCGCCTTCGAGACTTCTGCAACTGGATTGAATATCGTAGGCATCGCTGTACAAGCTGATAAATCGACCTCGTACACGTACCCAGGGGTTTTTCGGCTTGCGATACCTCCGGGGCCAGACAACGCATATTGGCGGGCGACCGCGAAGGACGTAGTTAGTGAAACGTAAGGAGAAGGAAAAGAGTATGCAGTGATATGACTTATGACCGCATTCTTGGTATGTGGCCTATGTGCCGCGGAGGTAAAGCCCAAGGTTCTTGCATCGTTCGCGTGCCAGTGTGTTCCTGGCCCTGCACCCTTAAAAAGGGTGGATAGCTGCATCTTCTTAGCTGCCATAGTCTTTTCTTAACCTCTGCACCTAACGCCACGCTCACCTGCCGCGGCCCGACCGTGGCCTTTCGGGTTTCTTCCGAACCGCCACAGGGCCGCGGTCGAGTGCAACGCCTTTGTTAAGCCGATGTGCTGAGCTTTGTCCGCGCTTCCCTTCTCTGGCAATCATTCGAGTGATCGTGGACACGAGTTGTTTAGGCACTACCATTACCGTCTGATCGCGTCGTCGGAATGCCGCTTCATCCTCGGCCACGGCTTCCTCTTGGCTCTGCGTTTCATAGTGCAACAGTAACTTGCGGACTCTCTCGTCGTTCCACCCGGTGGGATAGCGTTGCTGTTTCATCTACCCTTCTTTCTGAGCCGCCTGCGGTAGGCGAGCAGTGGTTTGCCGCGCAAATCATAGGCCGTGAATACAAAGACACTGTCTGGTCGTGGATCACGGACGTAAATAACGCGCAAAAAGCGGCCACCTTAGAACTGCTCCCGCAGAACTGCTCTCTCAGCGGCGCACGAGCGGGGACTCTTCTGGTGTTAAGCCAGTCGCCCGCACGCTTTCCTCCCAGAGAGCACGCGCTTGCTCCAGGTCATAGGAAGCATCTGACGACGGCGCGGCCTGCCAGCGTGTGTGCGAGGGGAAGTATTTTCCGGAAACGCCCTCAAGC
>JANMSE010000627.1:0-34484 GCA_031389045.1 Deltaproteobacteria bacterium | reverse complement strand
CGCACCAACACCCCAGAGTTTCAAGCTAATGTCGACCATCTACAAAACCTGGTCGCGCAACTCAAGAAAACCACCGCCGCGGCGCAACTCGGCGGCCCGGAAGAATCGCGCAAACGTCACAAGGAGCGCGGCAAGTTGCTCGCGCGCGAACGCATTGAGACGCTCGTTGACCCCGAT
This sequence comes from Deltaproteobacteria bacterium, assembly GCA_031389045.1. Taxonomy (GTDB): domain Bacteria; phylum Desulfobacterota; class Binatia; order Bin18; family Bin18; genus JABFSC01. The sequence goes on along the minus strand of JANMSE010000627.1, from coordinate 34,307 downwards.
ACGCCACTGATCGAACTCTCGCCGCTCGCCTCGTATGGCATGTATGACGATCCTCCATCCGCAGGTATCGCCACCGCCATTGGCATGATTCATGGGCGCGAGGCGGTCATTGTCTCCAACGATGCCACCGTCAAAGGCGGAAGCTACTACCCGATCACGGTCAAGAAGCATCTCCGTGCTCAGGAGATCGCTCAAGAGAACAACCTGCCGTGTATCTATCTGGTCGATTCGGGCGGCGCGAACCTTCCCTATCAAGCGGACATCTTTCCCGACCGCGAACACTTTGGCCGAATTTTCTACAACGAAGCTCGCATGTCCGCGCTGGGCATCCCACAAATCGCCGTCGTGATGGGCTCCTGCACGGCCGGTGGCGCTTACGTTCCGGCGATGGCCGATGAAAATGTCATCGTCAAGGAACGCGGGACGATCTTTCTCGCTGGCCCTCCCTTGGTGAAGGCCGCGACTGGAGAAGAAGTCACGGCGGAAGAACTCGGCGGCGGCGATGTGCATACCCGGATTTCGGGTGTGTCCGACCATCTCGCGGAAGACGATGAACACGCCCTCGAAATCGCCCGCTCGATTTTCGCCAATCTTCCTCGCACGCGGAAATTCTTGTTGGATCACGAAGAGTCGGAACCGCCCGCGTATGATCCCGCCGAATTGTATGGCGTCATCCCCCGCGATACTCGCGTCCCGTATGACGTGCATGAATTGATCGCGCGCATGGTCGATGGCAGTCGTTTTCACGAGTTCAAGGCGCGCTACGCCACAACGTTGGTCACCGGCTTTGCCCGCATTCATGGCTATTTGGTGGGGATCGTCGCCAACAATGGCGTACTCTTTTCCGAGTCGGCCCTCAAGGGGACTCACTTCATTGAACTTTGCTGTCAGCGTAAGGTTCCACTCCTGTTCCTGCAAAACATCACCGGCTTCATGGTCGGGAAAAAATATGAACAGGGCGGCATCGCCAAGGATGGCGCGAAGATGGTCCACGCGGTGGCCAACGCCCAGGTGCCAAAGTTCACGGTGATTATCGGCGCATCGAATGGCGCGGGGAACTACGGCATGTGCGGACGGTCCTATTCCCCGCGCCTGTTGTTTATGTGGCCGAACTCGCGCATTTCCGTCATGGGCGGCGAGCAAGCGGCGGGGGTCTTACTTTCAGTGAAGCTGCAGCAGTTGAAAGACCGTGGCCAAGCCATGTCGCCGGAAGAGCAAAAGGCCTTCATGGCCCCGACCCTCGCGAAGTATGAAGAGGAAGGCAGCCCGTATTACTCCACCGCCCGGATATGGGATGACGGGATTCTCGACCCCTGCCAAACGCGCGACGTTTTGGGCTTGAGTATCGCGATGTCCTTGAATGCCCCGATCCCCGATCCCAAGATGGGCGTGTTCCGTATGTAACTCCGTTGGTCTCGACCTCGTGGACGAAAAAATTTTGTAAGGAGCTAAGAACCGGCATGAACAGAAAGCGTGGCGATCAAGACAAGCGTCAGAGCGGCAAAGTCGTTGAACTCAGAAAGCAACCCAACCAAAAGACCACGGTCGAGGACAACGTGCGACAGATTCTCACCCACATCGGCGAGGACCCCAACCGCGAGGGACTCGTCAAAACCCCGTATCGCGTCGCCCGCGCCTACGAATATCTCACGAAAGGGTACGACCAGGACCCCAAGGAAGTGATTAACAAAGCGATGTTCACCGAGGACTATCAGGAGATGGTCCTGGTGAAGGACATCGACTTCTTCTCACTGTGTGAGCATCATCTGCTGCCATTTTTTGGCCGCGCCCATGTGGCCTATATTCCCAAGCACCGCATTGTCGGGCTCAGCAAAATCGCGCGCCTCGTTGAAGTATTTTCGCGCCGTCTTCAGGTGCAAGAACGGCTGACGACGCAGGTGGCCAACACGCTCATGGAAGAACTCGACCCGCTGGGAGTCGGCGTGATCATCCGCGCCGAGCACCTCTGTATGCGCATGCGTGGCGTTGAGAAGCAAAACTCGACGGTGACCACCAGCGCCATGCTCGGAGCGTTTCGCACACAGCAACCGACGCGCGAGGAATTCATTACGTTGGTCAACGGCGCTCAGCGCTGAGACAGGTACTCTTGCCCGAAAATCCCGATGGCGCGGTCGAGCGCGAGCAACGACACTTGATAGGCGTAGGTTTGATCGATCAACTGCGTGCGCACCTGGTTCAGCGTATTGACCGCGGTGTTCACATCCAGGCTGGTGGCCAAGCCGACGCCGTACTGTTTTGACGTGATCTTATAGTTCTCCTCGGCGAGCGAGATTTCCTTCTTGAGGGTGTCCAGTGTGGCCTCCACGGTCTCGACCGCGAGCACGGTCTGTTTCACTTCAATCCCGACATCCTTCTTCAGGCGCTCCAGTTGCAGTTCGGACTGCGTGAGATTCTCCTGCTGTTCGATCAGATCGAGTTCGCGCACGCCGCCATCGAAGATCGGCACTTGGAAGTTGAGCGTCAGGACCCAGAATTCATCCCGGTTGGCGAACGTGGGGGTGTCGAGGCGTGGATATTGCCACTGCGCGTTAATTTGCGGCGCATAGCGCGCCAGCACTTGATGTTTCCGCTCCCGGGACACCTCAATTGCCGAGGCTTGCGCTCGCAGGTCGTGGCGCTGCCCGTAGGCTTGTTCGACCAATTGCGCGTAAGGCTCGCCACGGGAAATAGGCGGCGTCGGCTCGGCCACGCGCAAGGGTTCGGGCACGCCAACCACCCGCGCCAAGGTGGCGAAGGCCAGTTGCAGCGCATTGCGATTGGCGATCAGCACACGTTCGGTCCGCGCCACTTCGACTTCCGCGCGCAGGACATCGGTCTTAGTGACTTCGCCGACGCGAAACCGCGCTTGGGCTTGTTTCAATTCATCCTTGGTGAGTTTCCGCGTGTCACGCGCGACCCGGACTTGTTCACGTGAGCGCAGGGCATCGTAGTACGCCCGCGCGACACCGAACAGCACTTCTTGTTTTGTGAAGTCCTGGCGTTGTTGACTCTGCCGCACGGACTCTTTTCCCAGCCGCAAGGTCGGGAAAAAGGCTGGCTGAAAAATGGGTTGCGTGAGCGTGAACGTCCCCTGCCAACTCTCAAGGGGACGAATGACGGAGGTGGTGCTCGCCGTGGCGCCCGCTCCAGTAAAGGCAATCTCCTCCTTATTACGGGTGAACGTCCCACCAATCTCCGCCCGTGGGGTCAAGAGCGTGACCGCACGCCACGGCAGCAGTTCGGATTTCGCCAGTTCATGCGCGGCGATTTTCACCTGCTCTTCGTTACCGAGCGCGAGCTGATACGCCTCTTCAAGCCGCAGCATCTGTCCGGTTTCGGAAGATTCACCCTCCATGCTCGCGGTGGCATCTTGGGGTGGAGCCGTCTCCGGAGAAGCCGGATTGCGCGGTGGCGGGCTTTGGGCCAAGGCGTGCGCCGGGAGTATGAACAGAAGTCCAAGCACGCACGCGCGCATCCTGTGTTGCTTCGCTGTTGGGTTCCGTGTGGTCCTCATGCCAATGCTCCTTCATTACAGTGAGAGAAAAAGGGGAAGTGAGAGAAGATCGATAAGCCGGATTCTGTGTCTCTTCGTAACAGGAAGAGACAACGGTCATTCTTCTGGACCTCTCGTTACCGAGAAGTTCGAGCGACCGAACCCGGAGGGATCAAGCGGGGCGGCTCTTGCCCGCGAACCGGGCTCCCTCCTATTTGGTCTTGCTCCGGGTGGGGTTTACCCAGCATCCCGCGTTTCCACGGAATCTGGTGAGCTCTTACCTCACCGTTTCACCCTTACCGGCATCGACACCGCGCGAGCGTTCAAGCGAAGAGCGGCATTGGAGACACGCCTCAAAAGGGGAACATCGTGTCAGTCTCCCACCGCGGTCTCTGGCTGATCTCGCTATCGTATCGCATACGGATGCCGGCGGTCTCTTTTCTGTGGCACTTTCCCCGCCTCGCGACGAGCCGCCGTTAACGGCCACCCTGCCCCGTGGAGTCCGGACTTTCCTCGTGTCCATTGGACACGCGACCGTTTGATCTTCTCTCGCCCAGGAACCTAAAGAACTTCAATAATTTCCACAAGGGGTCTTTGGACAAACGCACGCCCAACACAAGACGTCACCGGACAAGTTGTGAGCCTCTCCGCGGGAAAGAAGCTGACGCGAGACTTTCCCCGTGTAGGCAATGTGTCCCCGCTCCCCAGTGAACTCGTCCGGGTTCCGCACATCGAGCACAAGCGGTGACCTACCTTGTGAGAGTAACGTTTGTAGCTGTTGAGGAGACATCTTCCCGGCATGTCGCCAGCGGCGGATGCGCGAAGATCGATCAGCACTCCCCTGAAAGGGGAACAGCAGCAGCCGACCGAGGGTCAGTGGGGTGCGGTGGTCACTGAGGCCAATGTCCATCCGCCGATGTCCGAGCGCTGGGTGGGCTCGGTATGTCCCACAGACACGATCCCAACAAGAGAAGGAAAAGCCAAAATTCGCGTTGGTCTCCACGGCGCGGGTGGAGTGATGAATCCGGTGCATGTTCGGGGTGACCAGGAACCAGCGCAACCACGCATCCACACGCTCTGGCATGGCCACGTTACTGTGGTTAAAGACCGAGGCGGCATTCAGCAGAATTTCAAAGGCGACGACCACCCACGGCACCGCACCGAGGAGGATGACAACCGCCATCTTCAAACCGAAGGACAGGAAAATCTCGAAGGGATGGAAACGCAACCCGGTGGTGGCATCCATATCGAGATCGGCGTGATGGACTTGATGAAGCCGCCAGAAGATCGGCACCGCATGGAACAGCACGTGGTGCAGATAAATGGCGAAGTCGAGGCCAAACAGCGTCACCACCGCCGCCACCCAAGGCGGGAGCGCGATCCAATGCAGCACTCCCACTCCCTGCTCCGCGGCAAACACTGCCGTGGCGTAAGCAATGCTACCGACCGTTACCCAGACCAAGAGCGAATTCAGCGTGGTCAGGCTCAGGTTGGTCACCCAGCGTTCACGCCGTGGGCGCAGCAGTTGGCGACAGGGCGTCCAATACTCCCACGCGGCCATGCAGGAAAAAACACCAACGAACGCGCTCAAGCGGACTAGCATTTCCATGAGGATATCTCCTATGACGTGCGGCTGGTGGTCTTCGGCGGCACGGTCTTCAGCGGCACGGTCGCCACCGGCACAGTGACGACCGGTAACCCGTGCGCCCGCCAGTCGGCCACACTGTCTTCTAGGCGGATCGCCTGAAACCCGTGCTCGCGTAACAGTGCAACGGCGTGCGCGGCCAGGACACAGTAGGGGCCACGACAATACGCGACGATTTCTTGATCCCGTGGGAGCTTCGCTAACCGGTCTTTCAATTCGTCAACAGGAATGGAAATCGCCCCAGCGATATGACCAGCGCGATACTCTTCAACCGGGCGCACATCGATCACGGTCGCCAGCCCCTTCCGCACGCGCGCGAGTAACGCCTTGCGATCCACTGGTTCAAGTCCACGCGGTTCAGTAAAGAACTGGCGCGCCAAATGATCCAACTCGGCTAAATGGCTCGACGCCAGAATCCGTAGCGCGCGATAAAAATCCGCGACCGCGTCGTCGGTCAGCCGATAGCGGACAAACACCCCTTCCTTCTCCGCGTCAATCAGATGGGCCGCGCGCAGGATCTGCAAATGCCGGGAAGTATTGGCCACCGTGAGGCGCGCCTCCCGCGCGAGATTTTCGACCGTCCGTGGACTCTGGCTGAGGAGGTCCAGTAATTCGAGGCGCTGCGGGCTGGCCACCGCTTTGGTGATGCGCGCTAATTGTTCGTAGACCCGATCCTTGAAGATACGCTTGGCGGGTTTCATTACGACTCCTTATATTCAATTGTTTAATTGAATATATAAATCTCTACTTGCCGTCAACCTCGCCGGAATAATTTTTGCGAGCGTTCAGCAGTCAGCTTTCAGCTTTCAGCAAAAACAAGGATATCCGTCCCCTGGGATCTCTGGTGTGGGAGAAGTTGGACGAAATCCTCTGTGTTTTCTTGTCTGGCTGACTGCTGAGCGCTGATAGCTGAACGCTTACTAATTTTTCTCTACTGTTATTGACTGACTAAGTCAGTTATTTATAATATCGACATGGCACGAAAAACTCCCCCGGATCGACTGTCCCATCTGATCGTCCGCGCGACCACGATTTTTATTGACCAGGGCTATCGCCGCACGCAGATGGACGATGTGGCCGCCGCGTTAGGGGTCGCCAAAGGCACGCTCTACCTCTATGTCGCAAGCAAGGAGGCATTGTTCGACCTCGTGGTCCGCTGCGCTGACGCCGCCCCTCCCCTCCCACCGTTGGCGCACCTTCCACTCCCAACGCCGGCCCCTGGGTCAACTCTGGAGTATATCCGTGAGCGATTAGCCAGGAATCAGACGTTGCCTGCCCTGACCGCCGCGCTCGCTCGCCAGCGCGTGAAAGATGCGCGAGCGGAACTCACCACGATTCTTAGGGAACTGTATGACACGCTTGCGCGCAATCGGTACGGCATTAAGTTGCTAGACCGTTCAGCCCAAGACCTGCCCGAACTTGCCGCCTTATGGTTTGACACCGCCAGAGGTGGATTGATCGCGACCTTCACGCACTACCTGAAAACGCGCATGGACCGCAAACTCTTGCGTCCATTGCTCGATGCGGCAGTCGCCGCTCGTCTCATCATCGAAACGATCGCGTTTTGGGCCGTGCATCGTCATTGGGACCCTCGTCCCCAAGTTGTTGACGACACGGTCGCACGCGACACCGTTATTCAGTTCCTTCTCAACGCCCTCACCATGAAGGAGGACTCATGATCGCGCAAACTCTCCTGAGAGGATTGGTCTTGTCCATATTCCTCGCAGTCAACGTTGCCGTCGCGTCCGTTGTCGACTGGCCGGTCACTGGTGGTGATCCGGGCGGCATGCGCTATTCCTCACTGACTGACATCAATCGGACCAATGTTTCTACCCTCACCGTGGCCTGGACCTATCATCATGGAGACTACCGTTCCGGCTGGCCCGACCCGTTTAAGGGCACCGCGTTTGAGAGTACACCGATTGTGAAAGACGGGCGGCTGATCTTCACAACCCCCTACAATCGCGTGATCGCCCTTGATCCGCTAAGTGGTCAGGAGTTGTGGACCTTTGATCCCAAGATCGACAAAGGGCGCCGCTTTAGCAATCTCATGGTCAATCGCGGAGTCGCCCACTGGCGTGCGGAAAATTCCCCTGGTGCCTGCGGCAGTCGCGTGTTTATCGCCACTCTTGATGCCCGGTTACTCGCGCTTGACGCAGTCACCGGTACCCCCTGCCAGGATTTCGGCGCTCAGGGCGCCGTGAACCTTCTCGACGGCATCGAACCTCTGATTGATCCGTGGGAGTACACCGTAACCTCTCCTCCGACTATCGTCGGCGACCACGTGATTGTCGGGTCTACCCTCGCCGACGAAGTGCGCCGCATCATGCCCTCTGGGGCGGTACGCGCATACCATGCCCGCACGGGTGCCCTGGTATGGCGCTTCAATACGATTCCCCAACAGCACGAGTTCGGCACGGACACCTGGGAGAGCGAAAGCTGGCGCACGACGGGTGGCGCCAATGTCTGGTCAACCATCACAGCGGACCTCGACCGGGGCTTGATCTTTCTCCCGGTCAGCACCGCTGGTCCGGACTTCATCGGCATTGACCGCAAAGGGGCGAATCTCTTCGCTGATTCCGTGGTGGCTGTCGAAGCGAAGACCGGGAAGTATCGGTGGCACTTTCAGACCGTGCATCATGATCTCTGGGATTATGATCTGGCCGCCCCACCAACTCTTGTGCGCGTCCGGCACGAGGGGCGTGAGATTGACGCGGTCGCTCAAGGCACCAAGACGGGTTTCGTCTTTCTCCTTGATAGGGACACCGGGAAACCGCTCTTTCCAGTGGAGGAACGCCCGGTTCCACACAGTACGATCCCCGGCGAAGCAAGTTGGCCAACCCAACCCTTTCCGCTTAAACCGCCCGCGCTCGTGCCACAGCGACTGACTGAAGATGATCTGTGGACGGCCAATCCCACACGTCACCAGCAATGTCTTCAACGATTCCGCACTTTACGAAACGAAGGGATGTTTACCCCACCGGGCACTTCGTGGACCATACTCTACCCTGGGACCGCGGGAGGCATGAACTGGTCGGGTGGCGCGTTTGATCCCCAGAGTGGCCTGTGGTTTGTGCCGACCAACAACAACGTGCACTTGATTCGTCTTGATCCGTTGCCGCCGGAGAACTTTGCCGACACGGACGGCATCGTCATGCACAATTCATGGTCAGCACTGCGGTGGGTCTATTCACGGATGGGCACGGGATTACGGTACGGCCAGATTCGTGACGCATTGAAGGAAGAGGGGCAGTGGTGCCACAAACCGCCGTGGGGACTGCTCCACGCGGTTGATCTGAACACCGGCGAAATCCGCTGGCAGGTACCGGTCGGAGAGGATACCCACCTTGGGGTCCGCGGCTTAACCAATTTCGGACCGCCGCTGGTCACCGCTGGTGGGCTGGTGTTCCATGCTGGTACCACGGAGTTAAAGTTACGTGCCCACGATGCACAAACGGGAGCGGTGCTGGCGACCTTTGCGCTTCCCGCTGGTCTCCATGCGGGGCCCATCACCTACAAACTCACACCCGATGGTAAACAATATCTCGTCATCGCTCCCGGTGGCCACCAAGGGCTCGGTTCACAACTGGGGGACTCTGTGATCGCGTATACCTTGCCAGACTGAGCGGGCTACTGACCGCCTCACCTGACGCGGAGTTTTGCGCGGGGGAGAGGCTCCGTAAAGTGGCGAAAGCCGAGTGGCGCGCATTATAGTGGTTTTCACATGAACGAAGGCTGGGAGCGCAGGCGAGACGCCTGCGCTCCCAGGGTGATCGTCGCGCCAGGATTCCTTCCATTTTCTCCGATGGTTACGCGTCCGCCGTTCCTTCGGGAACTGGACGCCAATAGAGGATCCGTCCGCAGTGTGGGCAATGAAAGATCGTCTCTGCTTGCTGCTGAACGCTGCTCCGAATTTGATTGCTCATGTGGGGAGGGATGCGCATATAGCACCCCTGGCAGGTATCCGACCGCAGTTCGACCACCGCGACCCCACCGCGTTTGGCGAAAATTCGGTCGTAGCGAGAACACAGGTCCGCATCAATGGCGCGAGCGCCGGCGGCGCGTTCGTCTCGTTCCTGTTGTGCTTCGGCTTCAAGCACGGCGATCTCTGTCTCGACGTGCGCGGTCTCCTTGGCCAGATTTGTTTTCAGCTCCTCAACGAGGGCTTCGGTTTGCGCCAATCGGGTTTGCTCTTGCGCAAGCTGGTCGAGGATATGAATGCCGTCCTCTTCGAGCTTGCCGTTCGTTTCTTTCATTAACTCGATTTCTCGGCGGACCGCGAGGAGTTCGCGGTCATTGCGAATGCGATTTTGGCGCACGCGCTTCTCTTTAATTTTCGCTTCTTCTTCTTTCAGTTGTCGCTCATTCTCGCGGCGGCGGTGTTCGAGGTCCGCGATCCGTTGCTGCTGGGCTTGCGCCTCTCGCGCCTTGGCATCGACGGTGACCGTGAGCGCGGCTAACTGCTGACGAAGCTCTTCAAGCGATTGTTCTTTGCGGTGGAGACGTTGATCGATGTCTTGCAGAGCTGCCAACAGCTCAATCTTCGTGGGCAACGAAGACCTCCTTTCATGTCCCGTTCGCCATGCGAACGGAGAACTCAGCGAAAGCAAATGGGCCCACCAGGACTCGAACCTGGGACCAGCCGGTTATGAGCCGGCAGCTCTAACCACTGAGCTATGGGCCCGTTTTTCAGTTCGCCAGAGGTGTAGCACAGGGAACCAGGCTTTTCTATTCCGGGTCATGGGACTGCGGCACTGATTCATTCCACTGTTGTAACTGTTGCAAGCGCACTCGCAGCTCCGCCTCGTTGCCGTGCTGCTCGACCTCGCGTAATTCTCGCCGTAACCGCTCACGTTCCGATTTGCGCGAGGTGAGACGAATCTTCGCGATACAATCGTTGAGTAATTGCTCACGCGCTTGCATCTCACCGTCGCGGTCCGCGGTCTCCACCATCCGCGTCACTCGGTCGGCCATCGCCTTGGGCAAGCGATCCAAAAACTCGCCCAGATCAAGCGCTCCCTGCTCATGCCACGCCGCGAGAATATCTTCAGCCAAAGGTCCCCATTGTTGGAATGCCGGAAGGACACCGGCCTGCGCGATGAGCATCGCCGCCTGAGAATCAATCAGCATCAGTTGCAGCAACTCAGACTCAGCGGTGATTTGCGGCGTGACCAGCGTCTCTTGTCGCGCGGGGTTCGGACGATTATTCACAGCTCGTGAAGGTGACTCCGCTGGGGTCATCGCGCTCCGTCGCAATTCTTCCTCGTTCACACCAAACCGTTGCGCGATCTGCGTCAGTAACGCCCCACGCGCGACCACATCGGTCATCGATTGGAGGACGGCCATTGCCGACCGCGCGGCCTGCGCCCGCTGAAAGGCCGTTGCTCCCGGCGGTGGGGCATGGTGCGTGAAATAAAAATCTTCCAGCGGAGCCGCCTCATCAATCAACACGCTCAGTTGCCCTGGTCCATATTTGCGGACATACGTGTCGGGGTCCTCACCTTGCGGCAGAAACACCCCACGGCCACGCAGTTCGGCTTCGATACACAAAGGAAACGCGCGCAGCGCGGCTTTGCGCCCCGCCTCGTCACCATCAAAGAACATGTAGACTTCCGTGGTGAAGCGGCGCAACAGTTTGAGTTGGTCACTGCCCAAGGCCGTTCCCAAGACGGCAACGACTTCCGTTTGTCCATGTTGCGCGAGCGCGAGCAGATCAATGTACCCTTCCACCAACACCGCGCGCCCACGGCCCTGAATGGTTTCCTTCGCCTGCGCCAAACCGTAGAGCAACGAGCCTTTCTTATAGAGCACCGACTCTGGCGAATTGAGATATTTGGGCAAGGTGCGCTGCGGTTGGCCGTTGGTCACTGGCGGTTGCACCATCGGCAACAAGCGGCCACCAAACCCAACGATGCGCCCAACGACATCGGTAATCGGGAACATCAATCGATAGCGGAATTTATCGTAGTATTGCCCGTTGTCGCGCTTGCCAACCAGGCCGAGCGACGCGGCTTGTTCCACATCCGCTTTCTGATAGGTCAGAAACCGCACCAACCCTTCCGACCCAGAAGACGCGAACCCGAGCCGAAAGCGTTCGGCGGTCTCGCGACTGATCCCCCGCTCCTCAAGATAGGTGCGGGCCGTGCCACCCATATCGCCCCAGAGGCAGCGTTGAAAATAGGTCGCCGCCATCTCGTTGAGTCGATATAGGCGCACGCGCTCCTGATCCTGGGGAGACCGTTCGGCCTGGGGCAGCGTGACGCCGACTTTGTGCGCCAACCGACGGACGGCTTCAGGAAACGAGATATTCTCAATGCGCGTGAGGAACGTGAACGCATTGCCGCCGACGCCGCACCCAAAACAATGAAAGAAGCCACGCTCCTCGTTGACGCTAAACGACGGAGTTTTCTCGCCGTGAAATGGGCATAAGCCTTGGTAATTACGCCCCGCTTTGCGCAGGGCGACGTGCGCGCCGATCACCTCGACGATGTTCACACGCGCGCGGATGTCAGTCAGGATGTCATCGGGAATCCGTCCCTCCATAGCGGTGGGGCTCCTTCACTCCGTGGAAATCAAAAAAGAAACGGGCGTCCAGAAGGACACCCGTGGGAGAGATTAGTAAAACGACCGGCTGGCACGTCGCAGCGCGCGTTTGCGGGCGGCGATGGCTTTGCGTTTGCGGCGAGCGCTCGGCTTTTCGTAGTGTTCGCGTTTTTTCAATTCCTGGAGAATCCCAGCTTTTTCGCACTGCTTCTTAAAACGGCGGATCGCACTTTCGATCGGCTCACTCTCTTTGACACGGACTCCTGCCATGCAGCGTCACCTCCCCTCGGCAGGCGTTTGGTCATTACTAGAAATGGCTAGAAATGATTGGCGTCACCTTAGAGTTTTCCGATGGAAAGTCAAGGCAAGCATTTCGCGGCTTGACAGCCCATCAGCCCGTGGGTAAGGGGACAGGGTTCCAGGTTACAGGTTTCGGGTTTCGGGTTTCAAGTTTCGGGTTTCGAGGGACAACGTTCAGAGGAAATAGAAACCCAGAGGCCCTTTTGTAACCTGAAACCCAGAACCTGTACCCCGAAACCTCTCCGAAATCCGTACCCCGAAAAAGAGAAGTGCCCTACGCGATTCCAAAAATAGGGGACGTTGCATGCTCGCGGTGGGGGTGAGAACCGAGGAGATCACTGGCGGCGGGCAGTGGTCAGTCGTGCCCGGGCGGGGGTTGCGTATCCGTGGCTCGAATGGTTAGGCCGCCGTGGTCCAGCGGCTGCCAGCGTCCTCGGGCCGCGGCCCCCAACGATTTATGAGGCGTCCTGCCGAGGGCAGCAGGAAGCTGCCTATTGGCAGAACGTCCTCGCAGCTCTGGCACAACCTGAATAACCCCCTTTGTCGGGATCAAACTTATCGACGTGCTCCTGGTCGCTCTTGGGCTGGTGTAAGGAGGGACTTCATGAAAAAACCCTTGGGTATCGCTTTACGGACCACGATTGTCACCCTGGTCCTCACTGAAATTTTCTATCCTTTTGTGATTACCGGACTCGCCCAGATTTTGTTTCCCTGGCGCGCCAATGGCAGTCTGGTGACAAACGAAAGCGGACAGGTGGTTGGCTCTGAGTTAATCGGACAAGGCTTTACCCCCCCTGCGTATTTTCAGACGCGTCCTTCAGCCGCGGGCGCGGGGTACGATGCGACAGCCTCCTCGGGTTCCAATCTCGGTCCGACCTCGAAGAAACTCCAAGATCGGGTAGTGCAAGATTTAGAGCGGCTCACAAAAGAAAATCCCGCAGCACCAGGGGCAGTGCCTATTGAACTGGTGACGACTTCTGGCAGCGGGCTTGATCCTCACCTCTCGCCGCAGGCCGTGCTCTGGCAAATCCCCCGTGTGGCGAATGCGCGCGGGATCGCACGAGAACGAGTGCAGGCGGCGGTCGAGGCCATGATTGAAGGTCGAGACTTCGGGCTGCTAGGCGAGCCGCGCGTGAACGTCTTGTTACTGAACCTTGCACTCGATCGTCAGTTCGGTCGCCCCCGCACGAACGAATAAGGTCTACGGAACGGATCAGCAGAGTATGGGTGAGCAGGGGACGCGTGCCAAAGATTTTCTTGAACTCGTTGAGCGTGCGAAACGAGGGCGTCTCAAGGTCTATATCGGTCCGGCGGCTGGCGTAGGAAAAACTTATCAGATGTTAGAAGAGGCGCATGCGCTCCAGAAGCGCGGCGTCGATGTTGTCCTGGCGTTTATTGAGACCCACGGTCGGGCGGACACGGCGGCGCTGGTCGTCGGACTTGAAGAAGTGCCGCGCAAGAAATTCGCGTATCGCGGGGTGGCAATCGAGGATATGGATCTCGATGCCGTGCTAGCCCGACGACCGCATGTGGCTATTGTCGATGAACTGCCGCACACCAATGCACCAGGCAGCCGTAATAAGAAGCGCTACCAAGATGTCCTTGCTTTACTTGAGGCCGGTATCAACGTGATCTGCGCGACGAACGTCCAGCACCTCGAGAGCCTCAATGACTTGGTGAGACAAGCAACTGGCGTCACCGTGCGTGAAACGGTCCCGGACACCTTTCTGAAACAAGCGGATCAAGTGGTGAACCTAGACCTGGCCGCGGAAGATATCCTTGATCGACTCCGGGCTGGAAAAATCTACGGCGCGGAGAAAATTACCTGGGCGTTGCAGCATTTTTTCAAACCAGAGAACCTGTCGATTCTCCGCGAGATTGCACTGCGTGAGGTAGCAGAGAGCGTTGATCGGTCGATGACTGCGCAGATGTCCGCCAGTGAAGAATCCCGCAAGGCCGCCGCCAGTGAGCGGGTGATGGTCTGCCTGTCCTCCCATTCTCCTGCGGGTGCCATACTCCTCCGTCGCGGGGCACGTATGGCAGGGCGGCTCAATACCGACTGGTATGTCGTGTTCGTCGAAACCCCACAGGAGGCACCGCACCGCATTCGCGCTGACGCCCAACGGTTCCTCATTGAGAACGAACATAAAGCGCGTGAGCTCGGGGCCCAGGTCGTCCGCCTGCAAGCAAAAGATCCAGTGCCGGCGTTACTGGAATTTGCGCGCACACACGGTGTTGTTCACCTGCTCGTCGGGCGCTCATATCAACCCTGGTGGCGACAAGTGCTCGGACGGTCAGTGACCCTCAGACTCGCAAAGGAAGCCGAAGGCTTTGACGTACACATCGTCTCACTGGACAATGGGGAGGTCCGCTCATGACCTTACGGACAAAACTCCTATTGGCGCAGATCCCGTTGGGGCTGGCTCTGATCCTCGTATGTGTCTTTTCGGTTACTACGCTTTTTTCGCTGGGGTCGCACTCGCAGACCATCTTGAAGGACAATTATCGTAGCGTGCTTGCCGCTCAACGGATGAAGGATGCACTCGAACGCATAGAAGATCAGCTCGCGCTTGGGGTATTCACGGCAAAGCGCGAAGAGGCGTTCGCAGACGCAGCCCAGTATCGTCAGCAGTTCGAAGCAGAATTGGCCGTTCAAGAAAGCAACATTACCGAGCCGGGGGAGGGGGAGGTAACGACCCGACTGCGGGCGCTCTGGGGGCGCTATCAGGAACAGGGGGCGGCACTGCTGACCCGACGCGAGGCAGCGGAGGCGCACGCCTTCTATTTTGCGGAGTTGGAACCCACCTTGCAGAAAGTACGCGCGGCAGCGGATGAAATTCTCGTCCAAAATCAAGATGCGATTGTGCATAAAAGCGAGCGGGTGCGCCGTACTGCCGAACAGATGAGCACCCTGATGATCGCTGCCGCCAGTGGCTCACTGATTGTTGGCCTCTGGTTGTCGATCCTGCTGACCAATCGTTTCCTGCGACCCCTCTCCGTGTTGCGGCAAACGACGCAGCAACTCGGGGAAGGAGATTTTACCGTGCGTGCGCACGTGCACGGCACGGACGAATTGGCCCACCTCGCGCGCGATTTTAACGCGATGGCAAGTCGGCTCACGGAATACCGGAACAGCTCACTCGGCGAACTCTTGCAAGCGCAACAGGCCTCACAAGCCGCCATTGATAGTTTACCTGATCCGGTCGTGGTGTTCGGGATTGCCGGAGATGTCCGCACGGTCAATCGGGTGGCGGAAACCCTGCTCGGTCTTTCCGTGGAACCTGAGACGGCCCGGGAGCCGCTAGGGAAACTCGATCCTCACGTGCGTACGACCCTGGAAAGACTGCGCACCCACATCCTCAGTGGTAAGGGTGCTTACGCGCCCAAAGGATTTGAAGAAGCGATACGCATGTCATCTAGTGACGGTGATCATTACCTGCTTGCGCGTGCAACCCCAGTGTATGAGCCACGGGGAGGTATCGTCGGTGCCACGATCGTCTTGCAGGATGTCACCAGACTGCGCCGATTTGACGAATTGAAGAGCGATCTCGTGGCCACCGTCGCGCATGAATTTCGCACCCCGTTGACCTCCCTGCGTATGGCGATCCATCTCTGTTTGGAACAGGTTGTCGGGTCGTTAACCGAGAAGCAGATGGATCTGCTCTCTGCCGCTCGCGAGGATTGTGAACGCTTACAAGCGATGGTTGATGATCTTCTGGATCTGTCTCTCATCGAGGCGGACCGTATGACCAGAAAAATAGAACAATAGGGGACGTTGCATGGGACTTCAGGTTCTGGCGGGAGGCTGGCATTATGCCACGCGGACCACGCCTAGATGCACCTGACGTGTTGCACCATGTGATGGCGCGGGGACCGGAGCGCCGACGCATCGTTGAGGATGACCACGACCGGGAAGATTTCGTGCGCCGCCTCGCGGCCTTGGCGGGAGCGGGGACGCTGACCGGCTATGCCTGGGTGTTGATGCCACTGCTGTGAACACGATTGGCTAGGCCGCCGCCCTCTCCGGGCGGGGGGCCTGCCGAGCCGCCGCTAACAGGCAGTGCATGGACGTGCGCGCGCCTGACTGTTTGGCCTTGGCTCCTTTGGGGCGCGGTTTGGGATTGACCGCTTTACGCCACCGGGGGGTCCACAAGGGGAATAACAAGTCGTGCCGCCGCTGGCGCAGCGCCTCGGGCGACAGCGCCTCCGCATGGACCCCGCCGAGCATGGCCGGAGGCATCAGGACACTGACGGTCGTGAGTTCCCGCTGCACGTCGTAGAATAACTGCCCCGCCGACACCTCCTCCGCCACGGCCACCTGGGGTTGGGCCGCCGCCAGCGCCACCGCCAGCCCCTCGCTCGGGGGTTGCAATCGCTGAGGATTTTCCGGCCGTACTGAACCCGCCAAAGCGTGCCTCCGGCTGTGCCCCCGCGTTGCCGAAAATTTGACTGGCTGCCGTCATGTGTCCGCGGCATTTGCACAAAGGGAAAATCTCCATAGAATGCAACACTCTCCCTGTTGACTATGAGCGTATCGAAGAGCAAACGGCGGAAATTGCGAAATTTCCATCCGCACAGGTAGAATCGCTAGAAATTTACCATGCTCCTGAATATCTCAGCTTGACAGCCCACCAGCCCGTGGGTAAGGGGACAGGGTTCCGGGTTTCAGGTTCTGGGTTTCAGGTTCTGGGTTTCAGGTTACAAAAGGGCCTCTGGGTTCCTATTTCCTCTGAACGTTGTCCCTCGAAACTCGAAACCTGTAACCCGAAACCTCTCCAAAACCCATACCCCGAAAAAGAGAAGTGCCATACGCGATTCCTCTCCCTTTCCACTCGCCAGCGGCTACGTGAGCAGCTTGAGCGGGTCCAACCATTTTCACTGATCGCCTTGGCGTGTACCGTCGGAGTCATCACTGGCTGTGGCGCCATCGTTTTTGCTGAATTGATTAACCTCGTTCAGTGGTTAGCCATCGGCACCACCAACGCGCCGCTGTACACGCTGCCCCATTTACCGTGGTACCGCGTCTTTTGGGTGCCCGCGCTCGGTGGGCTCCTCGTCGCGCCGCTCGTCTTTCTCGTCTCTCGTGAATCCCAAGGACACGGCGTCCCCCAAGTCATCGAAGCGGTGGCTCTCAAAGGCGGAAAAATTCATCCGCGTGTCGCCGTCGTCAAATCGCTCGCGTCAGCCCTCACCATTGGCACCGGTGGTTCAGTCGGACGTGAGGGACCAATCGTGCAAATTGGTGCAGCTCTGGGATCACTCTTCGGACAAATATTGCGTATCCCTCCCAGTCGGCTGCCGACGCTCGTCGGATGCGGAGCCGCGGGCGGTATCGCCGCCGCGTTCAACGCGCCCATTGCCGGAGCCTTTTTCGCCCTCGAAGTCATCATGGGCAACTTCGCCATGCCCGCCTTTGGCCCCATTGTCCTCTCCTCGGTCTTAGCCACCGTGGTCAGCCGCGCCTATTTTGGTGACCATCCCGGCTTCGTCGTGCCTGGCTACACGCTGCTGAGCGAATGGGAGCTGGTGATTTATCTATTCTTGGGTATCGCCTGTGGACTTGGTGGCGTCGCCTTTATTTTCGTGCTTGACCTCTTGGATCGCGCCGTCAAAGCCATCAAGATCAACAACCTCTGGAAGCCCGCGCTCGGTGGGCTGATCTTAGGCGTCGCCATCATCTTTGTTCCAGACTTGTATGGGGTCGGATACGGGACCATGGACGAAATCCTGCGTGGCGGCGTGTCCTGGACGTGGCTGCTGTTGCTCCTGCCCATCAAAATGGTGGCCACCAGTTTGACCCTCGCCTCCGGTGGCTCTGGTGGAGTCTTTCTGCCGTCGTTGTATCTCGGGTCTATCACTGGAGGTTTGATCGGCATTGGTGCCGGAGCCCTGCTGCCGTCGATCACCGCTCCGAGTGGCGGCTATGCTTTGGTTGGCATGGCGGCCTTTCTCGCGGCCTCGACGCATTCGCCGATTACCGCGTTTCTGCTCCTGTTTGAGCTGACGGGCGACTATCACGTCATTTTGCCGCTCATGCTGAGCTGCTCGGTGAGCACCCTCGTCGCCAAAATGTTACAGGAGGAGTCGATTTATACATTGCCCCTGATCCGGCGCGGCATTGATGTCCGACGGCGCGAAGAGAACATCATGCGCGCCTTCACGGTCGGACAGATCATGCAACCCGAAGCGCCCGTGCTCACGGAGTCCGCGGCATTCGCCGAAATCGTGCAACATTTTCTCACGACGACCGTCCCAACTTGTTTTGTCATCGACGAACACCAGCGCCTCTGCGGAGAGATTTCACTTCATGATGTGAAGGGGCTTTTGCAAGAAGAAGGATTGGGGGCCTTGATTATCGCCCGCGACCTGCTGCACACCTCTCGCGTGACGATCCGCCCCGAAGACACCTTAGCCCACTGCTTGGAGCGATTCTCGCAAACGGAACAGGAAGTGCTTCCGGTCACGACCACGGACGGGCAGTTATGTGGCGTCCTCTCGCATCGCGCGGTAATGGCCCTCTACAATCGTGAGATTTTACGGCAAGAGTATCTCGGATTGAATCTTCATGCGGATGGCGTGGAGCACAGCGTGCATGAGCAGGTACGCCTGCCTCATCAATATGTCGTGCAGGTCGTGCAGACACCCGCGTGGTACACGGGCAAAACATTACGCGGGCTCCAACTGCGCACGCGGTTTCAGTTGACGGCGGTCGCGCTCCGTCGCGGCGGGACCACGCAGGGAGATGAGTTGCCAGACCCCGATTATCCACTGAGTCCGCAAGATGCGCTCGTGCTGGTCGGTCGCCCAGTTGACCTAGCGCGCTTTCTCACGAATCAGGAGGAGGCTGAACCGTCCGCCTCTTCGGGAACAATTCCGCGATGATGCGGATTAGCCATGAGCAGCGGTTAGCTTTCAACAAAACAAGGAGTCCGTCGTTATGGAAAGAGCCCCAACTATCATTGTCCACACCTTCCTCTTTTTCCTCCTCGTGGTGCCAGGACTTCACGCGCTTGACGTACCGAATTTACCGGACGCGACGCAACCAATCGCTGGATCACTGATCGTCCCTCCTGATGCCTCCATCCGCATTGTTTCTCATCGCGGCGAGTGGACCGCCTTTTTCAGCACTGGCGGAAGCGGTGAGCCGTTTTTCTTGATCGCCGGCCAACTCGAAAACACGTCGGGAAAGCCACTGACCTACATCAAATTGCAATTCGAGTTGCTGAACAAAGATGGCGTCGTCGTGCACCGCGACCATGGTTACAACCGCAAAGCGGAAGCCTTGCGTGAAGAAGACTACGAGAATGGGAAGAAATCCCTTGTCGAGATGAACATTGAACCGATTACGGCAGGCGCGCGGGATGGGTTACGCTTCTTCTTTTTCAAGGACGAAGTACCGGAGTTTCACTCGTACCGCATCCGGGTCTTGGAAAGCCAGTGAGCAAACCGGAGGTTGCCCCCCCGGCTCCCCCCATACGCCGCGCTGCGGCGTCTCTGGCCTCGCGGAGCGAGGCAATGAGGGTAGCCGGGGAGTTCAGTCCCCGGCGAGGGGTGGCAGTGGGGGTATTTCCTCCTGTGACAAAAACTTCCTTAACTTAATGCCATTGCGCAGCCAGGTCCTGGAAAGTCGTTGAGCAGTCGCGTTACGGCGCAGCCCGTTCCAACATTTCACGCTTTTGCCTCTTGCCTCCCGTCTCCTCTCTACAGTTTTCCCCCGATCGTCCGATAGTTTCCTCCAGTGGGTGATACCGGCGTGGATCCGGTTCACAAAGAGGAGACCTCATGCTACGTCGCCCGTTCCCTGTTGGCGCTGTCGGTTTTACCCCCCCCCCCGATACTCACTTATAGTTAGTATTTGCTTCGCCATATCGTTCAGTCTTGGCCTGTCACTCCTCCCCGTAGCGCCCGTCGTGGCGCAGTCCGCGCCGAATCCCGACTATGCCGATGCCCTGTGGATCACCGCGAGCACGGGCCTGCACAAGCTCGCGGCAAGCGATGGCGCGCCGCTCCTGCATCTGACCGGCGAGACCAGGCTGCAACCGTTGGCACTGGACGTGCCGCGTGGTCAAGTGTGGAGCTACGGTGCCAACACGCTCAAAGCCTTCTCCTTTGCCGGCCAACTCGTGCGCACCGTGCCTGTGCCTCCAGTGAGCGGTGGAGGAGATGATGATGATGACGATGACGATGACGAGGGAGCTTTGGCCCCCGTACTCAGTGTCAATCCTACCACGGGCAGTGTGTGGCTGGGCCGGGGCACGCAGTTACACCATCTCAGCGCGACCGGGACACTGCTGCACAACCTCACAGTCGCGAGCCGATACGCACGGTGGCCTTTGATCCCATCAGTCATCGCTTGTGGCGCGCGAACCCGAACAGTGTGCAGGCGTACAATGAACAGGGCGTGGTGGTAAGCACGCTCGCCTTGGGCTCGACCCCCACAGTGCGCGCGCTCGCGGTCGATGACCAGAGTGGCGCCGTTTGGGTAAGCGTGAGTAGCCGACTCCAGCGCTACGCGACGGATGGCAGTCGGGTCATGGACCACGGCAAACGGTCCCCACCGGACAATATGGGTCTAGCTACCACGCGACGACGGGCAACCTCAGCATGCTCACGGCTCCTGGGGGCGAGACGCTCACGTACAGCTACGACGGGTCGTTGCCGACAAACACAACATGAACGGGGCCTGTCGCGGGCAGTGTGAGCGTCATGTATGACAACAACTTCCGAGTGACCGCCCAGAGTGTGAATGGCAGCCAGACGGTGCCGTTCACGTATGATCAGGATAGTCTGTTGACCGGCGCAGGCGCGCTCACCTTGAGTCGAGATGCTCAGAATGGTCTCTTGACGGGCACCAGCCTGAGTAGTGTCAGCGATACGATCAGTTACAACCCCTTCGCCGAGCCCAGTGCGTATGAAGCGACAGTCAGCGGCGGTGCCGCGTTCCGTCAACAGTACACGCGTGATGACTTGGGCCGGATCACGACGAAGACGGAAACCACGCAAGGGGTGACGGACACGTATGGCTACACGTATGACCTGGCGGGGCGGTTGACCGAAGTGAAACTCAACGGCTTGACCTTGACCACCTACGTCTATGACAGCAACGGCAATCGACTCACCAAGACCAGTCCGTCGGGGAGCACCACGTACACCTACGATGCCCAAGATCGCCTGCTGACCCAGTCTCCGGTCTCCGGTCCCCCGTCGGTCTCCTACACCTACACGGCCAATGGGGAACTACAGGGCAAGACGATCACCGGGCTGTCGGGGTCGGCTTCCTACACGTATGACGCGCTGGGCAAGCTGCGCAGTGCTGTACCCGGCGACTTGCAGCAGGTGGAGTACCTCATTGACGGGCAGAACCGGCGCATCGGCAAGAAAGTCAACGGCACGCTGGTGCAGGGGTTCCTGTACCAGAACCAGCTCAACCCGGTGGCGGAGCTGGATGGCAGTGGGAGCCTCGTGTCCCGCTTTGTGTATGCGAGCAAAGGCAACGTGCCGGATTACCTGGTCAAGGGTGGGGTGACGTATCGCATCATCAGCGATCATTTGGGCAGCCCCCGCCTCGTCGGGAACACCACGACCGGCGCGATCATGCAGCGCATGGACTACGACGAGTTTGGGCAAGTCATCACCGACACCAATCCCGGCTTCCAGCCGTTTGGGTTCGCCGGTGGAGTCTACGACCGCGATACGAAGCTGGTACGTTTTGGGGCGCGGGATTATGATGCCGAGACTGGCAGATGGACGGCGACGGACCCGATTCTGTTTGCGGATGGGGATACGCATCTGTATGGGTATGTGGTCAGGGATCCGGTGAATGGGATTGATCCCGAAGGTCTAGGCCCATTGGATTGCGGATTGGCGTTACTGCGATGTGGAGACTGCATAAAGCAGTCAAAGCAGTGTAAGGAAGACCATTCCGATCCTTTGCGGTGCCAGGAAAAAGGGGAGGATGTGGGGACATCGGTAGGCGCACACTTGCTAGAGAGATGAACAACGAGCCACTTGTGTACCGGAGAAGGGGTGCGCCAAGCGCACCCAGCAACGGCATCAACGACTGTCCTCAACTCGCCCGAGATTGATCCGAGACTTGTCTTCCCCGACCAGCACGAGGACGCCGGAGTATTGATGCAGCGCGGCGTGCTGACGAATCGGGGCGATTTCACAGCCAGTGAAAAACCCGATCAGCGGCATGTCGCCAAAGTGCTGCCTGATATAGGAGACATCCAAGTCAGGGAACCCGTAGAGTCCCGCTCCGCGCCCCAAGCAATTGAAATACATGCCGAACCCAGGAGGATTCCCCTCCCACGTCCGCGCGAGGGCTTCCAGCATGCCCTTGAGATCCTCGCGCGAGCCGCTGCCGTCACGGAGCGTGAAAATCATCTTCTGTCCCTGGTGAATCTCATCCGCCACGGCGATGATCCCTTGAGCCGGATCAAAGCCGATGATGTCGCGAACCACATACTCACCACGAGCGACATGCCGCCGCTCCGCATCAACCGGTAATCCCACGAACACAAAAGCCGTCGCGCGACGCAAGTCCTCAATGAGGGGTTGCCGCACGACTTCGGCGAAGACCTCAAAGGCTGGACGGCCATCAAGTTCGAGCAACAAATTCTGCTGCGCTTTCGTCACGGTGTGCACGGGACCAATCGGCTGGCACGCTTGGGCGTTACTGATGGTGGCCTGAAACCGTCCACTTAGCAGCAAGCCACTGACAGCATTGTTGCCGACCGCATCCCCACAGAGTTGAAACGTCTCGCCAAGGCTCCCATCCTCCGAAGCGCCACCACCCACGGTAGGAAGATGAGTCGCCCCTTCGGACAGCCCGTTGAAAAACGCCGAGGCGTTGAAGTTGTACGTATCAGGAAAGATGGTGAGCAGATTGTCCGCGCCAAGGCGTGGCTGAACGAACGCGGCGATCTCCTTGCCGGTTTCATAACCACGCCCACGCAGTTGCGGCAGGAAGAAGCGAGAAGCGGTCAACGTATCGCTGCGTACTACTAACACCGCGACTCCTGGCGCGCGTTCCACTTCACCATCGGTTGTCAACACGCCACCGGCACTACAGCCCACGACATGCGTGGCCTGCGCGGTGTGCTGAATGGTGCGCAACAGTAATGAATATCCCGGACCGTGTCCGGTGGTCGCGAACACCAGCGCGAAGTCCGCTGTCGCGCACCCCGCCCGCTGCATTGCCATCCGGGTCGCTTCAACCGCCGCCTTCTGCGTATCCTGCTGTGGTGAAAACCCAACTCCGGCCTGTAACATATTCCCCCCCTTTCTGGCCTTCCTGTTGTCGAAGGCGAGCGGAGTGAACGAGTGATACGGATTTATTTATTTGCTGCTTCTGGTTTCTTGAGCCCCAGCCGTTCATAGTATTTCGCTGGCACTTTGCTTGGGTCCTTATAAATAATGAACGAGCAATGTTCCTTGCCTAAGACGGCGGCCGGCTCAACCACGACAAACGGCGATCCGTTCTTCTCGATGTCAATCAGTTCCATTGGTGGCTCATGCGCGCAGTACACCGGGAAGTTCGCGCGGTTGTAGGTCATGCGTTGTGGCTTCTCGACGGTCAGAAAGGCATTGGGCCCTTCATACTTGCCTTCCAGCACCAAGCGTCCGCCACTACCACAGGGGCGCATTTGGATCACCACCTTCTCTTCATCTTCCTCAATGTTCATGGGTTGCAGGTGACCATGCAGACCAGCGACAAACATCTTCACTCGTTGGGCCAAGGTGTCCGGTCCTTTCGGCAGTTTTTCCAGATTGGGCAGCCACCACGCTTTCACACCCTCGGTCATAATCTGCTCAAGGGCCTCGTCGCCAAACCGACGGCCTACCTCACTCAGCGTCGCCGTCGTCCAGTTCCGGTAGAGATCGTGCATGCTGAGAAATTCGTTAAACATGCGTTGGCCGATCTTCTTGGCCTTTTCCTTATCGCCCGCGTCAATCGCTTCGATTAAGCGATCCACGGTCCGTTTCTGCATCTCCTCGATTTCGCTCTGTGAAAACAATCGGTCTTGCATCGCTCTTCTCCTTTGTCTGTTGTCGAACCCTGAAACTCGAATCCTGAACCCTGCCCTAGTGCGCCCTATACCCCAACTATGGGCTCCATTGCAAAGCCCTCCGTGCTGCTTTAAGGAGAGGGGCATGAGTGCCGCCGAACGCCGGTTCCTCCGCACCGCGCACATGAAGCTCTCCCCGATTAAAGCGATGGAACTCGCGGCCAGCCGCATTTCCGGTGTGGTGTCGCTCGCGCAAGGGATTCCTAGTTTCGATACGCCAGAGCCGATTAAAGCCTTCGTGCAACAAAAGATCGCCGACGGTGCTTGCGCCAAGTATTCGCTCACTCCCGGTCTACCGCAGTTGCGCGAGTTAATCGCGGAATCATTGCTACGCGAAGGCATGCGCTATGATCCCGACAATGAAATCCTCGTCACTTGTGGATCAATTGAAGCCATCGCCGCCACGCTGCTGACCCTGACCCAACCTGGAGATGAAGTCATCCTGCCGAGTCCCAGTTATGCTTCATATCAAGAAGTCGTGCGCATGGCGGGTTGCACCCCTCGCTTCGCCGCGCTGCACGAGGAAAACAACTTCGCCTTTGATGAAGAGGCATTTGAGCGCTGCGTCACCGCGCGCACCCGCGCGATCCTCTATTGCAACCCTAATAATCCAACGGGGACAGTGTTCTCACAGGCGGAGACGCTCACGCTGGTGAAACTGGCCGAGCGGCACGACCTGTTTCTGATTATCGATGAAGCCTACAAGGATTTTGTCTACACGCGCGAGCCGTATTTCTCGCCCGCGCAAATCGCCGCCGTGCGCTCACGAGTTGTGAGAGTGTATACGTTCTCCAAAGCGTATGGCATGACCGGGTGGCGGGTTGGCTATCTGCATGGCGATGCCGACACCGTGCGAGAAATTCTCAAAATCCATGACGCGCTAGTGACCTGTGCCCCAGTCGTGTCGCAATATGCCGCCATCGCCGCGCTTGAGCAAGGCGACCCGTTCATCGCCGAGTTTCGTCGCGCCTTTAAGGAGCGGCGTGACCGCACGGTCGAATATCTCGACCGCTTGTCGCACGTTTTCGATTATCAAAAGCCCGAAGGCGCGTATTTCGTGTTCCCGCGCGTCAAGGATACCATGCGCTGGGCACGGGATTCCCGCCGGCTGGCGATGGATATTCTTGAACACGCGAAAGTGGCGTTGGTGCCCGGAGTGGCGTTTGGACCGAGCGGTGAGTCGCACTTGCGGATCAACTTCGGGCGTGAGATGCACGACATTGATCTCGCCTTCGAGCGGCTGGATACCTACTTCCGGCAACAGTCCGCAACGTTACCGCCTCCTCTGATGTCGCCAACCATCCCAAAAACAACCGAAGGACACGCGGTCGCGCGGCAACATCCGTTCCGTCAGTTCGCGGTGCCCTACCTGCGGACCTTAGCGCGCCATTTTCTCCGCCGTGTCAAACCGCAAGTGATCGCCATCGTCGGGAGCCGTGGCAAGACGGTGATGAAACGGGTCCTGGGTGAATTGCTGGGGACGCGCTACCGCGTGCGCACCAATCCCCGCTCCTACAACACCGACATCGGCCTGCCGCTGGCGGTATTGAATGTCGAAATCGAAACTCAGAGCTTGCGCGGCATCCTACGCACGTTGCTTCAGGCTACTTGGGCAGCGCTCTTCTCAACGGAGAAACCGGAAATCCTCGTGCTCGAACTTGGCATCCGCCAGCCTGGGGACATGCACGAATTGCTGCGCACCGTGCGTCCCCATATCGCCGTGCTCACCAATCTCACGCCCAGTTACTCAACTGATCTGGAATTTTTGCGAACTTTGCAAGATGAAATGCGGGTGATGTGTCAGGAGCTGGGCGCTCAATGTCAGTGGCTGATTGATGGCGATGACGCGCTGCTGCGAGAGATTGTCCCGACGTTAACCGTCGCGCCGGTGCTGCTGCATCGGCACCAATGGTCACCGAACGAGCACGGATTGCTGTTGCAAAGCAACGGCCACGGCTATCACGTCACTCGTGAACTGGTGGGGGAAAGTGACCGCGTGTCCGTGCAAGCCGCGGTGATGGTGGCCGAACGGTGGACAAGGTTGACGGGAGAAGAGATCAATCGGTTCCTCGCTGGCGAGGAGGGAGTGAACACCTAATGCAGGCACCAACCTATAGTGACATTTTGACCGCTCGCGCCGTGGTCGGGCGGGTGTTGCCACGTACGCCGACGTACCACTATCCGAGCCTCTCGACGCTTGTTGGTGGCGAGGTATGGATCAAACACGAAAACCACCTCCCAACCGGTGCCTTCAAGGTCCGAGGCGGAGTCAATTTCGTTTCCTCATTGTCAGCCGAAGATCGCCAACGCGGAATCATCACGGCCACGCGCGGCAATCATGGCCTCTCCATCGCGTATGCCGCGCGACTCTGTGACGCGCAAGCCACGCTGGTCGTGCCACACGGCAACAATCCAGAAAAGAACGCGGGCATGAGCGCGCTTGGGGCAACTGTGGTTGAGCACGGAAAAGATTTTGACGAAGCGCGAGAGCACGCGGCCTCGCTTGTCGCCCAACATGGCTATCAATTTCTTCATTCCGCTGATGCGCGGCTGATTGCCGGGGTAGGGACCTACGCGGTGGAGCTATTCGCGGATGTCCGCGACGTTGATGCGGTGATTGTTCCGATTGGTTTAGGGTCGGGCATTTGCGGCGTTTTGCTCGTGCGTGAGCGGATCAGTCCCAAGACTCAGGTGATTGGCGTGCAAGCGGAGCGTGCTCCGGCGGTGTATCAGTCCTGGAAAGAGAAACGCCTGGTGACGACGGAGAGCGCCGACACCTTCGCGGATGGCCTCGCGACGCGGGTCCCGGCGGAAATCACTCTGGACATCATTAACCGTTTGGTGGATGACATCGTCACGGTCAGTGAAGCAGAGATTGCCGCGGCGATTCGGCTCTTGCTGTTTCACACGCACAATCTCGCCGAAGGAGCCGGGGCGGCATCGCTGGCCGCCGCGTTGCGGCTGCGCTCGCAACTAGCGGGCAAGCGCGTGGTGGTGATTCTGAGTGGTGGCAATATCGATACGGCGACATTGCGGGGGGTGCTGCGGGAGTAGGGGGTGATGGTCCGGGGTTGAGGAAACCGAGGCGGAAACCATCGCCAAGACACTGGGGGAAGAGCGGCTGGTGACGTGCGTGAATATCGCGAGTCCGATCCGCTCGATTTATCGGAGAGCAAGACTCCGAACTTTTCCAGACTCCGAACTCCGAACTCTTTGCCGCTCCGTGTTAGCTTTCTTCCGACACCAACTCGAACAGTTCAGCATTCGGCAGCACGCCACCGAGATTTTCCTTGACCACGGCGAGGACACTACGGAGATGGCGGAAGACCACACGGTCACGCAAGGCGATGAGGGCTTGCGCGTTCTCTTCGAGAAATCGCGTAATCACCGTGGGTGAAATCGATTCAAGCCCTTTCAGATCAAGGACGACCTTGTGATGGCCCGCGCGGATCGTTTCGTGAATGCGGTGGAGCACTTCTTTCGCGCCGCTGGCGTCCAACACGCCCTCAAGACAGAGCGTGACGGCTTTCAGCGGTTCATCGCGAATCACGCGGGTGCGCAGCAATGCGCCTTGGAGGTGCCGGCGGGTTTCTCCCACGGCATCGTGTAGCGTGGAAATGAAGGAAGCGCGCTCTTGGACCTGAATCGGTTGCGAGAGGTGACTCAGTAACCGCATCGCTTCGGTATACGTACCCGTCGGTTCATCCTGGAACATGCGTCGCTGCGTGTGATTGGCGAGCAGATGCCGGAGCGTGCCACGGTTCCAGCCACCCACGCGTTGCCAGATCGTCCAAGGGCGGTATACCTGTTGACGGGTCCAGCGCAGCCCATTCTCCAGTGCCGCTGGCGTCATCAGCCGGGGACGGAACACCGCGTGAGTCCCATCGCCTTGCGTGTCCGCGTTTGGCAACCATCGGCCTTCCTGGGCAAGCGTCGTCGCGAGCGCGCTTCCTGGCCGAGGTGTCAGTAACGAAAAGTGTGGGAGTCCGATGCGGGCCTCAAGACAAAACCGCATCGTGCGTTCAAACACGCCTTCGTCATCCATGTCATACCCAAAGACAAAGTGCACGATACTCAGGACGCCGTTCTCGGTGAGGATACTGAACCGCCGTGCCAGTTGGGCGAGCGATTCCGTGGTACTCGTGGGTTCGGAAGTGAGATGCTGGGCGGCGATCTCGACCCCGTTGAAGATCAACCCGCGACAGCCGCTCGTGCGCGCGGTTTCGATCAGCGTGGCATTGTCGAGAAAGCGCGTGTGCGCGCGCGCGATCCACCGCCGCTTGAGGGGCGCGAGGCGACGCATGAGGTCCAGCGCATAGATCGCGGGCTCGCCGAGTTCATCATCGGAAAAATCAATCCAC
Source organism: Deltaproteobacteria bacterium (assembly GCA_031389045.1). GTDB lineage: Bacteria > Desulfobacterota > Binatia > Bin18 > Bin18 > JABFSC01. The sequence continues at coordinate 5,894 of JANMSE010000627.1, read as the reverse complement.
GTCGTGGACGGCAACGCGAGCAGTTCGCGCTTGACGACATCCACTGGCAGCCGGCGTTCGCCTTCTGGTCCCCGTAGGGTGGCCTTATAAAATGGAAGCGAAGAGGTGAACGAAGGGGTTAGGTCGTGCTGGTTCCGCTGTTCCGCCATGCCGGGTATCCTCCAATAACATTCCTCACAAAGCGTGCATGCTACTCTTCTCGACGGTTCTCGTCGAGAGGCGACAGGGGCTCGCGGGATTAGCGTTCGACGCGACGGTCCGCTTCCCCCACGACAAGCGCTGGCACACCAGTGCGTGAGACTTCTCGTGCGCGTCGTGCGGCTTCGTCTCGTGAGTGAAATGGACCTAAGCGGACTTGATAATACCGTAGCGCTCCAGACGAGAGGGGACTGAGATACGCATCCTCGTAGCGGTTGCTGACCTCGTTCATGACCGCGAGGGCTTCCGCTTCATCGGTCGAAGAGGCAAGCAGCACCGCGTACGCAGAGGGCGGCACTATCTCCTGGACGATGGACCGCCTCTCTTGAGACAGGACTTCAACTTTCACTGGAGCCACCCCAGGGCCGACCACACCGACCAGACGCGCGGCGGCCTGCGAAAGGTCAATCACTCGGCCCTTGGTGAAAGGACCACGGTCATTAATGCGAACCTCGACGGATTGACCCGTATTCAGATTGGTCACAACGGCGCGGGAACCTAACGGAAGGGTTTTGTGTGCCGCGGTCAGCGCATGTTGGTTGTACACTTCCCCACTCGCCGTTCGCTTGCCATGAAACCTCGGTCCATACCATGAGGCTACGCCTGTTTGTGAGACCGTGGAAACTTGGGGAAGGATGACCGGAAGCATTTGTGTGGGAGCATGCGTCGAGTGTGGCGGTGATCCGAGTATCGGTCGTGACGCTCGTGACGCGGGAGCGGCTGGCTCTCGCGGAGTATATACGGGGGGTTGAACGCTGACACGCTCAGCATTGAGAGACCGCTGAGTCGCGCTACATCCACTAAGCCACAGCGCCAAAGCCACGCCGAGCAGCCCCAATCCACATACCGACCTCATAACGGCGCGGATCATAGCTGCCATGATCTCACTCGGCAAGGGTACGAATCATTTTTTTCGTCATTTTCCAAAACATCGTTCACAAAACAATCCATGAGTGATACGCTTCCCGTCCGACCGCTTGTCACTAGCAGTGCCGAGCGGCCTTCCTCTTGGACTTCTCCCCTGGGCGCGGTATATGTGGAGATTCTGGCGGCTCAGCGTGTAGTATAGGAGACGTAGAGCTGTTAGCTGTTCACTGTTAGCCAGACACGAAAACCCTTACTATGCTGAAGGGTTCACCCCTCCGGCACCAAACGAAAGGATCACCATGTATCCACGCAGCTTCTTCTTTACCCTCATTTTTTGTGGCCTTCCCTTCCTCGCGCATGGCGGGACCGTGCGCGAGGTCGAGCTGATTGATGGCAGTATCATTCGCGCGGAAGTGCTCTCGATGGACGGAAAAACGTACCAGCTCCGTTCTGACGCCTTGGGCACGATTGCAGTGCCGGAGTACCGGGTCAAAGCGGTCCGCTCGCCGGAAGAATCCGCCGTGCAATGGCAACCCGTGCCGGACGCAACACTCAACCCCGCGACTTCCTCTTCGGCAACGCCAGCGCGCATCCCTTCCAGCGACGATCTGCACCAAGCGTTGAGTCAAAACCCGGCGGCCATGAGCAAGATTATCTCCTTGCAAAATGATCCGCTGATGCAACAGGTGTTAGGGGATGAGAGTACCATGCGGGCGGTGCAAGCTGGGGATCTGGGCGCGCTTATGAATGACCCAAAAATTCGCGCCTTGATGAATCATCCCACCATTCGTGGGTTGAGCGGGCAGTACGGACAGTGACCGGAGAGGGGCGTGAACGACTTACGCATGCGTAAGCCCCATCTGTTCGGCGAGCATGGCGTGTTTCCAGTGGACAGGGGTCAGCTAGCAAAGAGACACTCGCGTGCGAGGAAGCAAAGCAAGCGCACGCTTTGTCGATCCCGCGACGCATCTCCCAGTGACCACACCGCGACACCAAAGAACACGAGACGAGCACGCGACCATCTGGAGAAGCGTGCACCCCCTTTTGTTGACACTCCGTATGTCGTTCGTCTTGTCATCACCCACCGTGCCCCGCAAACACCAACCGCGCGACGACTCCGCCTTCTGGTGCATTCTGGACCGTCACACCGCCGCCATGCAGTTGCATGATCTCCCGCACGACACTGAGCCCCAGGCCGGAACTCTTTTTGCCGGTATCGGGTCGTTGCAACGAATAGAAGCGCTCGAAAATCCGCTCGGTGGCATAGACCGGAATTCCTGGGCCGGTATCTTGCACTACCACTTCAACGCCACCATCGCGCGCTTGGATGCTGGTCCGCACGTGGCCACCACGTGGGGTGAAATCGACCGCGTTCTGAAGGATGTTGAGCAGCGCCTGGCGGACGAGAAATGGTTCGCCTTGCACGGTTGCCGTTTCGTCACCGGACACCGCCAAAGTAATCGCTTTACCCTCCAGCACCGGTTGCAAACTCTCGGTGATTTCCTGGACGACCTCGTGGAGATTGACCGCTTCAACCTCTTGCAACCCGTGGCGATTCTCCAGCGACGAGAGCAACAGCATCTTTTCGACGATGGTCGCGATACGCCGCGCTTCCACGCGGATGTTCTCAAGAAAGCGGTCACGCCGTTCCGCTGGCATCTCTTCCTTGAGCAACTCGGCGGCCCCGTGAATCGCCGACACTGGGCTTTTGATCTCATGCGTCAACGTCTGCACGTAATGCTCGACATATTGCTTCCCCTCCAGCGTGACACGCATTTCCTCAAACGCATGGCCAAGCGTCGCGATCTCGCTCCGACCAAGCCGTGGTAATGTTGCACGCTGCCCATCACGGATCGCGGTGGCGTAGCTCGTCAACCGACGAATCGGGCGCGTGACCATCTCGGACACCAACAAGCCGACCACGAGAATCATCAGGCCACTGACCAATCCAGCGAAATAGATTTTCTGTTGCGCCTGCGCGATGAAGACATTGATATTGGTGGTCGGTTTCCCCACCGACAACACACCGAGGGTTTCTCCATGCGCGATGATCGGCGCCGCCACATAGAGGACGCCGGTCTTGGTATCTTTGGGCTGTTCACGTGAGGACCGCGCGCCATACTGGCCTTTCAAGGTCAAGTACACATCACGCCATTCCAGGTAATCCTTGCCCTCATCGCGCCCCTGATCCGAGTCGAACAACACAATGCCGCGCATGTCGGTGATATAGACGCGAAAGTCCACGCGCGTTTTGGTGAGGCCGTAGATTTGCGCCGTGAAAGGGCGCTCCGCGACTCGCTGAAAGGCGGTACGAAAAAGCCCCACCTGCACCCGGCCCTGGGTCGCGGTGGCGGCGGCGATTTCCGCCAAGATGCGCGCAGTATCGACCAAGGGTTCTTCGGTCGATTCCCGATACTGTGGCGTGAGATCGTCCACCACCCAGTCCACCACGAACGCGAACCCGACCCCAACCGCCAACAGAATCCCCAGAAAGAGACGGGTGCGAATCCTCACAGCTCCTCCTTGAGCGCGTACCCCACGCCGCGATGCGTCACGATGGGGTCCTGGTCCGGACGAATGGCTTTCAACTTCTGCCGTAGTGTCTTGATGTGAGTATCAACGGTGCGGTCCAGACTCATCTCCGGCGATTCCCACAAGAGTTGCAGCAGTTGTTCGCGCGAGTAGACATGGCCGGGATGTTTCACGAATAGGCAACACAAGCGAAACTCGTAACGAGAAAGCGATAACGCGACTCCATGGTACGAAATCAGATGCCGGGCTTCATCAACTTGAAAAGGTGAGGAACTCCGCGGACTCGGATTCGCCGGATTCCCAGGTTGCTGGCGGTCCATCCGCCGCAGAATGGCTTTCACGCGCGCGGTGAGTTCGCGCGGGCTGAACGGTTTCACCATGTAGTCGTCGGCCCCAATCTCCAGCCCGACGATGCGATCCACTTCTTCCGCACGAGCAGTGACAAAGATGATGGGCACGTCGGAATGCTGACGAATCGCCTTGGCCAACTCGAAGCCATTCATGTCAGGGAGTCCAACATCAAGAATCACCAGCGCGATCTCTCCGGTGGCGAGCACCGTTTGCGCCGCGGCTCCAGTCTGACACCATTCAGGCGTAAAGCCTTCCGTCGTCAGCGCATACATGATGTTGTCCGCGACCGAGGGCTCATCTTCGACCAGCAAGATACGTTTCTTCATAGTGCCCTCCTACCTAGCGGTTGGCGCATGAAACTCAACCCTCGCAATGCGCTTTTCACCGGGAATCCTCGGACTTTTCACCTGGACTTCACCGATTGCCCACACCCGCCTCCGATCCATAGGAGAAATACACAACGGGCGTGCGGCTCTCCCGACGCCTACTCAGGAGATTTCCGTGAATTGATGGCGAACGCTTACTTGGCTGGTTGCTCTTTTATGTCTGTCTCCACTGAACTCAAGACAAACATGCGCGGGGTCGGAGACCGCGGCGGAAGCGCATGCCGAGCGGACCTTATCCCCCTATTTTTTCATTCCGTCAGGTGCGGAAGGCGTCGAGCAACTCCCACTCAAAAGGACCGAGGCGCTTGTCAATATTGCCGGCGTGATCGCCGATGTGAAGGTCACCCAGGTGTACACAAACGAGGGACAGACGCCGATTGAAGCCATCTATAGGGACGCTACAGCAAGATGTGGGTGCCAGAAGAACACTCTCTGTTTGGGTGCCACTGCTGGCTTGTCCAGCAGTGTAACCGGCAAACCTGGGTCACTCGCTCCCCGTGACAACCAAAAACCCACATCTTGGTGTGTTTTCCCTATAGTGTCTAATTTTATCTTTTTCAGCACCATGGGAGTCAAAAGATATGATAGGCAAAAGACAATTCCCATATAATATTGTCATACCGTCACAAGATGTTGTTCGTGAGCCACTCTTCGGGCGTTAGGACAGGTACCGATACTTTCTGTTGAAAGTGCCGGGCGTTCCAAGACAGAAGGCATGTTGCGTGAGGCGCGAAATGCTCAAGGTGCAAGGATTGCAAAGCGTCACCTAACGCCATCTTCCGCCCGATCCGTGCAAGGATTTGTGAAAGCAGAAACGGTGGCGTTGCTTGATCGATTGTTCGTGCTGGAACGAGCTGTAACCCGTAACGTTCAGGGAGAATGGTGTAGAGTGGTTGAATCTGATCGGTGGGAAGATTGAAACTCAGAACGCCTATGACTTCCAGCAATGCGTGGAGAGCAATGCCGCGTTCCAGTCCGCGCTCTTACAGGGTTTGGAGCAATCGCGCATTCGTGCCAAATCGGACATCTCGCGGATAACGAATATCCAGCAGGAGGATATCAGCATCCAAGAGAATCATGGGCGGCCACGGGTCAATGCCATTGCTTCATCCAGTGTGGAAAAGCGTGGTGCGCCGCTCCGAATCGTATCGAGCAACTGCTGCCATTCTTTTTCATTGATTTGGGATGAAGAAACTGGGCGTGTGGGGCCAGGTGCGTCGCGAATGAGGACGATGACTTCGACGTGTTGGGTGGGGTGGAGAGGGAGATTGGTGAGGTGCAATTCTCCTTCTTTCTCGACGGTAGCCTCAACTTTGATCGCTTGCATAATCGGGCAGAGATGGCAGGAACCACTACCGCTGTCAAGCAGAAGAAGATTTGGGAGTTGAGGAAAGAGGCACAGAGAGGGACGGCGCAACGTGAGGAAAAATCTTGAAACACACGCAGAACGACCAGGAAACGCTCGATCTTTCCTGCGTATTACCCGGTGTAAAGCCAGCGCAGGGTTGCGAAGTATGAGCTACCCTGGACTCTCTTTGTCGGGTTATTCAGGCCTGTCGA
>JANMSE010000398.1:0-5897 GCA_031389045.1 Deltaproteobacteria bacterium | reverse complement strand
CGCTTCGTATTCCATCGCCAATGGCAGGCTCACCAGCAATGTAATTTCGTGCGCGTCCGCTGCGAGCAGCAATGCGGCGGACGCGCCACTAGGGCTCCGAGTAATAGGGGACGTTGCATGGTTATTCAGGTTGCAGCGGAGCTGCGAGGAGACGCTGCCAATAAGCAGCCTCCTGTTGCCCTCGGCGGGACGCTTCATAAATCGTTTGGGGTCGCAGTACCGTCGCCTGGAGAAACGGAGTGGAATCCAGGACGCAAGCAGCAGACGTTCCCCAGATTTCCTCGGGGCTACGCCACTGCCATCGAATTCGGCCACCAAATCAAGCAAAGGGAATTGGTGCGCGGAACGCACCCCTACGGACCGCTAACAAGCTGCACCGCATGGATTGTTGTCTTGTCTGGCGCATCTGCGATTACGTCTCGAGTCGAATCACGGCGACCGCCATGCGGGGGGCTGTGGCAATCTGTTCCGTATTACCTAACACCGCTGCGATATGACGCCCAACCGCTGCTTGGACCACCTTGGCGCCGCATTGGGGGCAGACCCCCGCCCGCACATGGTCGAGGACGATTAACTCGCCGTGCACCCAAAAATCTTGTTTGACGTACTGTTCTTGCAGAGGAGTATCACACACCTCGCACTCACCGTACTCATAGGACACTGGTGAACTCTGTGACATAGCTACTCCAAAGCATACGTGGTGAGCAAAAGAAGCATCCCGGTACTTTTGATGCGGCAGATCACCGCAATGTCTCGTTCGTCCGTGGCTGGGCCAACGACCTCATAGCGCGTGCCACGGGGATCGCGCGTGAATTGGCGACGAATGGACCCCTGAGCGATCGCCTTCTCAATATCGGGCAGTATCAAGTCGTCATCCGCCATTTCCTCAAAAAAATGCGGAATAGCAAACTCATACTCTCCCTTCACCATCTTGCTGCGAATGGCCTCAATCATGGCCTACCCAACCATCGGGAAAAGACGTGCCGCCACGAGGCATCTCACGGTTATTGAACGGCACTACTCGCAACTGCCTACCGCCGCCCACCCTCCTCACGCTGCTCCACTTCAATCAGCAACGCACGCGAGGCGACGACTTCTCCGCTCGCGAGGGCGGACTCAGCCGCGCGTTCGACGGCGAGTTTGCACACCGTCTTGAGATCAACCCCGTGGAATTCGAGGTCCAGTTCGTCACTCGACACCCAGGAGTTGACCTGGCGACCATCACTGAGCGTGCAATGATAGCCCGTATACCGTCGCGCCCGGTCTTTCTTCCGTTCCATATCCACTACTTTGTGCTTCGTCATACGCTTTCCTTTTCCCCACTCTTTCCTACTACTGGATACTGACTACTTCCGGAGAAACCCCTTGTGATCGACCCGTGTGCGCAATGCGTGCAGTTCCTCCGGTGTCGGCGGCTCAGTCTGAGACACAGCGGCGGGAAGCGTCAGCGCGAACCCGGTTTGCGCTTGCACATCGGCGGGAGCGACACCGGGGTGCACCGAGCGGACCTGCATGCGTTTGGTATCATCAGCGAAATCAAACACACACATCGGGGTCACACAATACTTTGGACCGCCACCAGGCAACCCCAACTTTTGTCGCGCATCGGCACCACCAGTGCCCCAACCATAAGAACTGATGTAATCGCAACGCTCGACCAAGAGACGAGACGAATGTGAGTTGAGCACGATGTAGTAACGACCCACGTGCGTGCTCAGTGTCGGTGTCCCAACCGAACCAGGTCCGCGAAACCGCAGATGCCGATAATCCGGACCAATCCCAATCAGGTTCGTGTTGCCATAAGGATCGACCTGCACGCCGCCGATAAAGAAGACGTGCCGGTCCCAATCCTTAATGCGGTCAAAACGATGACCAGTATCACTAAATGATTCCGCCCAGCGCACGACGCGACGGTCCCAGCCGAAGGCGGGCATCGGAATGGAATCGAGGTGCGCCACATTCATGCGCGCCCCTAAAAAGATCAGCTCCATATTAGGCCCGTGCACGAGATGCGCGAGTCGCACCGCCGCTTCCACGACGGGCATGGCCACACCGACTCGCAACACGTCGCCGTCTCGCAGTTCACGCGCCAGGAAGATCGCCATTAGTTCTTGAGGAGAATAGTCGTTCATAGGGTTTCAGGTTTCGGGTTTCAGGTTTCGGGTTTCAGGTTTCGGGTTTCCGATTACCAAAGTCCGGGGTACTCAGGTGCGGTGCCCTGAACCCTGTCCCCCGTCGCTTAGTATTCATACAACGCCAATAACCGTTTGATCCCAATGCGCTCAAGATAATCGCCATGCGTTGCCGGTTCGCGACAGTAGCGATTGAGATACTGCTGCAACGCCTCCGGTTGATTCCCCTGCGCGGCGGCGGTTGCCGCTTCAGTGTAGGTGCGTAAGAGGTCGCTATCCTGCACGTAGAACCCGCGACTGTAGAAGGGATGGGCTCCGTATGGTGCCCGGACAATGGCATCCGCACCCGCGATCGTCGTCGCCCAAGGATTGGCGCGGATTTCTTCGTTGGGGATGAGCTTCTCCACCTGCACGATAGTCCGGTCCGCCGCGCGATAGAGAAAGAGGTCCAGCCACCCTGGACCGCCGAGATGTTGCACGTTGCCGTAGGCATCGGCGGTCGCGGCATGAAGGAGGGTCACATCGGGTTTGATCGGTGGCACGGCGATGAGAGTCTCACCACGAATGGGATCACGAAAGACCTTGAGGTCTGGGTTCACGTCAGGAAGCGAGGTGCCCACCCCTCCACGCCACGGCAAGAACGGCAGAGCCTGGGCCGCCGCTTGCAAACCAGTAGTGAGGATACCTTCCTCACATTCCCAGATGTCAATCTCGCCCCGTTCCGCCGCGCGACGGAACGAAGGAGCCACGGGAACACCGAATCCACCACCCGCGTAATAGCTGACCGCTTTGCGGACACAGCCCGCGGCAATGAGCAAATCCAGCGAGAGGCCGCTATCAACCACCGTAAGATTCTTGACCCCGCGACGAATGATATGGCGAAGCAACATCATCGGCGCGGGGGCACCCACGGCGATAGTCATGCCGTCTTGAACCCAGCTCGCGGCCTCGACTTCATCAAGGATACGTTGTCGTCGTTTTTCTGTTGTCACAGCCCGCCCTTTCTGGCGTGACATATATGCCTGAGCGATGCGGTTTGGCAATGGGCGGAATGAAGGAAATCGCGGTCACGCTGTCATTGCTCCTTTTCTCCACAGAGGGGAGTATGGCGTGCGGTCACCGCGCTTGATATGGAGCCAGAAACGCAATGGCGATACCGACAATGGCGCGAAAGTTGACGACTCACCAACGACAACTCTTGAGAGAAGAGGCAAAAGAGTGGGATCGGCTTGCTGACGAAGACTTTGCTCGCCTTTTCACTGAAGGGCAATCGGTCAAAATGCGGTTGCGTAGACCGCCACCAAGAACGTTAGCCGTAGCCCTTGATGAGAAGACCCTCAATTTACTGACACGGTTAGCTCGTCAGAAGCAGATTGGCCCTACCCACCTTGCCGCGATGTGGATTGCCGAACGGCTAGCCGCCGAAGGCCCAGAGCCCAAATCTGGACACCCGTAAGCGTGTCAACCCTCTCCGTGACTTGCCCGGGACTTGCCATAGACTTCTCCGGGACTTGTTTGAGACTCCCCGATTTTGGAGTACAGTCCCACATCATCATCTGAGAGAGGAGCACACACTATGGCACATGACCGTGTCGCGGTTGTCGCTGGCGTTGGACCAGGGATTGGTATTCGGTTTGTCGAAATTTTCGCCCAAGAGGGCTATCGCGTGGTGGCGTTGGCACGGAACGCCGATGCGCTCGCAGGGTTCCGATCCGGCTTGGGAACAGTGGCCGAACGCTGTCTCTTCTGGCCGACGGACATCACGGACCACACGCAAGTCAAGCAGACCTTTGCTCGCGTTCGCAGTGAACTCGGCCCTGTCAATTTACTGGTCGCCAACGGTGGCGCGGGCTCGAAACGGGGCTCGTTTCTCGACATCACGGCGGACGACTTCACCAATAATTTTCGTGGGTGTGCGTTAGGCCCGTTCCTGTGCGCGAAAGAGGTGATTCCCGATATGCTCGCCAATAGCGGCGGCACTATCGCCTACATCGGCGCGACCAGTTCGGTCAAAGGGTACGCCAAATCTTCCGCGTTTGCTCCGGGCAAATTCGCGCTCCGAGGACTCGCGCAATGTAATGCTCGTGAGTTTGGCGCGAAAGGGATTCATGTGTTTCATGTCATCATCGACGGCGGCATTGATGACATTTTGTTAGGAGAGGAGCGCGAAGTCAAAGCCGGCATGCTCGACTCACGCGCCATCGCGCGGGTGGTGGCTCAGGCCGTGGCGCAACCCAAGGACACGTGGATGCAGGAGTTCGATATTCGACCATCGGTGGAGCAGTGGTAGCACCGTGAGTGAGGTGACCACATTCGATCCCCCTCACCTGACCCTCTCCCAGCCGGGCAATGGCATGAAGTGAAGCCAGAGCACATGATCGCCGACGGATTGAGAGTTCCAGGACAAAATAAGGAAAGGTCACTTGATCCCCCTCACCCTAGCCCTCTCCCAGCCGGGAGAGGGAATTTCGGAGCCCACGAACTTCATGCCATGGTCCCAGCCAGGAGAGGGAACTCAAACCTGCCGTTCGTGATCTCCTCTAGCCGCAAGGGTTCCGCCCCCAGGTTGAACAAATTGGTGTTCTCCACGGTATCCAGAGCGAACAGGAGTTTGCCTTCGGTCGCGAGTTCGTGGCAGAAGCTCTCGCTTTTCCCACCCGGTGTCGCGTGGGTGATGACCACCGCATCCGCGAGCGCCGCGATAAACTGATTGCGGATAAGAGCACGAGCGGAAGTGGGCCGCTGCTGTGTTTCGCCAAAGGGCGAGAGCAGTAACATGCGCTCCTTCTCCATCGCCATGCGCCACGCGGCTGGAAGCCGTAAGCGTTCAATACTGCGCGCCGGGCACACAATCACCGGTTGTGCGCCCTGTAGCAGAATACCCAGGCATTCTTTTTCGAGCGGGGAATGAAAGCCGCTGATGACCGTGACACCAGCGTCACGCAACGCGTGCGCCAGGGCGTAGGTTTGCTGGATGACCGGTTCCGTACACTGAATGGAGCAGAAGAGCGCGACCAGCGGGCGGGGTCGTGCCTCGCGCAAGAGACTTAGGTTGCCCCGCGCGATCAGGGTCGGCGGGGTGCGGTTCGCGAAAGACAACCGCAGTGACGGCGGGTAGTGGACATCGTGCGGACTGAGCGCGCTCGCCTCGAACATCGTGGCCTCTTCGTCATGCCGGTGTCGCTCCCTAGAATTCATACGACATCACCACGCCACCGTACATATTAAAACTCGGCGAGGGCTCGTAGAAACGGCTGGCGGCGGCGTTGAGCCGCACGAGTCCGTTGTAATGCTCGTTGTTCATGTTGTTGAGGCCAATAAACGGAGAGATGCGGCCATTGCCAATCTGCCACTCGTACCCCATGCGCAAGTTCAACACGGTATAGGAGTCGTTGCGATTCTTGTTGGCGTCATCAGCAAAGAAACGATCCACATACAAGGCGTTCGCGGACCCATAAAACCCGGAGCGATGCGCGTAGAACAATTCCGTGAATAATTGGTGCGGAGGAATGCCCGGCTCGTCGTTCCCGTCAAAGCGCCCGCCGGACGTTCGGTAGCGATCAAATTGCGCGTCCAAGTACGTATAGGAGGATGTCCAGGACAGCTCCTGGGTCAGCGGCAACGTGAACGAGGATTCGATCCCCCGACGTTGCGACCGTCCAGCGTTGCGGAAAAAAATGCGTCCCGACGCGCCCTCGAACTGAATCAATTCGTCGTCAATGTTGATCCAAAAGAACGCGACATCGTACCGCATTCGCTCCATCA
>JANMSE010000381.1:0-2810 GCA_031389045.1 Deltaproteobacteria bacterium | reverse complement strand
TTACTATCCCCACATGCCAAGGTGGTGTCGCCGCGGGCCGTGCCATACGCAGCCTGGGTACGGATGCCATCGAGTTCGAGGTCGATCCGCTGGGCGTTACACACCCAGCCGGAGATCACGCCAATGCCACTCTGGAATGATCCTGGTTGCGGGTTTTCCAGAATGCGAGGAGGGACGCCGCTGTTCCCACCACCACCGCCAGGAGCGCTTTTGAGCACGAAATTCTGCAGACTCTGCTGCCAGATCAGGGTCACGTTTTTGTCCGCCTGGGGGAAATCGCTCAGCATGAACTCACCGTTCGCGCCTCTGAGAAATTCCTCTCCAAGCGTGGTGACGGTCACCGTGATGTTGGCGAACTCCTGGTTATCCGCGAAGGCTTTCACCGTGTGGACACCTGCGCCGAGCAGATTCCAGTTGAACAAAAATCCAAACCCATTGTTACTATCCCCACATACCAAGGTGGTGTCGCCGCGGGCCGTGCCATACGCAGCCTGGGTACGGATGCCATTGAGTTCGAGGTCGATCCGTTGGGCGTTACACACCCAGCCGGAGATCACGCCAATACCACTCTGGAATGAATTGGGTGGTGGGTTCTCAAGAAAAGCTTGGGTTTGAGCTCGCGCCAGGTGTAGAGGAGCAAGGACAAGGATAACTGCAACAAACAACAACGAACGTAGCAAACCTGTTACCATCATGGGCCTCCTAATGTAGTCTGTCGGGTCTTACGCAAATGGATTTTTCTCCGCGCATTGATGAGCAAGATAACGTCCGCGGCCCGCGCCGTCTGTGAGATTCCTGCTACAAATGTTGAAATCGTGCGACAATCGGGGAAGGCAAGAGGGAAGATGTCCCTCCCTATAGCGCGCAATGGCATGAAGTGAGCGAGTTTTGGGTTCCGAGTTCCGAGTTCCCTCTCCCGGCTGGGAGAGGGCCAGGGTGAGGGGGATCAAGTGACCTTTCCTTCTATTGTTGCCGAGCCCAGCGCTCGGCGAGCCGCTTGACGACCAGATAGGTGAGCACCGTCACGGGGGTAGCGAGGATGATTGATCCAACGAACATGGCGGCGTACACATCCCACCCCTGCTGGACAACGTCCCACAGGCGTGTCGCATCCAACATCACTGGCTGTGTCGTCGGTAGAATCAATTTTCCCAATCGATATTCAGCCAACCACATCAAGGGCAACAGCGGGGTATAGAGAATCGCCATCGTCGCCCCAGCGACGGCGGCCATCACGTTCCTCTTCAGCAGCCACGCCCCAACGGTCGCCGTGAGTATGGGGGACGGATTCAGAGGAAGGAAACTAGCGAAGATGCCGATGGAGAAGCCAGCGGCGATTTGCTCGGGTGGAGCATCAAGGTGCGACAGCTTGTGCCACAGCTCTTGGGCGCGTTGTTTCAGGGCGATTCTTGCCATAGCTCAGGAACGGCATTCTCTAAACCGATGCTTCTCGCCATTCCCCGCGGGAAGGCTCAGCCTCAGGGTCTTCCGCTTTCAGGACGAGAGCACATGGCCGGCATGCGCCACATCGCTTGCTATCTGACCGTCTCGCAAATGGATCAACCGGTGCGCCCGCTCCATGACCTGAGGATCATGCGTGGAAAAGATAAAAATCGTCCCGGTGGCGCGATTGAGCTGTTCCATCACATCAAGGAGAGCGGCGGCGGTCGCGGAGTCAAGATTCGCCGTCGGCTCGTCCGCCAGGATCAGCGCCGGCTCCGTGACCATGGCCCGAGCCACAGCCACCCGCTGCTGTTGCCCGCCAGACAGCTCCGCTGGGCGACGATTTTCCAGGCCCGCGAGCCCGATCTCCAGAAACAGCTTTTGCACCCTTTCCCTACGTTGCGGCGCAGGCACCCCCTGCAGGAGCAACGTAAATTCAGCGTTCTCCAGGGCGGTGAGGACGGGCAGCAGGTTGTACGCTTGGAAGACGAAGCCGAGGCGCTGCAAACGCAGACGCGCCAACTCCCCTGAAGATAAGCGTTGCAGATTCTGTCCCGCCACCCACACTTCCCCTGCATCCGCCTGATCGAGCCCGCCGATGATGTTGAGTAAGGTGGTTTTGCCGGAGCCTGACGGGCCAGCAATAGCCAAGAATTCTCTGGAAGCAACCCGCAGATTGACCCCACGCAGTGCCGGAACCTCGATTGGCCCCGTACGGTAGGTTTTCATCACGTCCCGCAGTTCCACCGCCCACTCAGTCATATCGCCCTCTACCCATAGTAAGACCCCTTGTTTCCGGTGATGCCTCTCACAAGGGATCGTTCTCTCGTGGTTGAGTGCCCGGTTCAAAACGTCAGGATGTCTTGCCCGCGCACCAACACCCCCAGGATGAAACACCCTTGCCCGCGAAGGTCCGGCGTTCTCAAGGACTGGTGCGCTTCGCGCACCCTACGAGGAAAAAGCGCAATTGGTAGCCGCGCGCAGTATAGACTTGTCAACTTCGGACACCCGGGAATCGCCTCACGTGCAGCCACGCAGCAAAAACAGTCCCAGTAAGATCGGGATTGGGATTCCCAGGGCCCAAAGGAGAATCCAGCCGATTTTTCCTTCTTCTGTGTTACGCATACCGAACCCTCTCTTTCTTTCAGATGTGTGGTGAACGGGAGAACCGTGGGGGAGGACAGAGGCTTGCCGGGGGTGCCGGTCGTGATCCCCCGGCTCCCACTGAGTCGGTCCCCTGCTCCCCGAAGTGCGCGAGCGGGCTCTATGCCCGTGCCTCTTTCTCGACTCCCGCCTCTTCCGTGTACGAGATGTCCTCGGCGCCCGCACGCTCAAAGATGGCCTTGGCGCGGTCCCGTTCGGCACTA
>JANMSE010000364.1:0-10364 GCA_031389045.1 Deltaproteobacteria bacterium | reverse complement strand
CCTCCGGCCGTAGGGGCGCACGGCCGTGCGCCCCTACGGTTAGCCGCTGTAGTTTCTCGGTAGGACTCTCATCGTGCTGCAACCCCAGCACGCGCTGGACATGTTCAATCACCGGCGCGAGCGTACTGTTCCGCGTGTATGGCGAACAGCGTAACTCTAGAAAGCTCGCACCTTCAGGCTTGACCGTTGTTTTGAGCGCCTCCACTAATCGTGATTTGCCGATCCCTGGCTCGCCACTGAGCAGTACAACCTGTCCTGCCCCGTCTTTCACTCGCGTCCAGCGTTCTTGCAACAGCCCATACTCATGCTCGCGGCCAATGAGCGGCGTGAGGCCTCTACGCACCACTACCTCAAACCGACTATGCGCTTCCTCTTCTTTGACCACGCGATAGAGGGTCAAGGGCGTGGTCACGCCTTTCAGTTCGGGTTGGCCTCGGTCCTCACACGCAAACAACCCCTCGACCAAGCGAGAGGTAGCCGCACTGATCACGACTTCATCGGGAGCGGCTTGCCCTTGGATGCGCGCGGCGAGGTTCGGAGTCTCGCCCAACGCCAACATTTCGCGCTTTTCGCTACTGCCAATCTCGCCAATCACCACTAACCCGGTGTGAATGCCGATACGGATGTGGAGGGAGGGAGATAAGCTAACCGCCCCCTCACCCTGTCCCTCTCCCGCGAGGGGAGAGGGAACCTCGTGCCGTGAGGAAAGATGTTGAGGAGCCGCAACAATCTCTAGTCCTGCCCGTACGGCGCGAGCCGCATCATCTTCATGCGCGGAGGGATAGCCAAAGTACACTAACAAACCATCGCCAAGATGCTGGGCAATATGCCCATCGTAGCGCCGGATCACAGCGGTGCAGGTCTCTTGATAGCTACGCACCACCTCTCGCAATTCTTCGGGATCGAGTCGGGCGGAGAGTGCCGTTGAACCGACGAGATCACAGAACATCACCGTGAGCTGCCGCCGTTCGGCAGCACTCAGTTCGGAGTTCGGCGTTCGGAGTTTAGAGTCTTCTTCCTTTTCGCCCTTTCCCCGTTTCGCCCTTTCCCCCTCCGTTCCGCCGTTTATCCCTTTATCCTTTTCTCCATTTATCCCGTCCCCAGTCCACACCAGCACCTTGCCATTCTCGTCAACGGCCAGTCGTTTGGCCTCAATGAGTTCGGCTTTTATATCTTCGAGGAATTCGTCATCAAGGTCGAACTCGCGCTTCAAGGCCCGATACGATACCCGACCATCCCGTTGAAGCCAGGTCAGCGTCTGTGCGACCACTTCAGAAAATTTCATCCGCGGTTCTCCCTTTACGGTCTTTTCTTCCTTATGCGCTTTGTCGTTGCTGAACAAGGAGTCACGAGGCTCGTGGCCTGTACGCGCGACACATGGTTCCAGTTGAGGACTACAGGGAATGTTGCTACTTTCGTGACCGCAAGCAAAGGTCTCACTCAGCAGCAAGAGGTTCCATGATCGACTTCACCCCTCCCCCCCACGTGCACCAGACCATCAGTGACAATCACCAATTCATCGCCGACGAGATCACCCCGATTGAGCGCGAGTTGTCGGCCCATCTCGTCAACGAGCATCTTTATCTGCGAGAAGATGGTCAGCTCGCGCCGGAAGTGTTGGCGGCGCAACGCTCCATCCGCATGCGCTCGGCGGAGCGCGGCTTGTATGCGCTACACATGCCCAAGGAGGTTGGCGGCGGTGGGTTCAGCCTCACGGACATGTTCTTCGTGCATGAAGCCGTCTATCAGCATGGCATCGGCGTCACCCAATGGATGCTGTCGTGGACCGAAGGTCCCAATCGCATGCTGATGTTTCTCACCGATGAGCAGAAACGGAAGTATCTCGCGCCCATGATGCGCGGCGAATGGACCGCCGCCTACGCGATCACCGAGTATCGCGGCGGCTCCGATGTTTTGGGCATGGAAACCCGCGCCGAACGACGTGGGGATGACTGGGTGCTCAACGGCACCAAAGCCTACATCACTAATGCCCCGTATGCCGAACTAATGCTCGTCTGCGCCATGACCGACCCCAGTAAGCATGGCGCGGGAGGCACGACATTCATCGTCGAACGTGACGCGCCAGGGCTCCACATTGGCCGCACCTATCGCACGATCATGGACGATGGCATGACTGGCGAGCTGCGCTTTGACAATTGCCGGGTGCCGCTCGACCACACCTGGGGCAACGAGGGCGAGGGCTTCTATCTCAGTATGGGGATGATTAACTGGATTCGCGTGCGACGCGGGGGGATGTGCACGGGCCTTGGTCAGTACCTGCTGGATCGGTGCATCGCGTACATCAAGAATCGTCAAGCCTTCGGTGGCCCGCTGAGTCGCTTTCAAGCGTTGCAGTGGATGATTGTCGATTCGTATCTCGACGTGCAAGCCATGCGCGCGCTGTCGCTGCAATCCCTGTGGCAAGCAGACCAAGGCGATCTGTGGCAACTGAAGGTTGATCCGCGTCTGATTCAAGTGGTCTGCGCCCTCAAAGTGTTTTGTGACGAGGCCCTGTACCGAGTGGCCGACCGTGCGGTACAACTCCACGGCGCGCACGGATTGATGAAAGAGTCGGGGATCGAGAAAATTTTCCGTATCGCGCGCAACCTCCGCATTCCGGGCGGGACGGATGAGATTCAGCGGGTGAATATCGCGAAAGCGCTGGGACTGTAGGGGAAAGTTAAGAGTGGAGAGTGGAGAGTGGAGAGTGAACGAAGCGGAACACGTAACCAGTCAACTTCAACCAATCCCAACAACCGAGGCGGTACGAGGCCGTGTTTTTTACGGTTGGGTCGTGGTCGCCTGTGCGTTCACCATCCTCTGCGTCGCTTATGGCATTCAGTTTTCCTTCGGGGTGTTCATGGCCGAAATCTCGAAGGAGACGGGCTGGGGACGTGACAGCTTGTCCCTCCCTTATGCGCTCTATGTGTTTCTCTATAGCGCCCTGGGCGCGGTCGCTGGTCGGTTCACCGACCATTGGGGGCCACGCCTCGTCATTACGATTGGTGGATGTCTGCTTGGCCTCGGCATTATCCTCACCAGCCAAGTCACCGCCCTCTGGCAGATGTACATCTCGCTGGGGGTGATCGCCGCTTCGGGCATGAGCGCCGCCTATGTGCCTTGCAATGCCACCGTGGTGCGTTGGTTTATCGAGAAGCGCGGGCTGGCTATTGGCTTGACCTCCAGCGGCGCGAGTTTCGGCACGTTCATTTTTCCACCGCTCGCCGCCACTTTGATTGGCGCCTACGGCTGGCGACACGCCTATTTGCTCCTTGGTGTCGTCGCCGTCACTGTCATTGGGGCCTGCGCCACGTTCACTGTGCGTGATCCAGAAAAGATGGGCCTGTTCCCGGATGGGATCGCGCCAATCCCCTCACCAACAACGGTCGGAGCACCGCCTTCTTCTTTCGCGAACGACTGGACCCTCGCCGAAGCCAAGCGCACCAGGTCTTTTTTGCTTTTGAATGTCGTGTTCACGCTGACGTGGCTCGTCGTCTTCATGCCGATGGTCCATATCGTCCCGTTCGCCGTGGACCTCGGCATTCCCCAATTTCGCGCCGCCATGACCATTAGTGTGATCGGCTTCGCCGGGTTCATGGGGCGCCTCTTCATCGGCACCATATCGGATCGTATCGGGCGCGTGCCGACACTGGGCTTGTGCTTTCTGTTGCAGGCGCTGGGGTTCACCGGGTTTGCCTTCAGTACGGGCCTGGCGTCACTCTATGCCGCGGCCGCCGTCTTTGGGCTTGCGTATGGTGGAGTGACCGCGCTGTTCCCCGCGCTCATCGGCGATTTTTATGGCCGGACTTCGGTCGGCTCCATTGCCGGCTTTATCTTCGCCATTTCCGGCTCTCCCGCCGCGTTTGGCCCGCTTATCGCTGGCTACCTGTATGCCGTGAGCGGACGGTATGATGCCGCATTTCTCCTGAGTGCCGCGCTCAATCTGGCGGCGCTCATGCTTTTGTTCCTCTTGAAGAAACCCACGCGCGAGACAACGCCCGCGTAAGCGATCTTTCTTCTTTGCTACAAGTGAGAATCCCTCTACAATAACGGCGGTGAGACTATCCCCGCTCGCAGGAGGCCTTATGCCAAAGAAAGCACATGACCCCAAGAAGAACAGGAATTATCACCTCCGAACACGGCTGATTCATGGCAGCGCCGATAACACGCGGTGGGATTACGATCACCACGTAGTCCCCCCCATCTCTTCGTCGACGACGTATCGTCTCGACTCCACGCATCGCGGCGTGCAAGGGTTCCTGGAGTTTGGCACCGATGAATCAGGGTCGCCACAACATGTACCCATCTATATCTACGATCGCCTCGACGAACCCACGCGTGGCATGTTGGAGGAGAATCTGGCGGCCGCGGAAGGTGGGGAGACGGCGGTCTGTTTCGCCACTGGCATGGCCGCCATCAGCGCGGTCTTCGGCGTCACCGTCAAGCAACACGAAGAGATTGTCGCGCATCAGGTGCTCTATGGCTGCACCTATAGTCTGCTGACCAATTGGCTCCCTCGGTTTGGCATCCAAACTCGCTTTGTTGATCTGATGAACCCCGACAGCTTGAACGAGGTCCTCAACGAGCAGACGCGTGTGATCTACTTTGAGACGCCGATCAATCCTACGCTCCAGTTAATCGACATCGCACAGATTCGGCGTCTGGTTGACCAAGCCAACAAAGGCCGGAAAGTCCCTATCCGCATCATTGTCGATAACACCTTCGCCACGCCCTATTGTCAGCGTCCACTTGAGCATGGAGCCGACATCGTGGTGCACAGTCTCACCAAGGACATTGGCGGTTTCGGCACGGACATGGGGGGAGCGGTCATCGCCCCACACGATCTGCATGGCTTGTTGATGTATTACCGCAAGGATTTTGGTGGCGTGCTCACGTCGAAGAGTGCGTGGGCGTTCTTGGTCTACGGCTTGCCGACCTTGGCCACCCGCATGGTCAACCAACAAAAGAGCGCGCAGAAAATCGCGCAGTTCCTCGATCAGCATCCGCTGGTCGCCCGCGTCTCGTATCCAGGGCTCGAACACTATCCGCAGCGGGAACTCGCGTTACGGCAAATGACCGACGACCGTGGCCGCTTTGCTCCCGGTTCGGTGCTCCACTTTACGTTGAAAAAAGAAGAAGGCGGCAACCGCCACGCCGAAGCCTTTATCGACTACATCGCCGAGCACTCGTATACGATCACCTTGGCGGTGAGCCTGGGCCACACCAAGACGCTGATTGAAAACCCGTATGGCATGACGCACGCGGCGGTCCCGGAAGAGCGGAAGCTCGCGCTCGGCATTGAACCCGGCGGCATTCGCCTGGCCGTAGGGCTCGAGGATTGGCGTGATCTCATTAGCGACCTCGACCAAGCGCTGACGCATGTGAGTCAGATGTGACGACAAGAACAGCGCGAAAAAGCGCCGGATCCGCGACGATACCGCCCGCCACATTGCACCCCACTATCTCGCATGCCACCATGCGGGCGTGACTGAAAATGAACTCCACGCCAGACATATCGTCCAGACCCTGCGGGACCGCGGCTTCGTGGCCTATTTCGCGGGGGGCTGTGTCCGTGACCGCTTGCTCGGCCTTGAACCCAAGGACTTTGATGTCGCCACCAATGCACGAGCGGAGGTCGTGCAGCGACTCTTTCCTAGTACGGTTCCCGTGGGCATCCAGTTCGGCGTGGTGTTGGTCGTGGAGGACGGAACTCCATGTGAGGTGGCGACCTTTCGTTCGGATGGG
The DNA here is from genome assembly GCA_031389045.1 of Deltaproteobacteria bacterium. Lineage (GTDB taxonomy): Bacteria > Desulfobacterota > Binatia > Bin18 > Bin18 > JABFSC01. The sequence goes on along the minus strand of JANMSE010000364.1, from coordinate 4,619 downwards.
ACCTATATTGATGGCCGCCATCCCACCAGCGTGCATTTCAGTAATGCGCAAGCCGACGCGCAACGGCGCGACTTCACCATCAACGGCATGTTCCACGATCCGCTCACGGACGAAGTGATTGATTACGTCGGCGGACGTGACGACCTCCGAGCCGGAGTCATTCGGGCCATTGGCGATCCCTACGCGCGCTTCGCCGAGGATCGCCTGCGTATGTTACGCGCCGTCCGCCTGGCGGCCCGCCTCGATTTCACCATCGCTCCAGACACCTTCGCCGCGATCCGCGACCTCGCCCCAACTATCGGTGATATTGCCTGGGAGCGGATCGGTGATGAAATCGTGAAAATTGTCACCGGCCGTGGGGCCAAGCGCGCGTTCGAGTTGCTGTCGGAGTCCCGCTTATTGACCGCCGCGCTGCCAGAAATTGAGACAATGCGAGGCATTGAGCAATCGCCGGATTTTCATCCCGAAGGGGACGTATTTGTCCATACCTTGCTGTTGCTCGACAAGCTTGCCCAGCCCACGGAAACGCTGGCGCTGGGCGCGTTGCTCCATGATGTGGCCAAGCCGCTGTGTCAGGTCCACAACGCCCATCGCATCACCTTCTATGGTCACTGCGAGAAAGGCGCGGAGATGGCAGTAGACATTTGCCAACGCCTCAAACGGTCACGTGAAACCTGGGAACGGGTCGCGTATCTCGTCAAAAACCATCTCCGTCTCATCAGCGCGCCGGAGATGCGCACCGCCACGCTGAAACGACTCCTGCGCGAGGAAGGCATTGAGGAGTTGCTAGAACTCGCGCGGCTGGATGCGCTCTCTTCCAGTGGGGACCTGCGGTCGTATCACTTCTGCCGTCAGCAGCTCGCGGCCCTCGCGCCTGAGCAGATTGCGCCACCACGGCTGCTCAGTGGGCATGATCTCATGGCATTGGGACTTCCGCCGGGACCACGGTTCAAGGAAATTCTTGGAGCCGTCGAAGATGCGCAATTGGAGGGGCAGCTTCACACGCGGGAAGAAGCGCTGGCGTGGGTGAGGGGGCAGTTCGGAGTCTGAGGCAGTTCGGAGTCTGGGACAGTGCGGAGTGCGGAGTCGCGGACAGTGCGGAGTCGAGGACAGTGCGGAGTTGGGCTTCGGATTCCGCACTCACTCCTTTTCCCTTTTGCTTGACTCACAACGGCAAGAACATCCGCACCGTCGTCCCCTGCTTGAGCTGACTGGCGATGCGGAGCACGCCGTGGTGCGCTTGCACGATGTGTTTGACAATCGCGAGCCCGAGTCCAGTGCCGCCTAATTCACGAGAACGCGCTTTGTCCACGCGGTAAAACCGTTGGGTGAGACGCGGCAAGTCCTCTTCCGGAATCCCACTCCCAGTGTCCGTCACGGACACTTCCATCCACTCTCCGGGCTGCGTCGTCCCACCAGCCATGCCGTTGTGGGCTTGTGCGCCAATCTCTGGATCGTGAACCACGCGCGCCGAGACCGTCACCGTTCCACTCGTGGGCGTATACTTGATCGCGTTATCAATGAGATTGACGAGCACCTGCTGAAGACGGTCGCTGTCGCCCGTGAGCGAGGGCAATTCCAGCGGACAGTGCCGGACGAGCGTGACCCCCGCCGCCGCCGCTTTTTCTCTCACCACCTCGAACACCTCATTCACCACATCGGCCAGGACAATTTCTTCTTTGCGGAGTTCGGTCTTGCCCAGTTCCAGATTTGACAAGGTGAGGAGATCATCAATCAGGCGACTGAGCCGTTCCGAGTGCCGGTCAATAATCTCAAGGAACCGTTGCGCGGTCACCTCGTCCTTGATCGCCCCGTTGAGCAAGGTCTCGGCATATCCTTTGATCGCCGTCAGTGGAGTGCGCAGTTCATGCGACACGTTAGCGACGAAATCGGCGCGCACGGATTCCAGCCGCTTGATTTGCGTGAGGTCGTAAAAGACCAATACGTAGCCGCTCACCGTCACCCCGTCTTCGTAAATCTGCATCGCGCTGGCCGCCAGATAGCGCCCTTCGGTACTCTCCAGTTGCAGCTCGCGACTGACCGGGGCATCGCCATGCCGCCGGTCCGCCACTTCGCGTAAGAGTTCCTGGAGCAAAGGATGGCGCGAAAACGCCTGAATCGGCTTGCCCTGCCACTCTTGGCCGGGGCGGAAATCAAAGAGTTCCTGCGCTGCCGGATTACACAGGACGACATGGCCCGTGGGGTCAATCACCACCACGCCTTCGGCCATGCTTTGCAAGACAGCTTCCAACTTCTTGCGCTCGGCGGCCAACGCCCGCAATCGTTCATGTTGCCGCGCGACGGCGTGCTGCACCCCACGTTCCAGGGCTCCGACCTCATCTTCATTCTGGACAGGAAGTGAGGGCGGGACGTCGCGCTCCGAGGTCGTCTCGAGGAAAGTGCCTAACTCGCGAAGTCGCGCTTGCAGGTGCTTCCCGAACATAAGCGCGCCCACAACAGCCCCCAGCTCCAAGAAGAGTGACCCATACCACAGCGAGTGCGGACGCAAAGGCACTGGGGAGGAGTAATAGACCAGGAGGCCAAGGCACCCCGCGACCGTGAGCAGGGAGAAAAGGACGATGGGGAAAAAGACGCTATTCCGCCAGTGCATCGGGATTAAACTTGTAGCCCACGCCGCGGACCGTGAGGAGCAAGGTGGGATTGGCGTCGTCTTTTTCAATGCGTTGGCGCAGCCGGCGGATATGCACATCGACCGTGCGCGGCTCGACGTACACGTCTTGCCCCCACACGAGGTCGAGGATTTGCGTGCGGCTAAACACCCGGTTGGGATACTCAACAAAAAACTTCAGCAGCTCGAACTCCCGCAGCCCCAGCGCCGTGATTTGCCCATCAAGCGTGACTTCGTAGGTGTCGTAGTCGATACGTAAGCGGCCCTTTTCATAGTGCTCGTGGGGGCGATTGAGCGTCGGACCGTAGGCACGGCGTAACACCGCTTTGACGCGCGCGACCAGTTCACGAGGGCTGAACGGTTTGGTCACATAATCGTCGGCGCCCATTTCAAGCCCTAACACTTTGTCCACCTCCGACGCGCGTGCCGTCAATATCAGGATGGGAATCTGCAGCGTCGCCTCCTTGGTCCGTAAGGTGCGGCAGACATCAAGGCCCGGCACGCCGGGTAACATCAAGTCCAAAATAACGAGGGCGGGTCGTTCAGTCGCCGCGAGCCGCAACGCGATCTCGCCGTCGCTCGCTTCCACGACGGCGAACCCTTCGATCTCGAGGTTATACCGCACCAGTTCGCGAATGTCCGGTTCATCCTCGACGAGCAAGATCTTGCGTTTCGCTTCGACCGCGACCAGCGGTTTCGTATGACTCGATATGTTGTCCATGCGTTCTCGTCCTATACCGACGCCGGGGGTGGCGAGATATGACGAATACTTTTCCCTTTCACCATATAGATGACCATCTCGGCGATGTTCGTGGCATGGTCGGCGATCCGTTCGAGATACTTGGCGATGAAGAGGAGGCGGGTCGCGCGACTCACAGCTTGTGGGTCTTGGGTCATGAAGGCCAGCATCTCGCGAAAAATGTCGGCGGTCAGGCCATCGATAAAATCGTCGCGTTGGCACACATGCAGCGCCAGTTCCGTATCCTCGCGGACAAAGGCATCGAGACTCTCGCGCAACATCGACCGCGCCCAGTCCGCCATCTTCGGTAAATCCACATAGGGCTTGAGCGGCGGCTCTTCGTTGAGTTCCAAGGCCCGCTCGCAGATGTTTTGCGCCATGTCCCCAACTCGTTCGAGATCGGTGGTCACCTTGAGGCTGGTCATAATGAGCCGCAGGTCCCGCCCCGCCGGTTGATGGAGCGCCAGGAGCCGGGTGCAGCTCTCGTCCACCGCGACATCCAGGTAATTGACGGTGTGGTCGCGGGCGATCACTTCGTGCGCGAGGGCCGAGTTGCGCTCAACCAGCGAGGTCATGGCATCGCCAATCTGCTTTTCGACCAGTCCCCCCATCTCCAGGATTTTGGCGCGCAATTGTTGAAGTTCTTCTTCGTAGACGCGATCGGTATGTAGTTGTTGTGGCATAACACCGCTCCCATGATCCGATGATCAGCCGAATCTGCCGGTTATGTAGTCTTCGGTCTCTTGCTTGTCTGGGGTCCTGAAGAGCTTGTCGGTCTTGCCGAACTCTACCAGCCGCCCCAGATACATGAAAGCCGTATAATCGGACACCCGCGCCGCTTGCTGCATGTTGTGCGTGACGATCACAATGGTGTACCGCTGCTTCAATTCGTGAATCAGTTCCTCGATCTTGGTGGTCGCGATCGGGTCAAGCGCCGAGCAGGGTTCATCCATCAGCACGATCTCAGGCTCGACGGCGATGGTCCGGGCGATACAGAGCCGCTGGTGCTGTCCACCGGAGAGCGCCAGGGCGTTGTCGTGCAAGCGGTCCTTGACCTCGTTCCATAGGGCCGCGCTCTGCAGACTCTCGGTCACGATCTCATCAAGCCGCGCTTTCTGTTTGATGCCCAAGATGCGTGGGCCGTAGGCAACGTTTTCGTAAATGGTCTTGGGAAATGGATTGGGCTTCTGGAACACCATGCCCACGCGCTTGCGGAGGTCGGTCACATCCAGTGTGGGGTCCAGAATCTCG
>JANMSE010000614.1:0-7048 GCA_031389045.1 Deltaproteobacteria bacterium | reverse complement strand
GGGAAGTGAAGACCGCAGCCTGCGCTGCCCTTGCGTATCTCTAGAAAAAGTCAAGCTTGCTTGCCGGAAGCACACACTGCGTTTCATGCCCTACCGCCGCACCTTCCTTACTGATCCCGTTTACTGGACACGCCATAAACCCGATGATTGGGCTTTCCAATTAGAATGGCGAGAGTTTCGGTATCAAGACGCAGCCTCCCCTCAGTATGTTGATCAACTAATTCAATCAGACAAACCTGGAGTCTACCTTTTCTATATTCGACCAGACGAAGTCCTTTATTCTTTTCCTCGATTTGCGTTCTATCTCGGCATTTCAAATGAACGAGGATCGAATCGTCCGTTACGTGAAAGACTAAAGGATTATTTGCCCTCGCGCATAAAGTCAAAGAAGAAGCGAGATAACATTGATCAGATGCTCCAGATGTACTACGGGGTACTATGGGTTGCCTACGCTTTGGTATCTCACCCAAGTGAGGAACTCATGGAGCTAGAGGAAAAACTGCACGGGTTCATTTACCCATGTTATGCGCGCCGTGACTACCCAGTGGATATCAAAACCCAGCAAAAGAGGTTTGGCGTAATATGAGCACTCGTTGGCACATTGCCTGTCTCCGTGGGGTTATGGGAGATTGGGTTTTTTATCCAGCCCTCCTTAGTGCCGAGCAAATCTCTCAACACGTGATGAGTTCGAAGGACATTCGAGAGGCGAAAGCCCTGGACGATTATCTCCAGCGTGACCTTAAGCCGCGTGTAAGTAAAATTGTAAGATACTTACGCACACGAGAGACTCGATTCTTTGGTTCCATCATTCTCGGTGTCTTTGATGCCCTTCCGAACTGGATTGGGTTGAACTTGTCAGGAGTTGCAAAGGAACATAACCTTGCAGAGATTGGTGACGTTGAATCTTCTTTGGGATTAATGGAATTCCACGGAAATGAAAAAATGTTTGCCATAGATGGTCAACACCGCGTGGAAGCCATCAAACAAGCTTTCGCCAAGTTCCCTGAGAGAATACAAGATGATCAATATCCGGTAATTTTCGTTGCCCACCTTGATGATAAGCCCGGTAAGGTACGAACGCGCCGTTTATTCAATGATATTAACAAAAATGCTGTAGCCGTTTCGGGAGGCGATAAAGTTGTAATTAACGAAGATGAACTCTGTGCGATTGTTACTCGTCGGCTATACGCGGAGTATCCGCCATTCAACGAGGGTGAGGAAATCGCAGTTACTGAACAGAAGGAACATTTGAGTAAAGAGGGAAGAGAACGATTCACCAGCCTCCTTGCGATACATACTGTATGCCAGCGACTAAGGAAATTGTTTAAAAAACCAAGGGGCACTCTTGAACATGAGGCTGAGAATGTGGCCAACTTTCAAGCGATTGTTTCAAGTTTCTTTGATTTCGTGATCGGAAACGAACCAACGTTAAAGCGATATTTTCGTCAGCACGGGACCACGCCACAGGCTGAGCGAAAAAACAACCACAATCTTTTTTTCCGTCCAGTTGGTTTGGAACTGCTAGCACGCCTATATGTTCATTTCCACCTCCGACAGCGATTGCCCGCTCTGGTCCACTGTTTGAACAACATGAAATTCGAAAACCCTAACGGAGTCCTAGACGGAATCCTGTGGAACTCAGGGAAAATTGAGGCTTCTGCAAAAGCCCGAAACGCGGCCTTTCGGTTTTGTCTCTATTTATTGAATGAACTAGCGGTAGATGAAGAACGCTCTTTAGTATCTTTAATGCAGGAAGTGAAAAAAAATCCTCGCTACAATCTCCCTCAGAAATCTCCGCCACCAAACAAATAGTCCGACTTGGTTTCTCAATACGCCTGTTACCTGTTGAATTGTTGTCAACGACAGGCGGATATCTTCCAGCGAATTGTTGTCGGAAAGCGAAAACCGAATCATCTGCTGTGAGGCGGTGGAATCCAGTTTCATCGTCTTAATCACATGTGACGGCTCATCGGAATCAGCAAGACACGTCGAACCGGACAAAGCACAGATGCCTTCCCTGTCGAGCAGGATGAGCAAGGCTTCGGATTCGATGCTTTTATCTCTATCTGTGTTCACGGCTAGACAGACCCTAACCGTTGCACCGACAGAGAGAGAAAATTAAGGGCCACCTAGACCTAGTACCAACCGCTCAAACGGGACTGTTCGGCTTCGGTTAGAATCGCCACCGGACGGCGCTGTAGTGCAACATAAAGTTATGTGCCCCTACCCATGCGTGCGATGGCAGCAACGCTCGGATACCGGCCAATGGTTTGCAACGTCTGCCGCTCAAACAACCGCTCCTCGTTGTTGAAGTCTAATATGCGAGCGGTGACTTCACCGATATCCGAAAGGGCAACAATCGTTGCAGCGTCAAGGGTAAAATGCGCCGCCCACTGGTCGAGGCGAGGGTTGAAGAAACGAACAAAATTCCCAGTTTGCCGCACGACCGATCCGATATCGCTGCCCTTTGACCGATTACAAAAGGCGCAGGCGTAAGCGAGGTTGTCAGCGTCAGTTTGCCCACCGTGCTTTTCACTGATGATGTGATCGACCTCGCAACCAAAGAAGGCGTCTTCTTCGTCGATTAGACAATACTCGCAAAGATACTCGGCTCGTGTCGCGACAAGCCGACGCAAGGCCGCGTTAATGTAGCTGCTCATGGGTCAGATGGGTGCGGGCGCGAGCCTTGGCCAAGCGCATCAAGTGCTCTAGCTGCAAGTAGTGGTTTAATTCGGCGGTTTCTTCTGGTGACAGACCGGTTGTTTTCTCGCGGTGGATCAAATCCGCGACCCGGGCTTTTGCTTCTCCCGAAGGCTGGAAGGCAATGATGCCACTTGGGGTTGTGCCCCCAGCAATAAAGTCGATAATTTCTTCGTAGGCTCGAGTCATGGACATACGATAACCTCTCCTTGGTTTATAGAACCAACAAACTCGCGGGGCACAGTACCCTATTCCAGTATCTCTTTGGCGGACCCCAGACCTCATTACTGACGGTTCGTTGAGTGCGCGAAAAGCCCACATCATCCTTCCCACCGTGCGTTATGCAACGCTCAACGCTTTCCTACTTCGGATAGCGAGTGGCGTCGATCGCGGTGGCAAGGAACACTCAAGAGACAACGACTAACAAAACAGCGACAAGTGTTTCCATACCTAAAGCTCCCGTAAGCTTTGGATTTGCCGCTCAATAGGGCATCATTACCGCTATTACTTCCGGGGGCACACGGGTCGTGCCGTTGTTATCTAAATAAACCATGCGGAATGTCCATCATTTCATAGTTGGCGCGTTAGTCATTCGGAACTTTCCAACCGCACTCGTGGGAGAATATAGAGATTCATCTCGTCTTCAATGGCGGCGCTCGCGGCCAAGCATTGATCCAACACTGCCTCCTCATCCGTTCCTACAGGAACGATGACGGCCAGCGTGAAGTCTTCGTCTTCGTAAGGAGTTAGCGGTTCTACGCGTGCGTGAGGACAACGCTGGTGTACCTCTTCAATGAACCGCGTTACCGCCAGAGCGAGCCGTTGGTTATCTCGATAAGGCGTTCCACTCATGGGGTGGATCCTCCACTTCTTTGCTGGATTTCCCGACAGACCTGCTCAGCAATTTCGACTGCTCGGGCAGCAATTGTCCGCGTTACTGGCCTAATATCATAGTCGACGTCAATCCGCTTCTGATAGAGCCACTGAAGGGGCCGCCGTACCGGTTCCAGTAACCCTGCTCCTGTCCGTGGATGGGTAGGGGCAAACCAATATCCGCGGACAAAATGGGCAATAATAGCGGCATGACGCCATTGCTGCGCTTGAGGAGGCGCTCCTAAAGCTGCCCACATGGCTTGATAGCTACAGTAATAGGCACGAGAGATAGCGCTTGCCCAACGATCAACACTCAAAAGATGTCGTGCATCGTCAAGCATTATCAGTGCAGCTTGGATAGCTTCTAGCAAATGCACGTTTCCATGCGCGTCAATGACAGCCTCGATTGTTCGCAGCCTTGTAGGCCTCCGGTTTGATTGGACACAAAGCGCCCGCGTAGCACACGCCTCATGGAGGGTAAGTAAGGCGTTTCCGCTCGTTCGTCTGAAACCTTCTTCAACTGAGTTCAGGACCGACTCCGCGTTCAGCGCGCGGACACAGCGCTGAACAGCGGCGACAGCCTCTCGAATTTCTTCTTGACGGTTGTCGATATCAAGCGAAAACCGAATCATCTGCCGCGAGGCGGTGGAGTCCGGTTTCATCGCCTTAATCACATGTGACGGTTCATCGGAATCCGCGAGACACGCCGACCCTGACGAGGCGCAGATGCCTTCCTTGTCGAGCAAGATGAGCAAGGCTTCGGATTCAATGACATGGAGGGTGATGTTGCTGGTGTTGGCGAGTCGTTGGGTTTTGTGGCCGTTCAATTCCGTGTTCGGCATAGAGTTCAGAATTCCATCTTCCAGCTTGTCCCGCAGCGAGCGGACTTTCTTCTCATACTCAGGGAGGGACTTCCGTGCCAATTGGGCAGCTTTCCCCATTCCAACAATCAACGGCACACTTTCGGTGCCACCGCGCAGGCCGCGTTCTTGATGGCCGCCATACAGGTACGGTGAGATCGGCGTCTTGCGCCGCACGTACAGTGCGCCAATGCCCTTTGGTGCGTGAAACTTGTGGCCTGTCAGTGAAAGATAGTCGAACGGCATCTCCCGCACGTTCATCTGAATTTTTCCCGCCGCTTGGACTGCGTCGCAGTGATAGAGCACACCACGCGAACGGCAAAGCTCCGCAATCTCCTTGACGGGGAAGAGCACCCCCGTTTCGTTGTTGGCCCACATCAACGAGACAATCGCGGTCTCGTCCGTGATCGCGTTTTCCAGGTCGGCCAGTTTCAGCACCCCGTCGCGATCAACGGGCAGATAGGTCACGCGATAGCCCTCTTTCTCCAACGCCAAGCAGTAGTTGAGAACCGAAGAATGTTCGACCGCCGACGTGACGATGTGGCGCTTGCCGGGATTCGCCCGCAAGGCCGCATGGATTGCCGCGTTGTTGCTCTCCGTGGCGCAAGACGTGAACAGCACCTCTCTGGGATGCGCGCCAATTAGGTCGGCGACTTGCTCGCGCGCTGCCTCAATGACGGCTTTGAGCTTCGAGCCGAATTTGTAACTGCTGGAGGGATTGCCCCAGTCGGTAGTGAAATACGGGAGCATTGCCTCTAGCACTTCCGGTAGTATGCGAGTCGTGCCGTTGTTATCCAAGTAAATCATAGGGAATCGTCGATTTCGGGCTCAGGTGAAAATACTCATTCCCTCGGCGTATCGCCACCGAAGATGACCAGCGGACGCAGTATCCCACACTGAGCCCCTTGTTCGTAAGGCACCGTCAGGAAATAACTTACCGAGCATAGAACACTGCTGGACAAGCCAGCAGTGGCACCCACTAGCCAAATCGGCAAGTTATTTCTTGACACGTACTAAGGTCCTTTACAAACTCTTTGCCGCTGTCAATGCTCGGAACGAACATCAACAGGCATCATGGAAACGCCAGCATGTCCACCATCAGGGAAACGAGTCAAGGGAAACTTGTACTTCCACGTCTGTGTTCTTGAGGCGCTCGATACGCTTCTCCGTGAACGAGTGCAGCTTGCGACAACACAAGCCGGCCTTAGTCCATATACCGACTTTAACGTCATAAAAGTCGATGCCGCAGGCCAGCGGATTTCTCTCCTCCGCTACGAGCATTTCTTTGACTACCCGTTTCCCGCGCTTCAGTCTTCCGCTGTCGTCAACCTCGCGTCTGGCCACGTGAAACGGATCACCTATGACCCTGCCCAGAATCCACCCATCCTGCATCGCAAGGAACTGCTGCTGCCCCAGGATCACCCGCACGTCCCCATGTTCGCGGTGCTCACGCGACAACTAGAAGCCGCCGGGCTCTTTCGTGACGCGCGACGCATTGGCTTTGCCCGTGAGTGGCAGGAGCGTTTGCTGTCAGCAGGGTACGAGGTGCGGGATCATCACTTGGTGCCGCTGAACGACGCCACGCAATCGGAACCGTCCTCGACGGAACCGTCCTCGACGGAAACACTTGCCCGACATCGGACCGCGCTGCAACGTTATGCGCTCTCGACTCCCATGCAGGCGCTCCATCGTCACGGATACTTGGATGGCACCCGGACCGTTTTTGATTACGGCTGCGGTAAGGGCGACGATGTCCGTATCCTGCACGCCACTGGCATCGCAGCCAGCGGCTGGGACCCGCACTTCGCGCCGGATGCTCCCAAAACAGCGGCGGATATTGTCAACCTCGGATTTGTCATCAATGTCATCGAAGACCCGGCTGAACGCACGCGGGTGCTGCGTCACGCATATCACCTGGCGAGACGGCTCCTCTCCGTTTCCGCCATGCTCACAGGCCGAGAACAACCAAACGGGGAACAGTACAGCGACGGGGTGCGGACGAGTCGCAATACCTTCCAAAGGTATTACACCCAACGTGAACTCAGGGAGTATCTGCACTCAGTGCTCGACAAGGAGCCGGTCGCGGTCGGGCCAGGCATCTTTTTCGTCTTCAAGGATGAAAACGCGGAACAACATTTCCTTGCCCATCGGCTGCGTAATCGCACGGGACTCGCTCACGTCATTCACCGCTTACCACAACCCACCCGCGCGGAAAGGGAACAGACTTTCCATGCCACTCATCGGGCGTTGCTCGATTCACTGTGGGACACCTGGCTCGACCTGGGTCGTAAACCTGAGCTGAGTGAAATCGCCCAGCCGGCGGACATTGAAAAGACCTGTGGGTCCCTGGCAAAAGCCTTGCGGTTTCTGGAACGGTTTCACGGCACGGAAGCGGTCACCGCGGCGTTTCGCTCGCGGAAAGAAGACCTCACCGTCTATTTCGCGCTCCAGCAGTTTGAGCAACGGAAAACCGCTCCCGCGTTTTCAGAAGAACTCCGTTCAGGGGAACTCCGTCGTGACATCCGCGCGTTCTTTGGCGGTTATCAACATGCCCAGACCGAGGCGCGACAACTGCTTTTCTCCGCCGGGAACCGCGAGGTGATTCGACAGCTCTG
>JANMSE010000310.1:0-4589 GCA_031389045.1 Deltaproteobacteria bacterium | reverse complement strand
CCGCGCCGCGATTCTCGAGATCGATCCGGCAACAGGTCATACGCGGGTCTTTGCCTCAGGCTTGCGCAATCCTAACGGGCTCGCCTGGCACCCGCACAGTGGCGACCTCTGGACCGCGGTTAACGAACGCGATGAGATAGGCAGCGATCTTGTTCCCGACTACATGACCGCAGTGAAGGATGGCGGCTTTTACGGCTGGCCCTATAGCTATTACGGCCAGCATGTCGACACGCGGGTGACGCCGCAACGTCCGGATCTGGTTGCCACAGCGCTGGTGCCCGATTATGCACTCGGCGCGCATACCGCCTCGCTGGGACTGCTCTTTTATGCAGGGAAGCTCCTGCCAGAACGTTATGTGGGTGGGGCGTTTATCGGCCAACATGGCTCATGGAACCGTAACCCACGGAGCGGGTATAAGGTGATTTTTATCCCGTTCACCGCTGGTCGCCCGAGTGGGGACCCCGAAGAGATACTCACCGGGTTTGTCGACGCGGAAGGCGATGCGCGTGGTCGCCCGGTTGGCGTGGCGGTCGACCGAGCGGGCGCACTGCTTGTGACTGACGACGTGGGCAATACCGTATGGCGAGTGACGCCCACCGCCAAATCGCTGGCGAAATGATCCGGGATTTCGCCAGCGGCAAGAACAATAAGGACGCGCGAATCTTTACTTTTGAACGCGCGCGATAGCAAGAAGGTTATTCTCTTATGATTGATCTCTACAATAACGACACCAATCAACTGCTTGGTTCTCTCACCGAAGCCGAACTGCAGGTACTAACCAACGCCCTCGAAGAGGAATCCCAAGAAGATCAAGATTACTTTATCGACGCGGCAACCATCGACCTCTTAGCCGATGGGCGAGCGACAGATCACTTGATTCAGATGTTGCGCGCGGCGCTCGACGGGGGGGATGGGGTCGAGATCCGCTGGCGACGCCGATAACCGTGACGAGCGCGGGCTCCCCGCATCAGGAACAGACAAGCGCCTAGTAGCTCAAGCTGGAGCCCGCGGCAATTTCATAACCTCCGTGCCAGTGCATCCGGAAACGCAACGGCACGATTTGCGCACGATTCCAACATTTCACGCATGAATTTCACAGACGCGGCGGACTGTCGGCGCTATGTTCCTTATGATGTGGGTTTTTGGTTGCCACGGGACGCGAGTGACCCAGGGTTGCCGGTTACACTGCTGGACAAGCCAGCAGTGGCACCCAAACAGTCGTGTACCCACATCGTGCTGTAGCGTTCCTATAGTGACCTGAAGCCGTGACAAATCCACCCAGAGTGAAAGTAGATCAATCCTATGCTCCCAATCGGTGATGATGATACCTCGCGCAGAATTGTTCCGCTGGTCACGTATGCCTTGATCGTGCTGAACGTCCTGTTTTTCTTTGTCGAACTGAATGGTGGTGACGCTTTTATTCGGAAATGGGCTTTTGTGCCTAGCCGCTTCCTGGCCAATCCCTTCGGTGATTTTCCGACGCTTTTGACCTCCATGTTCATGCATGCCGGGTGGGCTCACTTGGGCGGCAACATGCTTTATTTATGGATCTTCGGTGACAATGTGGAAGACCGTTTCGGGCACATCACGTTCATCATCTTCTACCTCTGCTGTGGGCTCGCGGCAACTTTTGCGCAGTTGGCCTTTAGTCTGGGATCCACCATCCCGAATTTGGGAGCATCGGGGGCGATCGCGGGAGTGCTCGGCGCTTACATTTTGCTGTTCCCCCAGGGAAAGATCAGAGTATTGCAAGGGCAAGGAGTGATTCAGGTGCCCGCGGTGATCGCCATTGGGTTCTGGATCGTTCTGCAGCTTTTTAGCGGCATCGGTTCCATCGCTAATACCGCGGACACGGGCGGCGTGGCGTACATGGCGCACATCGGCGGATTTATCGCGGGGTTTGCGCTGACTTTTGTGTTGAGAGGAAATACGGCGCCGCGGCTCACCAGTTAAATCACGACAAAGGAGAATTTTTTATGTCTTTCGCACTGTATCTCATCGGGTTTGCCGTCTTCCTCAGTGGTGTGGCGTGGGCGCTCATCACCCTCGAGGTCCCCCAACTCTACGTCATCATCGCGTGTGTCATCCTGCTTGGTCTCGGGATCTTGACCGGAGTGACGCACACCCGCGGCAAGGACCTCTCCACCTGATGAGGCGCGAGACCGTCTCGGACAACGAGGCTGGTCCTCCCCGCTAGCCTGTCAGCACTTGCTCTCAGTGGCGTTGACCCGCGCCGAGCGTGAAAGCAGACAATGAACAGATTCGACCGGGTGTTTTGGCGAAGACTCTGGAAACTAGCCAATCCATACTGGGTCTCGGACCAGAAATGGGTCGCGCTCGGGTTGCTGGCCTGCAGCCTGCTGTTGAGTGGGACGGTCAAAGTCGCCTACGTGGTGTTCAGCTACGTCAATCGGGACATGATGACGGCGTTAGCCAGTAAGGATGCCGCGGAATTCTTCCACTCCGGGCTGCTCGTCGTGATCTATAATATCGTAGCGGCGCCGATCATCGCGGTTGACGGCTACGTGATCGGCAAATTGATAATCCATTGGCGACAGTGGCTGACCGAAGAGTTCTTGGCGCGGAGCTTCCACGACCGCGCCTTCTATCGGATCAGCTCCGACCCTGGCGTTGATAACCCCGACCAACGCATCAGTGAGGATCTCAATGCCTTCGCTGGGTTCACGGTCTCGTTCGTCTTACAGATCCTGTGGGGATTCGTGACCGGTGCCTCCTTCCTCGTTGTCCTCTGGCTCATCTCGCCGATGCTTGTGGGGGTGCTCGCGGCCTGCGTGGCCGTGGGGTCGGTGCTCACCCTGGTGATCGGGCGTCCTCTCATCGGCATTAATTTTACGCAGCGGCGGCGCGAGGCGGATTTTCGCCATGCTCTGGTCCGCCTGCGCGACAACACGGAGTCGATCGCGCTGTACGGGGGCGAACGCAACGAAGAAGGACGTCTGCTGCAACGTCTGTATGCCGTGGTAAAAAACTCTAACCTGTTGATCTCGCGGCAACGGAATCTGGCGTTCTTTACCTATACCTATGATTTCCTGCTGGTGCTGGTGCCGTTTTTTGTCCTCGCGCCAGCCTTCTTCGCGGGGACGATCGAGTTCGGTCAGATTACCCAAGCGAGCATCGCCTTTCTGGCGTTGCGCACGGCGGTGTCGATAATCGTCGATCAATACAACTTACTCAGTATGTTTGCCGCCGTGGTGGAACGCCTTGGTGGTTATCTGGAGGCGGCTGAGAGTCCGCAGGCTCTGGAGGCCGGGGGGAGTATCGCGCTCGAAGAAACCCCCGCCTGTAGCAAAACGGGGGAAGTGCCACGCTTCGCCATTGAGGCGCTCACGATCCAGACGCCTGACCAGCGCAAGACCGCCGTCGTGGGGCCGCGCTTCGCCATTGAGGCGCTGACTCTGCGCACCCCCGACAACCGGAAGACCCTGGTCCGCGATCTTTCTTGCGAAATCGTCCCGGGAGATCGGTTCCTGATTGTCGGCGAGAGCGGGGTCGGGAAGACCTCTCTGCTCCGGGCGATCGCGGGACTGTGGCGTACGGGGAGCGGTCGCATCGTAAGACCGCCGCTGACCGAGATGATGTTTCTGCCGCAGCGGCCCTACATGATCCTCGGGTCCCTGCGTGACCAACTGTGTTATCCGCGCGTGGGTGGAGCCACTGATGCCGAACTGGTCGCGATCCTTCAACAGGTCAACCTCGACGACTTGCCGGAGCGCGTGGGCGGGTTCGACGGGGAATTCAAGTGGAAGGACCTGCTCTCCCTGGGTGAGCAGCAGCAAATCGCGTTCGCGCGCGTGCTGCTCAGTCACCCTGCCTACGTTTTCCTGGATGAAGCCACCAGCGCACTGGATTCGGCCAATGAGGAGCTCCTCTACAAGAGCCTCGCTTCAGCGCGAATCACCATCGTCAGCGTAGGCAACCGGGCGGCGCTGCGCCACTATCATCATACCGTCCTGGAGCTCCTCGGTGAGGGCGCCTGGCGGCTCAGCCGCGCCGACGGCTCCGGCACCAAAACCTCGCGACATTCAGACTGCTTGCTGCCTCAGGTCCAACCATTGCCAACAGGTGAGAGATAAGCCGTGTCCTTCCACGGCAAGAGCGGCGGCATAGCCTGGGGTGGGGGACAGTTCCTGAAGAGACCAGCGGGAGACTTCGTCTGGATCACTCTGAGTGCTGAGTAAGGCCGCCGGTTCCCCGGGAATCAGCGACACCGCGAACTGGTCCAAGGGCAGTGACAGTCCTTCGCCTTTGGCTTTGATGTAAGCCTCCTTACGCGTCCAACAAAGGAAGAACGCCTGACGCCGCATCTCTGGGGGGAGGGTCTGGAGCGTGGCGATCTCCCGGCGCGAGAAAAAGCGCTCAGCGAGCGGCGCGATGTCCAGATCCGAGCGGATATATTCGAGGTCGATGCCCACCTCCCGACCACGAGTGATCGCGTACAGGGCGACTCCGTGGGAGTGGGACAGGTTAAAGCGAACCGGATCCCGGCCAGATTCCCCGGCCAGGGCGGGCTTTCCATGAGAGCGGTAGCGGAAGGACAGACCCGCGGGCGCGCTGTGCACGTAGAAGCC
>JANMSE010000609.1:0-2905 GCA_031389045.1 Deltaproteobacteria bacterium | reverse complement strand
CGGAAGTGACTCCACGGTTTCATGGCTGGGTCCGTCCGGCAGTGCGGCAAGCTGTTCACGAATGAACGCCGCCGATCGTTGCATCTCCAACCAGCGCACGTAGGCCCGCGCGAACACATCGCCGCTATGCCACGTTGACACAGGGATGTGCGCGAAACGAAAAATGCCCGAGGGAAAATCGTGGCGGACATCTCGACCCGCGCCACACGCACGCGCTGCCGGGCCAACCAATCCTACCGCGTCACACGTCGCGCGCGAGACGATCCCCGTCTCTTCAAACCGCGCCAACACGGAGGGCGTTTCCCACAGCAGCGCGACTGCTCCAGTGACATCATGCACCGCGCGTTCCAGCCGTTCTCGGCATTGCGCGACCCGCGTGGCCTCGACCGCGAATCCGACACCTCCTGGCCGCACGAGCCCGCGCCCGAAACGGCTCCCGCAAAGCAGCGCGGTCAGGTTCAGGAAATCGCCACGAATACGCCCGCAATAGGACGCGGTCGGAAGATACCCGACATCGCCAGCCAATGCGCCAAGATCCCCGGTATGATTGGCGAACCGCTCCAGTTCCAGTGCAATCGCTCGCACGACCTGCGCCCGCACGGGAACACGACATCCCGTCAGTGCCTCCACCGCATGACAGTACGCGGTGGCGTGACCGATCGAGGTGTCTCCCGCCAAGGTTTCCATATAGTGGATGGTGCGTTTGGTTGGTCCGCCTGCCAACATCCGCTCGACGCCGCGATGCTGATAGCCGAGGGAAATCTCGAGATGGAACACCTCTTCCCCATGACACTGAAAGCGAAAATGGCCGGGCTCGATAATTCCCGCATGGACAGGGCCGACTGCTACCTCATGCACGTCGTGGCCCTGCACTTGGAAGAAGTCGATGACACTGGGAACGGGTGGCTGACTCGGGGGGTGTGGCCAGACCTCATGGCCGGAGCGATAGCTGTCGTGAAAGCGAATCGGTTTGAGCCACGGATGCCCTTCTGGTCGCACGCCCCACTGTTCGGCGATTTCCCGCTCGAACCAATGTGCCTGCGCGCAGTCGGGGGTGAGGGCGGGATACGCGTCGGACACTGCCGTTGAGGTGACCGCTAGCATGCCTGTACTGCCGTACGCTAGGACGGCGAAGAGTTGGACGGTATCCCGCTCGGACGAGCGCTCGGACGGGTGCCCAAACAATGCCGCCAAGCGCCCACCCTCGGCAATAGCGGTCAACACCGTATCACGAAATTCACCGACAGTGACAAGCGGAATCTCCGCCAGTGCCACCGCGGTCTGCGGTCGAAGTGTGAGTACAGTCATCGTTGCCATCGCCATCACTCCAGTGTCCGCGCCGCCTCCTGCACCGTCTGACGGAGCACCGGCGGCAGATACAGGCCCAGCAGCAGCACGAGCACGCCCAGGAGAGCTGGCGAAAGCACCGTCCACAACGATTCCGGTTCGGTCATTCGGCGTTGTCCTTCGGGTGGCGTTCCCTGCGCCATACCCAGCACCGCTGTGGCCAAGCCCACGAAAATAATCGCCAAGAACACGAGGTAGGCGATAGCCACGCCATTGCGCCCTTGATCGAGCGCGGCTTTCAAGATGGTGAACTCACTGAGAAACGTCCCAAACGGCGGCGAGCCGGTAATCGCGAGCAAGCCAACGATCCACAGCACCCCTGAGATCGGGAGCACGCGCAGTACCCCGCGGACCTCAACCGTCGATTTCGACTGATACGCGGTCAAGATATTTCCCGCCACCAGAAACAGCATCGCTTTGGTCAGCGAGTGATTGACCGCGTGCAGGAGCGCGCCAAAGGTCCCACTGCCGCCGAGACCAACACCAAGCGCGAGAATGCCCATGTGTTCCACGCTGGAGTAGGCGAGCAGCCGTTTATAGTCCGTCTGTCCGACCAGGAAGACAGCGGCCACCGCCATCGATACCAAACCAAACCCCACCAGGAGATCACGCTCAAAAGTGAGGTGTCCAGCCGCGGCGCACACCTGCAAGACGCGCACGATACCCAAGAAGGCACAGTTCAGCAGCGCGCCGGACAGCAGGGCGGAGACCATCGACGGCGCTTCACTGTGCGCGTCGGGCAACCACGTATGGAGTGGGGCCAACCCCATTTTGGTCCCGTAGCCCACCAGGAGCAGGAGAAATGCCGCGTTGAGCCACGCCTCATGGAGTTGGGACCCGTCTCGCACCAGATCCTCGACCACCAGCGGGATAACCGTCCCATCCGGCTGGGTCGCCGCGACCGCCAGAAAGAAAGTGCCCAGCAACGCCAGGGCGATGCCAACGGAGCAGAGCAGCAGGTATTTCCACGTGGCTTCGAGGGAGCGGTGATGGCGATGAAAGAAAATCAGCGGTGCACTGGCCAGGGTGGTGGTCTCAATCGCGACCCACAGGATGCCAAAGTGCTGACTCACCGTGACCAGCGTCATGGCGGCGAGGAAGAGGAGCAAACAGCCGGTGAATCTCGCTTCCGGCGCGTCAACGAAGACAAAGGCTTCTTCAACGTCGGTATGCGTCGCGTGGCTTTCGTGTCGCAGGTATGACATTGCGTACACCGCGATCGCCAGAAAGAGGAGGCTCGTGATCAAGAGAAACAGCCGCCCCGCCGCATCTAGCCACAACCATCCGCCCAGGAGTGACGCCGGAGGTGTGATCCACGTCATCAGGGTGAGACCAAAGTGGAGCAGCGCCGTGAGCAGGAGCAGTGCGCGTCGCGCCCCATCGGGGCGCATCACAAAGGCCATCAGTCCTGCTACCGTCGGCAGCAATAATAACGCGAGGAGCATGGGGCTTATCCCTTCAACAGCGCCAGTCGGTCGGTGTCGAGGTGGTCGAATTGCCGGTTAATGTGAAAAATCGTGATCCCCATCACAAACACCGCGACGAAGACATCAAGCAG
>JANMSE010000291.1:0-17031 GCA_031389045.1 Deltaproteobacteria bacterium | reverse complement strand
ATTTGGCCAACCTCCCAAATTGCTAGTTCCGCCCCCGCCTGGACTATTTCCTGCCCCGCTACCCGAGTCACGTCACGCTCTTCAGGGCGAATGAGGAGCTTACGGGCACGTCTCCCGACCCGACGTTGGGTTGGAGCGCGTGGGCGGCTGGAGGAGTGGAGGTCCATGTCGTGCCGGGCAATCATGCCACGATGGTGTACAAGCCGCACGTTGCGGTCTTGGCTGAGAAGCTGAAGGCGTGCCTCACCCAAGTGCGAGCGGCTGACCAGGCGCTGGAGGTGGATCAATTGGAGCAATGGGGCACCGACGGAGGCAAGCCCG
Organism: Deltaproteobacteria bacterium; assembly: GCA_031389045.1. Classification (GTDB taxonomy): domain Bacteria; phylum Desulfobacterota; class Binatia; order Bin18; family Bin18; genus JABFSC01. The sequence goes on along the minus strand of JANMSE010000291.1, from coordinate 16,710 downwards.
ACCAGGTGCTGGAGGAGGTTCAATGAATAGGAATGATAAAATGGTGTACAAGCCGCACGTGGCGGTCTTGGCTGAGAAGCTGAAGGCGGGCCTCACCCAGGTGCAAGCGGCTGACCAGGTGCTGGAGGTGGATCAATTAGAGCAATGGGGCACCGACGGAGGCAAGCCAGACCAGGTGCTGAAGGCGGGCCTCACCCAGGTGCAAGCGGCTGACCAGGCGCTGAAGGTGGATCAATTGGAGCAATGGGGCACCGACGGAGGCAAGCCAAACCAGGTGCTGGAGGAAGTTCAATGAATAGGAATGAGACAGAAGACACAACTCTCTACAAAGTCGTCGTGAATCACGAAGAACAGTATTCGCTCTGGCCTGCTGGCCGGGAGAATCCTCTAGGCTGGCGGGAGGGAGGCAAGAGCGGGGAGAAGGCCGAATGCTTGGCGTACATTAAAGAAGTGTGGACCGACATGAGGCCGCTCAGTCTGAGAAAGCAGATGGCGACGCGGGAAAGCAGCGGATAGCGACATGACCGTCAGTGCATCCCGTATGCGGCGCCTACTGGAGGTCTACAACCACGTCATCCACCAGGTGGCGGTGGTGGTCCCGATGCTTGGCCTAGTGAATGCAGGGCCCTTCCTGGCGAGGGACCTCGACTTCCTGGCTCCTTCAGGGCTGCCCTTGCCTGACAAGCCTGAGATCGCCGGGGTGCCCTTCGTCAACATCAGTGAAGACCCCATGCCTCCTTCTCAGCACTCGCTCACTGCTCACCTCAGGTCCTATGTCTACATCGTGCGCGGGGGGTGGTATTTTGTGCGCTGGACCCAAAAGGCCAATACCCAGGCGCAACAGATGTGGGAGAGGGCCACGGTAATCGATCCACGGTTCGCCTTGGCGCACGTCTTGTTGGGGTGGACCTACTTTGTCGAGTGGGTCTGGCAATGGAATCAGGATCCCCAGACGCTGGAGCGGGCGTTGACCCTGGCGCGGAGAGCTATCGCTTTGGATGAGACCTCAGCTCTGGCCCATCAACTCTTGGCTGGGGTCTACTTGTTTCAGATGCAGCATGCGCAGGCCCTCGTCGAGGCAGAGCGGGCCATTGCCCTTGATCCCACCGATGCGCATAGCCATGAGATGCTGGCGGATATTCTGACTTTTGCCGGACAACCGGAGGAGGCCATTAGGGTACTCGAGAAGGCGCTGCCTCTTGACCCCACGTTTCCCGCCTTCTTCTTAGCCGACTTAGGTTTGGCCTACCAGTTGACGGGGCGGTATGAGGAAGCGCTGACCGCCCTCAAGAAAGCCCTGCCTCTTAACCCCAACCTGCTGCCGACCCATGAGATCCTGGCGGTCACGTATGGCGAGCTAGGCCTAGAGGCGGAGGCGCGCGCGGAGCTGGCGGAAGTCCTGCGCCTCAGTCCCAGTATGTCTCTCGAGACGCGGCGGCAGCGGCTTCCCTTCAAAGATCCCGTGGTCTTAGAGCGCTGGCTTGTTGCCTTGAGCAACGCAGGGTTGAAATAAAGCTGCCGCTGAGACATGCGGCGGCATGAATAGCCAGTGGGAATATGACCTCGTCGAGAAGCCTTTCCGTGAACAGCTCAAGGTCATGGGTTGCAGTGGCTGAAGGGCGACATCGGCGTGCCCGAGCTGATCGACCTACTCACCGGCCGCATCCGCGTGCCGGAATTGGAGGATGGGCGGTGTTGCGGATGACCAGCCGGCGTTGATACACTCGCGCTGATTCATGGAAAAGACGCTGCAAATTCTGAACGCGTTGGCACGTGACGGTGTGCTAGGGCGCTATGCCATCGGTGGCGCCATGGGGGCCACGTTTTACCTGGAGCCGCTGCTGACGTTCGACCTCGACATTTTCGTCCTGCTACCGAGCACGGCGGGCGGCCTGTTGACGCTAGCGCCGCTCTACGCGGCGTTGCGGGCGCGGGGATTCGCGGAGGAGGACGAGTGCGTGAACATCGAGGGCGTGCCGGTGCAGTTCTTGCCAGCCTACAACGCGCTGGTAGAGGAGGCACTGTCCGAAGCGTGGGAGACGCTTTACGAGCAGACGCCCACGCGGGTGCTCCGTCCCGAGCACCTGCTGGCCATCGCGCTGCAGACCGGACGCGACAAGGACCGGCAGCGGGTGCGCATGCTGCTGGAACAGGCGCCGCTGGACCACGATTACCTGAGCGCCGTGTTGGCCCGCCACGGTCTCAAAACCCAATGGCGGCAATGGACACCTTGAATCCCGAAATTAGGCGACTTTTGGCGGCAAAGGAGGCGCGTCGACGAAGGCTCGCCGCGTTGCCGTTCCCGGAGAAGGTGCGGGCGGTGGTGCAGCTTCAGATCATGGCCGCGCCCATCTTACGCGCCCGAGGAAAGATCGTACGGGTGTGGCGGCTGGAAGGGTTGGCGAAGCCCGCCGAAGAGTGAGTCACAGATTGGCCCACCCGCTGCCTCCACCAATAAGCGATATGAGGTCTTATTCCCGGAGGAAACGCGACCGTCGCGGCATGGTTCGTTTATACAAGCCAAAGTGTTCGATGGCATGGGTCTGGATGTGCTGTGCTGCTTCTTCGATGGAATCCGTCAGAAATAACAGCGTGAGATCGCGCGCGCTAATCGTTTCGGCTTGCACCATCTGTGTCATGAAGTCCATAATTGGGGTCCAGTACGCGCGCCCCATGAGGATCACGGGAAAGTCCACGATCTTTCTGGTTTGGAGCAGCGTCAGGGCCTCAAAGAGTTCATCGATCGTGCCAAAGCCCCCCGGCAACACCACAAAGGCGTAGGAATACTTCACCAACATCACTTTGCGAACAAAAAAATAGCGGAAGGTCACCACGCGATCGACATAGGCATTGGGGGTTTGCTCGGTGGGTAACAGGATGTTGCACCCTACGGATCGCCCTCCAGCTTCTTTGGCCCCGCGATTGGCGGCCTCCATCAGGCCGGGGCCTCCCCCCGTCATCACGGTAAATCCCATCTGACTCAAGCGGGCGCCCATCCGGCGAGCAAGCTCATAGTGGGGGTGATTCTCGAGAAAGCGGGCGGAGCCAAAGACGCTGACGCACGGGCCGACAAAATGGAGCGCCCGAAACCCCCTCATAAACTCCCGGGCAATCCGCAGGACGCGCCAAAATTCGCGCGCGCGGGGCTGGGGGCCTTCCAGGAAGACCTGCTCGTCAAGAGGCGATGCCGCGGGTGGGGTACTGGTTGGCACAGGAGACGGGGTGGATGGTGATGTATCTACTGCCATGGGTCACCTCTTTAGGGTGTTATGAAGAGACTGAAACCTGCCATAAGGCAAGCCCGTCCCGGGGGGCGGTGTCCGGGACCCCGCCCATCCACTGAGAGTGCGTCTTGTTCCGGAGCAACCAAGATTAGTTATCGCCACTTCCGTTCGCATCAACACGAGAAACCCCACAGAAGGGAGATCGGCACTGCAGGGATGTCAATAGGCGTGCGAGGGCCTATACGCTATGGTGAGATTGGAGAGAGAAGAAAACTCTGGAGGAGAACAGCATGACGCAAGATACGACACGTCACCGTCAGCGTTTGCGGGCCATCGCCCAGCGGGCCATGCGCGAGCGCGGCTTTTTGCCAGAATTCTCCGCGGCCGCCGTAGCACAAGCGGAGCAGCTCACCCAGCCCGCGTCTGAGCGAGACCCTGCCCTCCGCGATTTGCGGCAGTTGCCGTGGTGTTCCATTGATAATGAGGACTCACGCGATCTTGACCAACTCTCGGTCGCCGAATCGTTACCGGACGGAACGGTGAAGATTCTTGTGGCGGTGGCCGATGTCGACGCGTTGGTCTCGCAAGAGTCGGCTATTGATCAGCACGCACGGCAAAATACGACCTCGGTCTACACTCCCGCGCAAATCTTTCCCATGTTGCCCGAGAAACTCTCGACCGATCTCACCTCGCTCAATGAAGACACGGATCGGTTGGCCGTCGTGGTGGAAATGGTCATCGCTCCCGAGGGGAGACTGGTGGCCTCGGAGGTCTACCGCGCGCGCGTCCACAACCAGGCGAAGCTCGCGTACAATAGTGTCGCGGCATGGCTAGACGGAACGCAGCCCACCCCACCCCGTATCGCCGCGGTTCCTGGCCTCGCTGAGCAGCTCCGTCTACAGGATCGGGTCGCCCAGCGTCTCAAGCAGCTCCGTCACCAGAGTGGGGCGCTGAGTCTGGAAACCCTTGAAGCCCGCCCGGTGTTCAGTGATGACATACTGACGCATCTTGCCGTGGAACAGCGGAATCGGGCGAAAGCGTTGATTGAAGACTTTATGATTGCGGCGAATGGCGTGACCGCGCGGTATCTGGCGGGCAAAGGCTTTCCCTCCTTCCGCCGGCTCCTGCGTGCCCCGGCACGCTGGGAACGGATCGTGGCGCTGGCGACAGCGGTGGGCGAGCGCTTGCCTACCGCCCCGGATAGTACCGCCCTGGAAGCGTTCCTGTCCCGGCGGCACCAGGTCGATCCACTGCACTTTCCTGATCTGTCCCTCGCCGTAGTCAAACTCATGGGATCTGGTGAATATGCCGTTGAACTCCCAGGTGAGCAGTCGACCGGACACTTTGGCCTTGCGGTCAAGGATTACACCCATTCGACCGCGCCCAATCGACGGTTTCCTGATCTGATTACCCAGCGTTTGCTGAAAGCCGCCCTGGCGGGACGCCAGGTGCCGTACAGCCATGAGGAACTTGAAGAGCTGGCGCGTCACTGTACTGAGCAGGAGGATGATGCGAACAAAATCGAACGGCAAGTGCGCAAATCGGCGGCGGCGCTCTTGTTAGAGGCAAGAAGCGGCCAACGCTTTGACGCGATTGTCACCGGGGCCTCGGAGCAAGGCACGTGGGTCCGGGTGCTAGAGCCGCCAGTCGAAGGAAAGGTAGTCCAAGGATTCGCGGGCTTTGATGTGGGAGATCGTGTGCGGGTTCAATTGATCAACGTCAATGTGGAACGGGGGTTTATCGACTTTGTCGGGGTGTCCTGATGGTTGCGCGTAATGGTGGCGGCGAGAAGCGTGGGAGACGCGCATCAACCTTTTCATTCGAGAAATCCTCCTGTAGAAAGGCAACGCAAGCCGATTGTGGGAGAAGAAACGGTCTGCTCGCGCGCGGGCAGACGCGAAAGGAACAACACTATGCCTAATCTGATGACTGTCGCCCTAGAGCCGCTCGTCGCCTTGATCGCGGGCATCCTGATTCTGATACAACCACGGTTGCTCAACTACATCGTGGCCATCTACCTGATCCTTGTCGGCGTACTCGGGTTGACGCGTCACCTGTAGCAAGACCGACATAAGGCCGCTCAGTCTGAGAAAGCAGAGGGCGCCCCAGGAAAGAGAGCGACATGACCGCCACCGCCGCCTTTGACTCGTGGATTGCTTACCGTAAGCCCCGCCCACAGGCCCGCCTCCGCCTGTTCTGCTTCCCGTACGCGGGCGGCGGTGCCTTGATGTATCGTACCTGGGCGGACGGTTTGCCAGCGGATGTCGAGGTCTGCCCGATTCAACTCCCCGGCCGGGGAACTCGGCTGCTGGAGCCGCTTTTCACGCAGCTCTCGCCTCTTATCGAGACCCTCGCCCAAGCCCTCTTGCCACTCCTGGACAAGCCTTTCGCCTTCTTCGGCCACAGCCTGGGAGCATTGGTGAGCTTTGCACTCGCCCGGCAGCTTCGCCGACAGCATGGTATGCAGCCTGTTCGCCTCTTTGTCTCCGCGAGTCGTGCGCCTCAACTCCCTCATCGAGGTCTGCCCGTCCATACCCTGCCAGATGGAGATTTTTTGGCGGAATTGCGGCGCCTGAACGGCACTCCCAGAGAAGTGTTGGAACACGAAGAACTCATGCGGATCGTACTGCCTGCTTTGCGGGCGGATTTCGCGGTCTACGAAACATATCGGTACGCGACCGAGCTGCCCCTGAACTGCCCCATCTCCGCCTTTGGCGGCTTGCGGGATCGCACCGTGAGTCAGAGCGACCTGGAAGCCTGGCGTGAGCAAACGAGTGGTTCCTTCTCGCCGCAGATGTTTCCCGGCGACCACTTCTTCTTGAATACCACTCAGCCTCTTCTGCTGCGGGTGCTCTCCCAAGAACTGCGGGGAGACTGGTCGGGGGCGGCCACGTGAAGGGAACACCCCTCACTTCTCCTGTGCCTCCACAGCGCAGACCCGAGGCCATCGCCTTGGCTCCGGTCAGTGACCAAAATCGCGAACTCCGCCTCGTCGAGACCGGGGGTCTTGATTAACCGGCCGACTCCGAGGATTGCGTGTTCTCCGTCACTGCTTTTGTGATCGGCGACCAGCGCGATTTCGCGCGCGCGATCAGTTGAGCAAAGCGCCACCAGCCGCTCGTGTCCCGTGCGAAATCCGAGACTCAGCATGCCGAAGTAACGAAAGTGCACGCTTTGCTGCGAAAGGGTTTGGTGGAAGTCGATCATGCGCGGCTCGTCTTCTGGCGTGATGGAGCGAAGAGTGACGTGTGTCCCGTATGTCGAAATCGGTGTAGCGCACGCCGAGTGCCGCCGCCCATGCGGGTAAGGGATTCGGGTCGAACGCCAGCACTTCCATGCCAACCCCCCGAAATAGATGATTTCAGCGAGCTGTCCGGAAGGCAACGCACGTGAATAGCCAAAGCTGCAATGAGCAGCGTGGTTAGTGCCCGTGCCGATGATGAATGTCCGGATAGTGGGGGTGACTATGATGCAATGCCGGATGGGTATGGGGGTGACTGTGAGATTCCTCAGCATCGCCATGCGGGTGGTGCGTATCGTGGATATGACCGTGCTCGTGTTCGAGTGGTTCATGCCCGTGTGTGTGCTCGTGTCGTTCCGTCAAATGCAGCCACGCGCCAAGCCCCATCAGTGCAGCAGCGACCAGCAACTGGGTTGTTACGTGATCGCCCAACACGAGGATGGCAATGGTCGCTCCCGCGAAAGGGGCTAGCGAAAAGTAGGCTCCCGTCCTGGCTGTACCGATGTACCGAAGCGCTAGGATAAACAGCACCAGGCTCACGCCATATCCGAGAAAACCGACGACTGCGGCGGTGAGTACGATGTGCGCATTCGGCAGGCTCGCCCCGGCTACCAACGCAATGACCAGATTGACCGTACCGGCGATGAATCCTTTTATCCCAGCAATTTGCACGGGATCTCCCGCTGAAATCTTGCGGGTCACATTGTTATCAATCGCCCACGCGAGACACGCGCCAACGACGGCGATGGTGCCCACAGAGGAACGGAGTTCCGGTCTTCCACCCCACGACAGCACCAAGCCGCCAGCCGCGATGGCCACCATGCCCCACACAAGGCGTCGATCATAGTGTTCCTTGAACACACACCAGGCCAGGATTGTGGTGAACACGCCTTCAAGGTTGAGGAGGAGCGAAGCCGAGGACGCCGGAGTGGTGGCGAGGCCGATCATAAGCGACACCGGCGCAATGACACCCCCAGTAACGATGGCGACTGTCAGCCAGGGGAGGTCATCGCGCTTGAGCCCGGCCTCTCGGGACTCGTGCGCTCTCCACCACCAGCGCAGCCACCACCACAGGAGCAGACCGCTCCCTGAGCCCAGATAGAGGAGCCCTGCTAACAGCACAGGGTCCATCGTCCCGAGCAACATCTTCGCCACTGGCGTGCTCGCGCCGAAGAGTAGCGCCGCGACCAAGACAAATGACACCCCGTGGGGTCCGGGTAGTGTGATTGACGCCCGCACTACGATAATCCTCCCGATAATCCTCCACAGCAGAGCAGTTGACTCAACGCAGGCTCACCGTGGCCAGTACCTAATGATATACACACCGAGGAGGCTGAGCGCCGCACCAAGGATGTCAAATCGATCTGGAACGTTCCCGTCTATTCCCCAGCCCCAGAGCTAGTGAAAGCACGATGAACACGCCGCCGTAGGCGGCGTATACCCGTCCACAATGAGCCGGCTGAAAAGTGGGGAGACGCCGTACACGATCAACGCAAGCGCGCCACAGAGCCCCCACAGGCCTCCGCTGCCCTCGCGCAGCCATTGCCACACCAACCACCCGCCGCCGATTTCACAGAGTCCCGCCGCGAGGAAAACCACGAGCGACCGTCCGACTTCTACCATCTCCATCTCTCACCTCTCACGCTACGGTCTTTCGCTGACCTTCCATGGCGTCCCTTCGCGCTGTACACCGCCACGTTGTCGGTGAGATGGTCTCGCACTCCTGGGCTAAGGAAGAGTACGACTTACTCCAGCGAACACGTAGACGAGCAGCATCATTACAATGCAAAGGCGAAGCCCTCTCGCTTGGCAATGCGCTCGGATCATCGGTTATGACTTATACCGCTCCACGTCATGGAGCAACAGCATCATCACATCGTCAGGTCAAAGAACTTGACTCCGCGTTCGGAGGTTGCAATACTCGCACCTTGTCCGGGGGATTTTGTGGGGTCATGGCAAAGAGCGAAGCGACAAAACAAGTTCATCAACCTACTGGCTCTCCACCGAGATAGCTTCGCGTTCAATCAGACAAAGTACTAGGGCTTCATGTTCAAGGGAAAATCAATGATTCGTGGGGTTGCGCTCGTCGCACTGGCGGCTTTGACCGTTTTGTGGCTGCTGCCTCCGGAGCACCTCCACCCTTCGCTTGAAGGCCGATCGATGGTGAGACACAGGCACGTCATTGCGGTGACCGCTCCGCAGCAGACCGCCTCATCGGTCAATCATGGCGATCATAGTGATCGTGGCGATCATGGTGATCACGGCGATCATAGCGATGTCCAGGTTCGTAAGACTGTCTTCGCGTCTGCTCTCAGGGTCGCACCCGACATATCTGTCGTCGGGCAAGCGACGGTCGTAATCGCACCTAACTGGCACGTTGTTGACCACACTGACCTCCTCCACGAATGGACGTGCCACGATCCTCCCGATCTCCCCACGTCCCCCCGCGCACCTCCGGCCTAAATCTCCCCACCTCTTAACGGTGTCGCCTGTCCACGACACCGTTCGCTATACGTCCGTTCTCACTCTTCATACGAGGTGTCATGTCTGACCTTCTTTCTGTCGACTATTCTCGCTCGGCGACGCGTTCGCGCGTCGCCGCTACGATTTGCGCGGTTCTCACGCTAGCAGCCTGCGCCGAAAAGCGCATTCCTGCGACGACGGTGGCGACGCGACCGTTAGGGCAAGAGGTACCCGTGTACCAGCCGCCCCCTGGTGATACTGGTCGTCCGCAGGCACCGACCGTGGAGAATCCAACCGCAGCCATCTCTCTGCGTGAGGCTGTCGCCCTGGCGTTGCTCCAGAGTCCTGAGTTGGCCACGTTCGCGTGGGAAACCCGTGCCCGTGAGTCTCGGATTGTCCAAGCCGGAAAGCCACCAAATCCGGTCGTCGGCGTTCTGGCTGAGGATCTTCAGGTGTCAAGACTGGCTGGCAGCGGCACCTCACAGGTGGTTCAGACTCAGGCAACGGTGCAACTGAGCCAAATCATCGAACTGGGAGGCAAGCGCACGGCGCGGCAACAGCTCGCCACGTTGAATCGTGAACTGGCGGCATGGGACTACGAAGCCGCGCGTATTGAGGTCCTCACGCAGGTGACGCGCACTTTCGTCGATGTGCTCGCGGCGCAAGAGCTGGTCGCGTTGACCACACGAACGACGAAGCTCGTCGAAGAAGTACAGCAAAGCGTTGGCGCCCGGGTTACCGCCGGCGTCGTGTCCCCGATCGAGCAGACGAGAGCAGAGGTAGCGCTCGCGGCTGCGCGCGTGGAGTCGGATCGCGCAGTGCGACTGCTGGAAGCCAGCCGCGTGCAACTGGCCTCTTTCTGGGGTGCCTCCGAACCCAGGTTCCAGGCTGCGATCGGTGATCTCACCGTGAGACCGCAGCCGCCCTCCCTCCCAGAACTGAATGCACGGGTCACTGAGAATCCTGACCTGGCTCGCTGGGCCAGCGAGATTTCTCAACGACACGCTGCCCTGGCGCTGGAGCAGTCGAAGCAGGTGCCGGACGTAACAGTCACTGCTGGGTATCGTCGTTTTACGGATGCCGAGCGCAACGCCCTTATCGTCGGCGTCTCGATACCGCTTCCCGTATTCGACCGCAACGAGGGCGGAATTGATGAAGCAAAGAACCGGTTGGCCAAGGCATATGAGGAACAGCGTGCCACCCAGGCCCGCCTCACCGCCGCTCTCGCGGAGGCGTATCGTGTGCTGTCGAGCGCCCACCAGGAAGTGCTTGCGCTCCAATCCGTAGTGCTTCCAGGCTCGCGGCAAACGTTCGAGGCCGTCAGCGAAGGCTATCGCTTGGGCAAGTTCGGCTACCTCGACGTCTTGGATGCACAGCGGACATTGATCAGCGCCAGCGGTCAGTACCTGCGCGCGCTCTCGGACTACCATAAAGCCGTTGCTGACGTGGAGCGGCTCACCGGTGCGCCGCTGCAGGCGAGTGCGCCGCGACCGTGAAGGAGTACAGAAATCATGCACAAAGGAACCCTCGCTATCGTCGGGACGATTATCGGCATCGGCATCGTACTCACGGCGATCATTCTGCGCACAGAACCGACTCGCACAGCGGCGGTTGAAGGCGACGTTAAACCGGGGCTATTGGACTACCCGCGCGGCCCGCACGGTGCGCGGCTACTGTCCGACGGTAATCTTCAGCTAGAGGTCACTATTTACGAGACCGGCGTTCCGCCCCAGTTTCGCGTGTACCCCTTCGATGCCGCCCTGACACCGCTCCCGCCACAAAACGTGACGCTACAAATCGAACTGCACCGACTCGGAGGCCGCATCGACCGTATCAACTTTCAACCTGAGGCGGACTATCTTCGCGGTGATGCCGTGGTGGAGGAACCGCATTCGTTCGACGTCAAGGTCGCGGCGCAGCATGCCAGCCGTCAGCATCAATGGTCGTACGCACAGATCGAGGGCAAGGTGAATCTCGGCCCGGACCAGATCAAGAGCGCCGGCATCACGATCAACACGGTCGGTCCCCGCGAGATGGTGACCATCCTGGAGTTGCCGGGCGCGGTCGAGACGGATAAGACGCGCCTTGCCCACGTCGTCCCACGGCTCCAGGGTGTCGTGAGTGAGGTACACAAGCAGGAAGGGGACCGCGTGCGCAAAGGCGAGTTGCTTGCGGTCGTGAACAGCCGCGAACTCGCGGATGCGAAGGGCACCTACCTCGCGACGACCCATCACGTCGAGTTCACGCGCGTGACGCTGAATCGTGAGGAGATGCTCTGGAAGAAAAAGATTTCTGCCGAACGCGACTACCTCGAAGCGGAGCGGGCGTTCGAGGAGGCCAAGCTCGCACAGAAGCTGGCTGCTCAGAAGCTCGTCGTGCTCGGCGTCCCGTCGGCAACCCTGCCCGCACTCGCATCCGCGCCCGCGGAGACGATGGCGAGGTATGAGATTCGCTCCCCGCTGGACGGCGTCGTGCTCGAACGTAACGTCACGGTGGGTGAAGCGGTGACCGCGGAGGAAAAGATTTTCGCGGTCGCCGATCTGTCCACCGTCTGGGTCAATATCTCAGTGTATGCCAAGGACCTCGGCGCTGTGCATGACGGGCAGCAGGCTGTGGTGATCTCGACGGACGTGGGAGCCGAAGCGACCGGGCGGATCAGCTATGTTGGGCCGCTGGTCGGTCAGGAGACCCGGACGGCGACCGCCCGTATCGTCTTGCCGAATCCAGGAGCGCAGTGGCGACCCGGATTGTTCGTGACCGTCCGCCTGGTACGCGAGGCGACAACAGTGCCGCTTGCCGTTGCCGCCGAGGCCATTCAGACCTTCCGCGACTGGCAGGTCGTGTTCGTGCAGTACGGCGACTGGTTCGAAGCGCGGCCCTTGGAGCTAGGGCGCAGTGACGGCCAGTGGGTCGAAGTGCTCCAGGGACTCAACCCCGGCGAACAATACGCCACCGCCAACAGCTTCGCCGTGAAGGCGGAAATCGGCAAGCTGGGCGCAACCCATGATCACTGAGGCACGAAGATATGCTTGAACGTATTTTGCATTTTTCCATCCGTCAGCGCTGGCTGGTCCTGATCGTCACCCTCACGGTCGCCGTGTTCGGTCTCTATAACTACACGCGGCTGCCGATCGACGCGGTTCCTGACATCACGAATGTGCAAGTCCAAATCAATACGGAGGCACCGGGGTACTCCCCCTTCGAGGCCGAACAACGGGTGACATTTCTGGTGGAAACGGCGATGGCGGGCCTCCCGCGACTGGAGGAAACACGCTCGATTTCGCGCTACGGCCTCTCCCAGGTGACCGTCATTTTCGAGGACGGCACCGACATTTACTGGGCTCGGCAGCTCATCAACGAGCGTATTCAAGAGGTCAAAGGAAAGTTGCCGCCCGGCATCGAACCCACCATGGGTCCCATCACCACAGGACTCGGCGAAATCTTCCTGTGGACAGTGGAGGCCATACCTGGCGCGACCACAGCGGAGGGGCAACCCTACTCAGGGATGGACCTGCGCACGATCCAGGATTGGGTCATCCGTCCACAGCTCAAGACCGTCCCAGGTGTGGCAGATGTCAACAGCATCGGCGGCTACACGAAACAGTTTCATGTCATGCCCTCTCCAGAACGGCTTCTCGGGTACGGGTTCACGTTCCGCGACGTGATCGAGGCATTGGCACGCAATAACGCGAATATCGGGGCTGGGTACATCGAACGACGAGGAGAGCAGTATCTGATTCGGGCGCCGGGCCAGGTACAAGAACTCGCCGACATCCGACGCATCGTCGTCGGCAATCATCAAGGGACCCCGATTCGTCTCGACGAAATCGCGGCGGTCGCTCTGGGCAACGAGCTACGCACGGGCGCCGCGACACAAGATGGGCGGGAGGTCGTCCTTGGTACGGTGTTTATGCTGATGGGCGAGAACTCCCGGACCGTGTCACAACGTGTTGCCGCCAAAATGGTTGACATCAATCGGACACTGCCCGCCGGCGTGGTCGCGAAGACCGTCTATGACCGCACGACGCTCGTTGACGCGACGATCAAGACCGTCCAGCATAATCTTGCCCTTGGCGCTCTGCTGGTGATCGCGATCCTGTTCTGGTTTCTCGGTAACGTGCGCGCGGCTGTCGTCACCGCCTGTGTCATCCCCTTGTCGATGCTCTTCACCATCACCGGCATGGTGGAGGCTGGGATCAGCGGCAATCTCCTGAGCCTTGGCGCATTGGACTTCGGCATCATTGTCGACGGCGCGGTGATCATCGTTGAAAACTGCATGCGCGGGCTGGCGACACGGCAACACGAACTGGGGCGCCTGTTGACCCCCGCGGAGCGGTTCGAGGTCGTGTTCCAAGCCTCGCGCGAAGTGCGGCGAGCCACGATGTTCGGCGAGCTGATCATCATGATCGTGTATCTGCCGATCCTGACGCTGACGGGTATCGAAGGAAAGATGTTTTATCCGATGGCCTTTACCGTGCTCGCGGCCCTGTTCGGCGCGATGGTGCTATCGGTGACGTTCGTGCCCGCGGCGGTCGCGATTTTCGTGACCGGCCGCGTGTCGGAGAAAGAAAGTTTGCCGGTCCGCTGGGCGACACGGATATACGAACCCGCGCTCAGGTGCGTGATGCGAAACCGCGCCGCCACGGTCGCGGCTGCGCTGGTCGTGTTGATGACCAGCGGCGCGATGGCGACGCGACTTGGCAGCGAGTTCCTTCCGAGTCTCGACGAGGGCGATCTGCTCGTGCATGCGCTCCGCATTCCGGGAACGAGCCTGACCACCGCCGTCGACATGCAGCACGCGCTTGAGCGCAAGTTCAAGACGTACCCAGAAGTGGACTACGTCTTCTCAAAGATTGGGACCGCGGAGATCGCCACTGACCCGATGCCCCCCAGTGTCGCTGATACCTACGTGATGCTGAAGCCCCGCGAGCGCTGGCCCAATCCAGATCGACCCAAATCGGACTTGGTCGCACAGCTTCAGCACGAGTTACAGAGGGTGCCTGGCAATAACTACGAGTTCATCCAGCCGATTCAGATGCGGTTTAATGAATTGATCGCGGGCGTCCGTAGCGATGTGGCGGTCAAAGTCTTCGGCGACGACATGGACGTGCTCGCTGAGGTCGGTACCCAGATTGAGTCGGTGCTCTCGGCTGTGCCCGGCGCGGCAGACACCAAGGTGGAGCAAACAACGGGGCTTCCGATGCTCACGATCCATCTCAATCGGGACGAGATGGCGCGACTGGGGCTGAACGTCGCCGACGTCCAGGAGGTCATTGAGGTCGCGATCGGCGGAAGGACGGTCGGACAGGTTTTTGAAGGGGACCGCCGCTTCGACATCCTTGTGCGCTTGCCGGAGCGGCTGCGAGGGAATTTGGACGCCCTTCCCCGTCTGCCGGTTCCGTTGCCCGAAAAGAGGGGTCCGGTGGCAAGTGTTGATGTCGCAGCAGTCGGGCCCCGAGCCCCGACGTTCGTGCCGCTGGGAGCAGTGGCCACGATCGAGATTGCACCGGGTCCAAATCAGGTGAGTCGTGAAAATGGCAAACGGCGAGTGGTCGTGACCGCCAATGTGCGGGGACGCGACATTGGCTCATTCGTCACCGAGGCGGAACAGCGCATTCGCGAGTCGGTAGCGATTCCGGCTGGCTACTGGACCGTGTGGGGTGGGCAGTTTGAGCAGTTGATTTCCGCTCGGCGGCGGCTCGAAATCGTCGTTCCTGTGGCGCTGCTGCTGATTTTCGGGTTGCTCTACGTCACCTTTGGCACTGTGCGTGAGGCGTTGCTGGTGTTCACGGGCGTACCGCTGGCGTTGACCGGAGGAGTCTTGTTCCTCTGGATGCGCGAGATCCCGTTTTCCATTTCCGCAGCGGTCGGCTTCATTGCACTGTCCGGCGTAGCAGTACTCAATGGCCTGGTCATAATCACGTTCATCGATCGGCTGCGCCAACAGGGACAACCGCTCGATGCAGCGGTCGTGCACGGCGCGGTCGCACGGCTGCGCCCTGTGCTGATGACCGCGCTTGTCGCCTCCTTGGGGTTTCTGCCGATGATGCTCGCGACGGAACGCGGCGCTGAAGTGCAGCGTCCGCTGGCGACCGTTGTGGTCGGCGGCATTCTCTCGTCAACTGTGTTGACGCTGCTGGTGCTGCCCGTGCTCTATCGGCTCTTCGCGAGCGAGCAAAAGGAGGACGAAGGATGATGCGGGACATCACAGCTCGCCTGTCTCCGCGGCGCGGACGGAGACGAGTGATCTGTAGGCACACGATGATCATCGATGACCAGCGCGGAGAAAGATGCGTTGATTTACGCCCGGCTCGAGCGGATAGCCGAACTGGAGCGCCGGCTGGGCCTCACCAGCACCACCAGGAGCAAACCGCCGTCGAGTGACGGGCTCAAGAAAGCGCGACGGGCCCAGAGTCTGCGCGCGCCCACGGGCAAGACATCGAGCGGACAGGCTGGCCCTGAGGGGAGCACCCTGCACCAAGTGGAGTCTCCCGATGAAGTCATCGACCCGTATGCCGCCACGCGAGTTGAAGGCGTTGATGACGATAGACCACGAGCCGTGGGCGCGGGTGCTGTTCCGGTTTCTGCGCCAGGCCTGCCATGCCAGCCATCTGGCTCGCCACCGCGCCCACGGGTTGAGCCCGGATTTTGTGTGGGGGTTGTCTGCCCGTTATGACCGCATCCTGGCCCAAGGGTTCGTGTTTCACGACACGCAACCACCCCTGCCGGTGACGCTGCGGGCCGATGGGCGTTCCCCGCCGGGGGGCGTCCCCGCCGGGGGCGTCCGGCGGCGCACGGGCCACAATTTGTTGATCCGGCTACGAGATCATAAGGAGGAGGTCCTGCGCTTTCTGACCAACCCCGCGCTGTGCCGTTTACCAACAATCAGGCGGAGCAGGACTTGCGCATGATGAAGGTCAAACAGAAAATCTCCGGGAGTTTTCGCACTGAAGCCGGCGCCCACACCTTTACGATTCTCCGCACCGCCATGTCCACCGCCCGCAAACACGGCTGGAACATCCTCCATACGCTCTCTCAAAAGCCCGTCCTTCTTATCCAACGACTCCGGACCTCTTAGGGTCCTGGGGAGTTACGAATTTTGATCCTCTTGCTCGCGGGAAAGTACCGCTTGTGCCCCGCGCCGTCTATAAAATTCGTGCTATATTTCGTGCTATATGATCTTGGAATCCTACGATAATCGATCGTGTCCCTCCCGCCTGCGGATAGTTACTGGTGAGGAGGCCACGTGAAGGTCACTCCCGCTACCGCTCCTGTGCCTCCGTGGCGCTTGCCACCGGAACCGTTCATTTTAGGGAGCGACGAGTTCCATGTCTGGCGCGCCACTTTGGACCAGCCGACATCACAGATCGAGTGTTTCCAACACACCCTCGCCGCGGAGGAACACGCGCGGGCCGAGCGGTTCTACTTCCAGAGAGACCGCGAGCACTTTATCGTCGCTCGTGGAGTGCTCCGGGCGCTCCTCGGCTTCTACTTGAACAAAGCACCAGAATGTTTGTCTTTCCGCTATAGCTCTTATGGAAAGCCTGCCCTGGCCGGGGCATCTGGCGGGGATACGGTTCGCTTTAACCTGTCCCACTCCCACGGAGTCGCCCTGTACGCGATCACTCGTGGTCGGGAGGTGGGCATCGACCTCGAATATATCCGCTCGGATCTGGACATCGCGCCGATCGCCGAGCGCTTTTTCTCGCGCCGGGAGATCGCCACGCTCCAGACCCTCCCCCCAGAGAGGCAGCGTCAGGCGTTCTTCCTTTGTTGGACGCG
>JANMSE010000289.1:0-5285 GCA_031389045.1 Deltaproteobacteria bacterium | reverse complement strand
CCCGGTCTCCGGTCCCCCGTCCTTTCCTTGTTTCTTAATCGCCCGCGAGGCTCCGGTGATCAAGAGTACGAGGAACACACAGAGAATCGCGATTTCTGGCCAGAGTTCCATGAATCCTTGCCCCTTTAGATAAATGCCACGGGTCACTCGAATATAGTGGGTCAACGGAAATAGCTCCCCAATCGTGCGAAACGGCTGGCCCATCTGCGCGAGAGGGAAGAGGTAATCCGAGAGCATCATCTGTGGCACCATGGTGAGGACACTGCGCTCCACCGCATCGACCGACGACCGCGCCAAACTCGAAATGAGCAGCCCTTGGGCCAAGCCGATCAACAAAAAAATCGGGGTAACCGCCAGCAGCAACACCGTACTCCCCACCGGGATCAGATCGAACAGCAGCCACCCCGCGGCGACGCACGCCACGACCGCACCCATCGCCACCATCCCAAAAGGCAGGATTTTGCCGAGCACGACTTCGGTCGAAGTCACCGGAGTCACCAGCAGTTGCTCCAACGTCCCGGTCTCACGCTCCCGCACCAGGGCAATGGCGGTGATGAATACCGTCAGGAAGAGGCAGATCATGCCCAGCAATCCCGGCAGCGTATACGCCGTGCCAGAGAGGGTCGGATTGAACAGCACCCGTCGGACTGGCGTCACCACCCCAGTCGCTTCTGGTCGCAAGTTTCTCTCCGTGAGCGGCGTCCGTTCTAACCGAGTGTGCGAGTAAAACGTGCGGGCGATGGCCGTCAGAAACCCCTCGGCGCT
Organism: Deltaproteobacteria bacterium; assembly: GCA_031389045.1. Taxonomy (GTDB): domain Bacteria; phylum Desulfobacterota; class Binatia; order Bin18; family Bin18; genus JABFSC01. The sequence goes on along the minus strand of JANMSE010000289.1, from coordinate 4,520 downwards.
GGTCGCTAAGGTCGTGTCCGCCGCGTCAAGCAATAAGGCGAGGCGGACCTCTTTGTGGGTGGCGATGAGTTCGCTGAAATCAGCGGGAATGAGTAACGCCGCGCGACAATGTTCCTGGCCAAAGAAGGCGCTCACCTCATCCGCATCCGAGAGTGGCGTAATGGAGAAGTAGCCGGTGGCGGCGATGTCACTGATGAACTGACGTGTCTCTTGAGTCCGGGCGCGGTCCAGCACGCAGAGCGGCAGGTGGTCAAAGTCGGTGGTGATGGCATACGCCATCAGCGTGAGCTGCAAGACCGGAATCAGGATGATGATCCGTAAGGTGAACTGGTCGCGCCGCAGCTCGATAAACTCGCGCCAGAGGAGCGTCCGCAACCGGTTGAGCTTGATGCGCAGTCGCGTCATACCACACCCGTCGTCGGAGTTTGCCGCTGGCGAATCATGCCCGCGAAGAGCGTTTCAATCGAGGGTAAGTCGCTGGTAAAATCGAGCGTCGGGTCGATCGCGCGCAGATCGTGGCGCAACCGGTCCAGCGTCCCGGCATTGGCATCGGGCAGGAGCAGACGAACCGTGCCGCGTGGGACTTCACTCGTCGCGCTGACGGTGTACCCCGCCGCCCGGAGGGGGGCCTCGGCGCGTGCCAGCGTGGCCGGATCATCATGGCGTACCACAACAGGGTATCCGCCAGCGAACCCCATCTTGAGCCCCAGCGGGGTGTCGAAGCCAATCAGCTTGCCGGCATCAATGAAGCCCACATGCGCGGCATATTCCATTTCGTCGAGATAATGAGTCGTGACGAAGAGCGTCTTCCCCTCGGCGGCCAGCTCTCGAATCAGGTCCCAAAACGTGTGGCGGTTGAGAACGTCAACGCCAGCGGTGGGTTCGTCCAGGAACACGATTTCAGGATCATGCAGGAGCGCGCTCACCAGCGCGACGCGCTGCTTCACCCCGGCGGACAGTTCGCGAATCAACATAGAGTCCAGTCCCGACAATCCCAACCGTGGGAACAGCAGGGCTTGGCGCGCGGCGATATGCTGAGTGGTGAGACTATAGAGGCCACCGAAGAAGAGCAGGTTTTCCCGTACGGTCAGGTTGGCGTAGAGGGACACTTTCTGGGACATATAGCCAATGTGGGTGCGAATCCGGTCCGCGTGAGTCCCGACATCAAGACCGGCTACGCGGGCCGTGCCTTCCGTCGGCGCGAGGAGACCACAAAGGATGCGGATCGTCGTTGACTTTCCAGAGCCGTTGCCACCGAGAAAGCCAAAAATCTCGCCGCGCTCCACATGAAAGCTGACCTGGTCCACCGCCGTGAAGCTCTCAAAGCGGCGCGTCAGGTTTTCCACTTCAATGATCGCGGGGTTGTGTGACATGGTCCTCAGCACCTACGAGTAATGTTCAGTCAGATGCAGGGGCCTCCGCCTGCTCCGCTTGCGCCGTGAGTTCCGCGAACACCAATTCGAGCGTCGGACTCATGGCTTCACTCCGTAGCTCTCGCGCCAGAAGGCCCCGCACCGCCGCGTCCAACTCAGCGCGGGACAACGGGGTTGTAATCAGCAGATCTCCCGCGCCGCGCTGGACGCGCCGCGCCCACGGGGCGTGTCGGAGTTGCGTCATGGCGGCGGAGCTGAGATCACCAGACAGGCGATAGACCCGCCAAGGAAAACTGGCGGTGATTTCCCCGGGCGTGCCTTGGACACGAACGCGCCCACGATAGAGGTAGATCACCTCATCACACCGCTCGGCTTCATCAAGATAGCCGGTGGACATCACGATGGTCACGGATTGGAGCTGGCGCAGGATCGTCCACATATCACCACGGGCGATCACATCGACACCGTTATTCGGTTCATCCAGGATGAGTAAGCGTGGCTGATGCAACAGCGCGCAGATGAGCGCGAGTTTCTGTTTCATCCCACCGGACAGTGACCCCACGGTAAACGTCGCGAAGCGCTCCAGTTGCGCCAGGGCGAGCAGTTCCGCCAGGCGGACACGAAACACCGCGCGTGATAACCCATGCACGTCGGCGAAAAACTCCAACGTGTGTCGCACGCTCAGGTCAGGATAGAGACTAAACGTCTGGGGCACGTAGCCCAGGGAGCGACGCAGCGCCTGTGTTTGCGTGCGGATGTCATAATCCAGCGCGGTGGCGGTCGTCGCCTCGAAGTCGAGCAAGCCCACCAGCACGCGCAGCAGCGTGGTCTTCCCCGCGCCGTCCGGGCCCACCACGCCGAAGATCTGTGGCCGCGTGATCGTGAGGTCGATGCCATTGAGCGCGACCGTACGGTCGAAACATTTACGGACATTCTGGAGAGTGACAATCGCCATGACGCACGTGGGATCGCGGACAGGCTACGGCTGGGCGCCCTTGGGGGTGCCAGTCTCGGTCAGGTGGACCGCGCCCTCCATGCCCGGCTTGAGGCGTTCGGCTTGGGCAAGGACGCGCACTTTGGCGGCGAAGACCTGGGTGATGCGGTCGCTTTTCACCTCGATATTCTTCGGCGTGAATTGGGCCGTGTCTTCAATAAAGCTGATTTCGCCAGGAAGAAATTCCCCGGGCAGGGAGTCGGGCTCAATGGAGACGGGCATTCCCAGATGGACCTTACCGAGGTCCACCACCGGCACATAAATCCGCACGTATTTGTCGAGCGTATCAAGCAGCGTAGCAATGCCGGTGCCTGGGGTGACATACTCGCCGGCGCGGATCAGTCGCGTTTGCACCGTGCAATCACACGGCGCGCGCACGACGTATTTGTCGAGGATGATCCGCATTTGATTGAGGCGTTCGGTTTCCACCGCGAGTTGCCGCGTTTGGACATGGAGCGCGTCTTCGGCGAGTTGGATTTGCCGTAAATTGGCCTCGGCGGCGGCCACCACTTGTTGTTCGCGCATCACCCCGACGCGCGCGATCTCGATCTGATTTTGCGCTTGATCGAACCGTTGTTGGCTCAACACTTCAGCCTGGAGGAGTTCCTGACGACGCGCGAATTCCTTCTGGGCGAACTCAGCGTCAGCACTGGCCTTGGTCAAGTTCGCTTTCGCCGCCGCCAGTTGCGTCGGGTAGGTATCGCGTGCCCAGGCGAGCTGCGTTTCCGCTTGTTGGATTTTTGCCCGCAAGAGCGCGAGGGTCAATTCTTGCTGGGCGACTTGAGAGTGGTACTCGCGGGCATCAACCTCAATGAGGACCTCATTGGTTTTGACCTGACTGCCATCGGTGAACGCCACCGTCTGAACCCGACCGGCCACCTCACTTTTGATGACTTTTTCCTCCCCCTCGACAACACCCGTAAAACTCACGCGATTGATGGCCTGCGCCTGTTGAGAACGGTACCAATAGCCTCCGCCACCGACGAGGAGCAGCAGGATAACGAGCGGCAGACGTTTCTTCATGCGATCATTTTTCCTTACTGCCACCACCTTATGTCAGGAGGTCGCGGGTGAAGCAACGGCGGCCACGGGGAAGACTGCATGGGCGAGCGGGAGAATGGGAGAACCGGAGAGGGAAGAGTTCTCATTTTCTTGCCCCGTTTGCCCTTTTACCCACTTGCCCTTTCGCCAGTTCCTCCGTACCCCTCCCCTATTCGCCTATTCGCCTATTCGCCCGTTCAGTTTCTCTATTTCCCCCTTCCCCGCTCCCTCCGTCCCCTGTACCCTACCCCAATGTTTTACGGCGAAGTCTTAGCTCTGACATCCGCGGCTTTATGGGGTTCGATTCCCATTCTGGTGCGAAAGGGCTTGCCGCATGCCAGTGCATCGGTGGCCGTGGTCGTGGGCTTACTCGCGAGTTTTCCACTCCTGATAGCGGTTTTTCTATTGCATCCACATACGGCCACCGAAGTTGTCGCGCCACAGGCGGCATTGTGGTTCGCCGCCGTGGGCATCACCGGCCCTTGTTTGGGACGGTTATTCAACTACATCGGGGTCGCGCGCCTCGGCGCGGCCCGTGCCACGCCACTCATCAACGCGTCCCCGTTGTTTACCACGATCCTGGCCGCCGTGTTCCTCCGCGAACAGATCACGCTCAAAATTCTGCTCGGCATTGTGAGCATCGTGGCGGGCATCGTGGTCTTGACTGGACAGCGACGCGCATGAATCCACGCGATTTGTTCTATCCCTTGCTCGCCGCGTTGTGTTACAGCACCAATCCGGTGATGGTGAAGATGGGCTTACGGATTAGTAACGAGCCGATCCTGGGTGCCTGCATCGGCATGCTTGCGAGCACGGTCGCGTATCTCGTCTATTTTTTCGGGACCGGTCAGACCCGCGACTTGCTCAAGATGCCCGGCTGGGTCGGATGGTATTTCGCGCTGTCCGGCTTGTTTTCCACATTGGGCGTGTTCAGCTTCTTCGCCGCGTTGCAACTCATTCCCGCCGCCGTCGTGGCCCCGCTGACCGCGGCGGCACCGTTAGTGACGTTGACCCTCAGTTACTTCTGGCTCAAGGAAATGGAGCGCGTCACCACCTTCGATGTGCTCGGCACCGTGCTGATTGTCCTGGGGGTGGTGGTGTTGGTGAGTTGA
>JANMSE010000273.1:0-6215 GCA_031389045.1 Deltaproteobacteria bacterium | reverse complement strand
GAGAAATGGCAAAATCTGGATGTTAAGGCTAATCGCGATCGGTTCAATTTCCGTGATCTCTCCAATAAGCTCAAAGCGCATCTCCTCTACTCAAGATTGAAAATACGGGCACCGTTGTCCCACAAGAGTTTCCGTTTGGATTCTTGCGAGATCGGCTGCTTGAGCATGGCTTCGACTCCCCAGGGATATGTGCCATCGGGATGCGGATAATCACTGTCCCAGGTGAAGTTGTCGTCGCCGACTAGTTCCACCGCGGCCTTCATCGTCGGCTCGTCTCCACGAAACGCGACACAGATGTTGCTGCGAAAGTATTCAGTCGGACGGCGCGTCAGATACTCGTGCTCGGCGTTGCCGCTGAAATTCCAGTGCTGCTCGCCGCCTGTTGCCGCGCCTATAACAACTGGGCGGCGGAGTATACGTCGATCGCTCCGGACCGTCTGCGCTGGGCGGCGGCATTACCCATGCAAGATCTCGAAGAAGCCATCAAAGAGGCCCAGCGTGCCTCCCAGAAAGGGTGCGTCAGTTACTACATGCGCCCGAATCCGGTCGGTGGCCGCACCCTGTGGCATGACGATTACCTGCCCCTGTGGACGGAGATCGCGAAAAGCGGCAAGCCCATTTCTACTCACGATTCCGCCTCGTCCTCGGTGCCCTCGTTTGGGGATCGGATGGAGACACATACCAGTGGTCACATCTTGTCACACCCCTTCGAGGCAATGGCGGCCATGGCCGGACTGATCTGGTTCGGTGTCTTCGAGAAGCTGCCTACGCTGAAAGTGATCCATGTCGAAGGTGACGGCGGCTGGACGCCCTACTGGCTGCAACGCATGGAGCAGCACTGGAATTTCAGCGGCAACGCCGAGCACGAGTATCTCACGCGCCGTCCGACCGAATACTTCCGCAGTAACATCTGTGTCGCGTTTCGTGGCGACGAGCCGACGATGAAGGCCGCCGTGGAACTGGTCGGCGACGACAACTTCACCTGGGACAGCGATTATCCACATCCTGACGGCACCTACCCTTGGGGTGTCGAGGCGATGCTCAAACAGCCGATCTCGCAGGAATCCAAACGGAAACTCTTGTGGGACAACGGGGCGCGCATTTTCAATCTCGGTTGAGGAAAAACCCACGGACCAGAAAGCTGTTGACAACTGCCTTCAGGGCGAGTTTATTAGCAACGGGATTCAAGCAACAACGGCAACAAACAGCACACTAACTTCAAAAGGAGGAGTTATGCCACAGTTTGACACCATTATTAAAAATGGCACCATCGTCGACGGGACGCGGGTCCCCCGGTACCGCGCGGACATCGGCATCAAGAATGGCAAGATCGCCAAAATTGGTCGCCTCAATACCAACGACGCCACCAAGGTCGTCGATGCCACCGGGCTCATCGTCGCCCCTGGCTTTATCGATCTCCACACCCACTATGATGCGCAACTGCATTGGGATCCGTACTGCACGATCGGCAGTTGGCACGGCGTGACCTCGGTCACCATTGGCAACTGCGGATTTGGCTTTGCTCCTCTGCGCCCACAAGATGCCGACCGGGCCATGCTCGCCCTCTCCCGCACGGAAGCCATTCCCCTGGAACCGATGCGCGTGTCGATGAAAATCGATTGGGAAACCTTCCCGCAATACATGGATCGTTTGTCGCACATGCCGCTGGGTGTGAACGTGTCTCACCTCTTCCCCATCGCTCCAGCCGTGGCCTACGTCATGGGCGGCTTTGACGATGCCAAGAAACGGTTCCCCAATGAGGCGGAAATGGCCAAGATTGTCGCCCTCTATCACGAAGCCGTGGATGCGGGTGCGGCAGGCTGGTCCGCTCAACGCTTGGTGCCCGAAGGCCGTGTCTCCGTACAACGAGACTACGATGGCACACCGATGATCACCGACATTCTGCCCGATAGTTTCTACAACACGATGGCCCAGGCCATGGCGGACGAGGGCGATGGCTGCATTCAGTTCACGCAGTCCGGGGCGACGGATGCCAAGTTCAGCGTTGACGAGGACTTCCGGTTCCTCGAGAAGATGGCCGACATCAGTGGACGCCCGCTGTTGTACAACGCGATCATCGTCAGCGATCGGCACCCAGAATCACATAAAGCCCAATTGAACTGGGTTGAAGCGGCCAACTCGCGTGGCGTGCGCGTGTTCGGACAAGCGGTCACAGCCCGCGCTCCCGTGCGCATGACGCTTGAAGACTGGAACCTGTTCGACAGCATTCCGGCGTGGAAGAATGCAACTCTTGGGACCGTTGAGGAACGCAAAGCCAAGATGTCGCGCCCGGAACTGCGTGCGGAAATGCGCGCCGACTACGATGCCGGCGGCATGGAAACCCTTAACATTGTCTTTGGCGAATTCCACAAGTTCATTGCCCGCAAGATCCGCAATACCGACCTCAAACTGAAATACGAAGGCATGTCGGTCACACAGATCGCCGAGAAGGAAGGCAAGCACGTCATTGATGCGATGCTCGACCTCTCCGTGGCGGACGACCTGCGTACCGAATGGGCAGGTCCGATAGAAAACGCCAACATCGCTGGCTACAAGGACCTGATGAATTCTCCGTACACGATGCCTGGCGTCTCGGACGGCGGCGCGCACGTGAAGTTCATCACTCCTGCGATCTATCCCACCGAAGTGTTGTCGTGGTTGGTACGCGAGACCGGCATCCTGTCACTCGAAGAGGCCCACTTCCGCCTGAGCGGCTTGATGGCATGGGCGGCGGGCTTCAAGGATCGTGGTACCCTGCGTGAAGGGATGGCGGCGGACATCGTGATGTACGATCTCAATACCGTCAACTCACGGCCGAGCGAAATCCTCTACGATCTGCCCGCCAACGAATGGCGGCGCGTACAGAAGGCTGACGGGTATCGGCACATCATGGTCAACGGCGACATCACCTTCAATGACGGCATCTGCACGGGAGTCACCCCTGGCACGTTGCTCCGCAATGGCGTAGCCCGCTAGACAGCAAAATCGGCTGGCTGCTCAAGCCGGCGCAGAAACAAAAAACCCGGAGAGGCGAAATATCCTCTCCGGGTTTTTCTTTGGTGGAAAGCCTTCAGCCGTCAGCTCTCAGCTTTCAGCAAAACAACGATGGACAAAATCCCCCGTATGTTCCCTTATCGCTAACAACTGAAAGCTGATCGCTGACTGCTTCCCTTTTCTCAGACCACTGCTCCCGCGCTAGTGTGAATCGTTTGCCCGGTAATCTGTCGGCTCCCAGGTAAGCACAGAAAGACAATCGCGGCGGCGACATCTTCCGGCTGCGCGACGCGATGAAACAGATTTTCCAGCGGCCCGCTTGAGGCGATTTTTTGCAGCGCCTCGGCATCGCCCAGGGCTTTCGTCATCCCTGTGGCGGTAATGCCAGGAGCCACGGCGTTCACATTGATATTATGTGGCCCCAATTCGGCGGCGGTACTGCGCGTCAACTGGACCAGGGCAGCTTTGGAGCTGGCATACGCGATGGGCGAGTTCCGCGCGCGAAACGCGGAACTGGAACTAATGTTGACGATGCGCCCGCCTCCGCCACGGTCGATGATATGACGCGCGACATGTTTCATCATCAGCATCGCCGCTTTGAGGTTTACGGCTTGGACAAAGTCCCAGTTGTCTTCCTCCATTTCGAGCAAGGTTTGGAACCGGCCCGTAACGCCAGCGCAATTGATCAAAATGTCGATGCGTCCGAGTTGCTGGAGAATCCGCGCAACCACAGTGGGAATCTGCTTGGAGTCCGCGAGGTCAAAGGGAAACGCAACGGCCTTGCCTCCGGCTTGTTGGCCCTGCTCGACCACGGCAGTCACACCGGCCTCATCACGGTCAAGGACCGCGACCGTTGCCCCCGCCTGAATCAAGCCAAGCACGGTCGCACGCCCAATGCCTGATGCACCACCAGTGACAATGGCGACTTGTCCTGCCAGCTCAGCATTCATAGAGGTCCTCCTTTTTGATCGACAACACTACGTGCGATGTCTATCCCAGTACGTTTTTGCGCCCACTCTCGCGCCAAAGCCACCACCCGCCGCGAGCAAGGTTTTGATAATTTCCAGATAGACATTCTTGTCAATGGGAACGAGAAACCAAGTCAAAAACACCAAGAGCGCTGCCCCGATCCCGATATAGATAAGGGAAAACATTCTGGACGATTGCGCATCTTGAAATTCCCGTTCGTCGGCTTTACCGGAGAGGTCAAGAATCCTGTCAATATGCGCAGGCGTGAGCTTCTCTAAAAGGGGATTAGGTGTGGGGCCGAAGCGCGTCGCCATGCCAAACATGTTGACCACATGCCTCGCTTCAGGAGGAATATCCTCTAGGCTCTCTGGGCCGGGACCTCCAGGTCCACCTTTCTGGCCGGGAGCCTGTTCCAAGGATTTTCCCTTTCCTTGTTCCTTCTCGTTACTCATGTCAAGACCTTTACGATGCGATCAACAGATAACGCACGGTCTAGAATAGTATGGAACCGGCGATCAACTTCTTGCTCAACAAGAATCCCGCATGCGTAAATAAGTAACCGTTCGAGTTGATCATCGGAGATGGTTCCGTCTTCTCGAAAAGCGGCAAGTTCCTTTACGACTTGACGAAAAGCATGTGATGAATCAAGGAGCAGAGGGGCTTGCCCCTGAGGCTGGGTTAAAGAACGAGAAGCGGGCGAGGTTTGAGCATCGTGGGGTCCGCCCGCATTAAACATGCCGTACCTCTTTTGCATTCTCTTTTTCATAATTTCACAGCTATGGGATATTTGCTCGCGAAAATTGTCATCGTCGCGATTCTTATCACAAGTTTTGGACAAGAGGGAAGGATGAAGGAGTCGATTCTCCGATCATGTCATACAGGGCAGATAACCGTTCGCAGAGACGAAAATCCCACTATCCCCGCGAACGGTTACAGAATCCTACAGCGCATACGCCTGCGCGACGTTTTCCCCTAACACCGCTCGTCGCGCGGAGGGCGACATCGGCGCGATCATCTCACGCAGCTCTTCCAGATAATTGGCCGGATGATCGGGATGCGGATAGTCCGTCGCCCAGAAGAAGCGGTCTTCCCCAACGATGCTCATCATCGCGGCGATCGTGCGTTCGTCTGGATCAGCGGAAATATAACACTGGCGCTTGAAGTAATGCGACGGTTTCTCTTTCAGTCGTACCGTCGCCCCAAGCGTCGTGCCGGTGTAGATGGCATCGGCGCGATCTAAAAAATAGCCGATCCACCCAGCTTGTGATTCGAGTACCACGACGCGCAGACGTGGGAACCGCTCGAAGACGCCCAACTGAAAAAAGGTGCCAAACGCATGTTGCACGCCTTGGCCAGCAAACAGGTCATAATACCACGCCGCCCATTGGAAGCGGTCGTAACGATGGTGCAGTCCCCACTCCGACGGCTCAAACGTGGGATGAATGGCGAATGGCACATTGAGGTCCTGCGCCGCTGCGAATACCGCATCATGCTGCGAGTCACCATGCGGGACCCGCGAGATCGTGAAGGGACAGACAAACGCGCCTTTGCACCCATCCTTCACCGCCCGCTCAAGTTCGCGCGCGGCCTCGGCGGGATCACCAAGCGACAGATGCGCGATCGGCACCAACCGTCCACCAGAGTCCCGACAGAAATCGGCAATCCACCGGTTGTACGCCCGGCAATATGCCCCAGAGAGTTCGGGATCAAACAGCTCGGCTTCCCACAGCAACCCAATCGTGGGATAGAGCAGCGCTTTGGCCATGCCTTCACGGTCGAGCATTTGCACCCGTTCCTTCATATCCATCGTGCCGAAGCCCGCGCCTTTGAGGTACGTCTGTTCAGGCTTCGGCTTCAACGCGCGCACATCTTCCGGTCGCACCTCACCACGCGCCACCTGCTCGCGCAGTTTTCTGGCGGCATCCACGTCTCTCCCCATGCCGCCCATCGTACCGAGTGCACCAGGGCGAGTGAGCTTCGCGCGTTTGGTGTCGATCTCCAGATATTCGTAACCGTCATCTCCCACGCGAATGCGCAGCGCCCGGTCGCGATACTTCGGTTCGAGATATTTTTCCCACAAGTCGGGCGGTTCGAGGATGTGTCCGTCGCAATCAATAATCAGCTCGTTGGTCGTCACGGCAATCTCCTTTCTTCATGGCGCGAAATAGTAGGGGAGACCTCAGCCTCAGGCCAGCCCCTGTCACCGCAAGAAACGCCATACCCTTGCTCATCTCAACAAAGTCGCGGAGTAA
>JANMSE010000270.1:0-16846 GCA_031389045.1 Deltaproteobacteria bacterium | reverse complement strand
TCCAACGCGAGTCTGTATAAGGACAACCAAGGGCTCGATTCCAGCGTGATCCTCGCGGGATTTTCCTACTTCTTGCCACAATAACACACGACCTTACGCACGATTGCCCGCCACTCCGTGAGCGGTGGGCAAATCGACAATGCGCGTTCTCGTTTCCTTCACACCGCAAGATCGCGCACTGCCGCCAGGCAATCCCCTGTCTACGTGCTGTCGATAGGACTCCTCTTGGAAGATGGATTGAGCTATCATGCCTGACTGATGTCGAGACACGCCTCGCCAGGCGGCTCGACAAGGCAAGCTGCTCGCAACTCCTAAATGAAGTGAGGAACCCAAAATGCCTAATGATGAACGCAGCGATCAAGGCGGAGATACGAATTGGTGGGTAGAGAAGCTCAAGTCGAAAGAGCGCGCCAAACCAGAAGAACAGCAGGCACTGGCGGGCGCCAGTTTTTTCCGCAGTGTGGAAGGGTACGATCAAGACCAGGCCACGAAAAACTTGACCGACCTCAACATGAACTTATTGACGGAAGCCAACGCGACGCCGGGCGCGTGGGCGTACTTACCACTGATTGGCGACCGTTGTGCCCCGGAGCAACTTGAGCGTGTCAAACGGGCACTCCCACTACCTCGTGAAGCCTACGGAGTCTTAGTGGACTCCGGTCATGCGTTACGCGCTATTATTACGGGAACACCAAAGGGCGAACGCGTCCTCGAATTCAATTTCATGGACGAAGCTTCGTTTGATTGTTGGATCAAGGGGGAATGGGTATGCGAGCGCGTCTACCGAGGACGACGTGAACTCCTGCGGCGTGCCGCCGAGCTGTTGCGCCGCTATATGGCCAAAGACCTGATGCAGGAAGACGGCTTCTTCTCGGCTCCGCATGCCCAAGGCGCACTCCCACCCGCACGAACGGAATGGTGAGACGCAAGAAGAGACCGTCTCTTATATTTTCTTACTGAAGGAGAGCAGCGTATGCAAAGCGAGGGACAAGACACTCCGCAAACCACGGAACAGCCGACAGGAGTCCCTGTGACGACCGCACGCCTCACGCCAAGTAGCGCGCGTATTGTCGTTGTTGGTGGTGGGACAGCGGGGATTACCGTGGCCGCTCGGCTCTGTCGCGCGATTAAGAATCCCAACGTCACGATTATCGAGCCGTCCGAACAACACGTGTATCAACCGGGCCAGACACTGGTTGGTGGTGGGGTATTCACCCACGATCAGATTATCCGCAATGAACGGGACTACATTCCCAACGCGGCCCGCTGGATAAAAGAATCGGTGGTGGCGTTTCAGCCGGAGCAGAACACCGTGCTCACGTCTGGTGGACAACGTATAGGGTATGACTATCTCATCGTTGCCCCGGGCTTGCAGTTGAATTTTGATCAGATTGCTGGCTTGGAAGGACACCTCGGCAAGGATGGCCTATGCAGCATTTACACCCTCAATGACGCTGTCCGCACGTGGCAGATGATTGATGGGTTCAGCGGAGGGAATGCCATCTTTACCTTTCCGGCCACGCCGATTAAATGCGCCGGGGCGCCACAGAAAATCATGTATATGGCCGACGATACGTTCCGCCGCCATGGGGTACGGGTTGACTCGCACGTGACGTTTGCCACGGCGGGACTCCGCATTTTTGGCATCGACGCGTATGTTGGACCGCTCAATCGGGTGGCGGACCGCAAGAAAATCGAGCGGAAGTACCAACATCAACTAGTGGAAGTACGGCCAGACAAGAAAGAAGCCGTCTTCACCGTAACCCGCGAGAAAATCCAAGGGGATCAGAAGGTCCAAGAAAAAGTCCAAGAAGTGCTCCCGTATGATCTCTTGCACGTGGTGCCACCGATGAGTGCGCCAACGTTCGTGCAAACAAGCCCATTGGCGCACACGGAAGGACCAGACAAAGGGTGGCTGAAAGTCGACCGCTTCACCCTCCAACATCTGGATTATCCCAACATCTTTGGTCTCGGTGACGTGATTGGCGTGCCGTCGACGAAGACCGGAGCGGCGATCCGCAAGCAAGCGCCCATCGTCGTTTACAATATCCTCGCGACGATTGACGGTAGAGATACCGCCAGTTTCCACAAATATACGGGCTATACGTCGTGCCCACTCATTACTGGGTACCGGAAATTGATTTTGGCGGAGTTTGATTACAGCGGAAAACCGGTGCCGTCGATTCCCTGGGACTCAACCAAGGAACGGCTTAGCGGGTGGTTCATTAAAGTCTACGCGTTACCCGCCCTCTACTGGCATGGCATGCTGCGCGGGTTGGCGTAAGGAAATGAAGAGTGAAGTAGTGAAGAGTGAAGAGTGAAGAGTGAAGAATTGAAGAATTGAAGACGTGGCGGCTGAACGAGAAAGAACGCTCAGCCGCCATGGTGTTGCTCTCTCGTTTCGTCTCACCTTTACTTTTACCTTTTGCCTTTTGCCCTACTGAATAATCGAGCGGTAAGGGCGTCTAACCCCTCGTACTTCTTAGATTCTTCCTTCCTTGGTCTCGTGCTGTCAGCCAGACAGCGTCTGTTCTCGTGCCTGTTGCCTCTCGGTTCACTGTCCGCTTCCGCTCGAAAAACGAGCGAGGAAAGGAAAATTTCGCTAAGGAGCATCTGGGAGCATTATGGAAAAACACTGGTACACTTTGCAGGTCTACGTTGGCTTTGAGAAGCGAGTCAAAGCTGTCCTCCAACAGAAGCTCCAAGAGCTTGGCCAGCAGGAAGCGGTTGGCGAAATTATTATTCCCACGGAACAAGTGATAGACTTAGTCCGTGGCAAGAAACAGACGATCGAACGGCGACTTTTTCCCGGCTATGTCTTTGTTGAGATGGCATTCACTGACACGACGTGGCACCTCGTCCACTCGATTCCCCGAGTCGTCGGGTTTATCGGCGAGTCGGAAGCGGTACCGACCCCCCTCGCGGCGGAACAGGTAGCGCAAATCAAGCAACAAATGGAATCAACCCGGCTGGCCCCGCGGCCACGGATGGTGCTCACGATCGGAGACAAGGTGAAAGTCACGGACGGGCCGTTTCGAGACTTCGCGGGCGTCGTGGAAGCGGTAAAGCCAGAGCGTTCGCGGGTGCGGGTCGCGGTCACCGTCTTTGGGCGAGCAACGCCTGTTGAGCTTGATTTTTTACAGGTCGAAGCCGCGTAGAGAGGACCGCGAAAACTTTTAGAGATAGGAATCCTGTTATGTTTGACAATGCTGAATTTTCGAGTTCATTTTCGTCTGCTCCGTTCAGCACGCCGCCGCCAGGGGTGATGGAACGGATTCGGAAACAACCTGAGTGTGAGTTATTGTGGGCGGTGTTCGAGAACGGACTCACTGACTATATGAAATACGCGACCGCCCCTGGTCGGCGGGGGAAACGATTGTTCCGCGAAGCCCAAGAGTGGATCATGGCGGACGACCCAACCTGGCTCTGTAGTTTTCTCAACATCTGCCACGTCTTGGGTATTGATCCAGGGTATGTACGATCAGGGTTGCAACGCTGGCTCGAGCGTCAGCTCCCGCCCCTGAAACATGCCGCGTAGAGAAGTCTCAGGCAAGTCTCTGCAAGTCGAAAACTAGTCTCGGGCAAGTCTCTGCAAGTCGAAGACTAGCTTTGGACTCGTCCTGGACTGGCCTGAGAGTCTGTGAAAAAATCTGCATAAGCCACAATATCTTGTAGGTAAATTTAGGAAATGCCACTACTAATGGTATATGGATTTGATTTTTTCACAAACTCTGAGACTGGCCCTTTTTCCCACCTTCGAGAAACTCCCTTCGCTTTTGTTCCCATTCTTGCGAAACACATCGCCTTTCATTCCGAATTGGGCGGCAAAGATTTTGCTCCTGTGGCTCTTTTAAGGTCAGAGAAAGGTCTGAAGTAGGAGGGTAAAAAATATGGCGTCGTCGTTTCGGCAAATCTTGTGTCCCGTGTACTTTGATGAAACCTCCCCTATTGCATTGGAATACGCGCGACATGTCGCCAAGAAAACTGGCGGCACTATCCAACTCTTGCATGTGGTACCAACGGATGAAGTCCATCTGCTGCGAAAAGTCTATCGCCCAGAGACCAGCGGTGGGGCAAATATCGTCTGGGCCGAGAAAGTGGCACGAGAGAGGCTCATCGAACTCGCCGAAGAACACCTCTCCGACACACTGCATGAAATTTTCACACGATCAAGCGCTGATCCAGTCGCGGGCATCCTTACGGCGGAAAAGGAACTGGGGAGTGATCTCGTGGTCATGGCCACACACGGGCGAACAGGGCTGACCCATTTCATCCTGGGCAGTGTAGCCGAGAAAGTGGTCCGCGAATCGAGAACTCCAGTGTTGACGACGAGAAGCGGAGAAAAGCTCGGAGACGCACGGCCATTTCAGAAAATTTTGGTTCCACTTGATATCGCCGAAAAGAGCCATGTGGCGTTGGCCTGTGCTCGTCAAATCGCGGAACAATTTCAAGGAACGGTTTACCCGCTGCATATCGTCCCGAACGATGAAGCCATGCTCCGTCTGAGAGAAGGGGTGTACCACGCCCGAGAAGGGGAGCATGGGGCGAATCTCGTCCTCGCGGAGAAAACCGCACGACAGCGTCTCCAAGAACTCGCGCGGGAACATTTGAGCGGTGTGCCCTACGAGACTGTGCTGCACGTGAGTGGCGATCCGGGAAAAACCATTATCGAAACCGAGCGCGACATTGGGGCGGATTTGATAGTGATGGCCACACACGGCGTCACCGGCGTTCTCCACTTCTTGTTACGGAGTTTGACCGAAAAAATGGTCCGCGAGGCGGATTGCCCGGTCCTGTCGCTCCACCAATGAAGCCAGTCTAGAGCCCGTCTCAAACAAGTCGCGGACCAGTTTGAGACGGGTCCGCGACTGCCCGAAGCGTTTCCTGCGTCGCGACGTATTCCGCTAACGGACAATAGGTCCCGCAGGAGTGCTCCCCCGTTATCACCAACGCCTGACGTAGCGCGGATTCCATCGCCGTAAACCAACCGGGGTGCGCGGAGAACAAATTCTCGCGGCCCACCTGTTCGGCAATCCCCGTCTGTTCGAGCAACGCACTGGTTGGGGAACGGAGCCCCAACAAAATAAGCGTTTTTCCTTCACTCCTGAGTCGTTTGGCGGTGGCCTCAAGAATACTCACGATGGTGACATCCACATCTTGGGCTTGGCGCAGACGCAAAATAAGGACGCGCAGGTCTGGGTCTCGCAGAACCCGCTCCAGGGCGGACTCCAGTTCTCCCGCCACGGCGAAAAACAGTGGCCCCGATAAGTTGAGAATACGGATCGCCGCGCACGCCCGCCCCTCTTCCCCCGCGTCCGCGTCAATTTCCCGAAAGCGCCCCTTTTCTCCAATCGTCATCTCACGAGCAGTGAGCAACCGCGCGCGTCGTAAAAAAAGCACGAGACTCATGCCGACCCCAAGATAAATCGCCTTGTCGAGTGGCAGAATCCACGTGCCAAGCACCGTGGCGAGAAAAGCGGTCCGGTCGCTCATCGTCCCTCGCAATGTCATCCGCACCCCTTCGCGGTCAATCAGGTCATTCGCGAGGACGAGCAGTAAGCCCGCGAGACTTGCCACGGGAGTCCGCGCGACCACCGGCCCGAAGAAGAGGAGGACGACGATCATAATCACCCCACAGAAAGTCGCCGCCAGCCGACTCCGCGCGCCCGCTTGGTAATTGAGCATGGACCGACCGAGACTCCCACTGACCGGGTATCCACCGAAAAAAGCGGCGGCGAGATTGGCCAGCCCTTGACCAGTAAACTCAGCCGCCATGTCCAGTCGCTGCCCACTGCGAACCGCCAACGCCCGCGCGAGCGAACTGGACTCGACCAACGAGAGCACGGCACACGCCACGGCGGCAGGGAACAACAGCGCCCAGAGTCCAAAGTGCGGAATGGTCACAGGGGGAAACCCAACGGGAATCGGAGCAAGGTCGGCAACCAACCGGAGGCCCCGCTCGTGACACGCAAAAGCCTCACTGACCAGGGTACCAAGGATCATCACGAGACTTGACACGGGAATCCGCCGGTCCACACGGCGCACCCCAAGAATGATGAGGCTGGTGGCACCCGCGAAGGCGACCGTCAACAGATTGGTGTGTGACACATTGTCCACCCACACCGTCAACATGGTCAGTAGGTTTCCACCACTGCCTTTCGTGCCAGTGATGTTCGGAAGCTGCCCCGCCGCGATCAGCACCGCCGCGCCCGTGATATAGCCGCGCATGACTGGTTGAGAAATGTAATCGGCCATGGCGTCGAGTCGCAACACGCCGGCGAGAAACTGCATGGCTCCGACAAGCAGCGCGAGGGTGAGGGCGACCTCGACTGGCGCTATGCCGTTTTGCACAAAGTGCGCGGCGACCGCGGTCCCCACCAGCAAGCTGACGGAGTTCGTCGCCCCCGTCACCACATGGCGAGAACTGCGAAACAACGCCCCAACGATGGCGGGAACCGCGGCGGCATACAGACCCATCGCGGGTGGTAGCCCGGCGATCATCGCATAGGCAACCCCCTGGGGGATGTCCAAGAAGGCGACCGTGATGCCGGCAAGCAGGTCATGGCGGAGAGACGAGAGGCGATACGAACGCAAATCCAAAAAAGGGAAATAGCGCAACATGTGAGATGCGTCCGAGTTCTGTCGTCCGCGCACGCACTCACGTGCGCGGCGGGGACTCCACCGGCAGGCGGTACACCTCTCGGCTCGGCTTGAGTGGCCGCAGCAGCCAATACGGCCGTCGGCTACCGTCCGGGGACACCCGATCCGCTGGGCGGGTCATTGTGAGCCATCGTTTGTAAACTTCCTGAGACTTCTTGGTATCGACACTGATGTCACCATACAGATCGGTCGCGTCCGCCTTGCGCACGCGAACCGCCTGATGCCAGCAGTGCATCCCGGAAATCGGGTCGGGATGCACCGGAAACGTCAGGTTTTGATGTACTCCGGCATCGGTCCACCATATCCGTTGACTATCCGGGTCCTCGCTGGTGAACGCTTCCACGCCTTTCTGGCGACGCAACCGCCAGCGCGAGCCTTGATGTTCGAGGGACACACTGGCCATAAGCTGTCGCTGCCCGTCGCCGTCGAGCTTCCAGCGTCACATGTGGTGACTACACCCGACCACCCCGGGCCGCATGCCCTCGGTCACCCACGCCTTGACGACGAAGTAGCCAATCTCGGTTTCGACACGCACCAGGTCACCAGTTTGCACGCCGATGCGCGCGGCGTCCGAGGAATGGAGCCAGAGCGGGTTGGAGTGCGCGATCTCGTCGAGCCACTTGGCGTTGGCGCTGCGCGTGTGAATATGCACCGGCAGGCGGAAAGTCGGGATCAAAACCATCTGTCCGGCTTCCAGTTGTTGGGGATGGACATGACTGCGCATATACGACGGCAGCGCGCACTCTGACCACCCCCACTCCTTGAGCGTGCGCGAGAAAAATTCCAGCCTGCCACTTGGGGTGGGAAACCCACGCACGATCTGTCCATCCAGGTGAATCCCCACCAGCCGTCGGCCTTCGCTATCTCCGTCTGGTGTGGGCAAGGGCACGATATTGGGTCCCAGCGGTCGTGGTTTGCGCGTGAAAACCCGGCCCAGGTCATCGGTGTGCACGTCCTCCAACTCGGCGGCTGGCACGGCTTGGTCATGAACCGCGCCAATCTTCTTCTGGACCTCAAAGGCCCCGTAGCGCCGCATGTAGGCCAGTGGAGATAGCCCTTCGGCGGCGGCGCGTTCTGGCAAACCGGGGACCGAGTGCTCAAAGATGTGAGCGTAATACTCATCCACAGTGAGTTTTTCTCCTGGTCGTTGTGTGGACTCGAAGTACTGACGAATGTTCATGGCGCCATCGGGGTCAATCCGCCAGGAGAGATCAATCCAGAATTCGTTCTCTTCCCAGACTTCGCCTGGGTTGACCTGGCGCGTGTCGGTGATGGTGTGGCCGAGCCGCTCTTGGGCGGCGCGCAAGACCGGCTGGCGAAAGCCCAACCACTGCGCGTCATGCGTTTCATAAGAATGAATATCGTGGCGTTCACTGCCTAACCCCATCGGTAGCACGTAGTCCGCGAAATAGGCGGTCTCACTCCAGGTCGGGGTCAGCGCCACATGCAGTCCGACGAGGCTTTCATCAGTCAGTGTTTCAATCCAGGTGAATCCATCGGGATTGGTCCACACCGGGTTGTAGGCACGCGTAAAATAGACCGCCAATTTTCCGCGCCCCTCTTGCAGGAAATGTGGGAGCAGAAACGACAACTCGTTCATGGCGAGGGGG
This sequence comes from Deltaproteobacteria bacterium, assembly GCA_031389045.1. GTDB lineage: Bacteria > Desulfobacterota > Binatia > Bin18 > Bin18 > JABFSC01. Next base: position 8,576 of record JANMSE010000270.1, on the reverse strand, counting down.
TACTCGATTGGCCACGTCAGTGGGTTCCAGACCTGTGGATGGGGTGGCGTGTAGATCGGGCGCGGGACAAACTTGTTCCAGGCATTGGGATAGGTGCCCCCTTCCGTGGCGATGGCCCCGAGCAAGGCGTTGAGCATGAACAAACTACGGGACACTTGCCAGCCACTGAGGTTGCCCGCCGTGGCACTGCGCCACGTGTGGGTGGAGAGACGGGTCCCAGCCGTGGCCACGATCTCGGCGATCTCCGCGATCACCGCGGCATCAACGCCCGACTCTTCAGCGGCAAAGGCAAAGGTGTAGTCTTTGTACAAATCGCCAAGCGCGGTCTCGAAATTCTCAAACGTCGGATCAAGGTCTGGTCGCTCGCTCTGCAAGTATTCCCGCCAATTCCACCAACGACGAACAAAGTCGCGGTTATACCGTCGCCGTTGAATCAGATCATTGGCGATAGCGAGCAGAATCGCCGCCTCGCTCCCAGGCGAGGGAGCCACCCAGTGATCCGCATGGGTGGCGGTGTTGGACAGGCGCACGTCAAACACAATGAGTTTGGCTCCAAGACTCTTGCCCTCAATAATGCGTTGCGCGTGCGGGTTGAAATAGTGACCGGCTTCGAGGTGCGAACTGACCAGGAAAATCACCTCGGCATTGGCATGGTCGGGGCTTGGGCGATCCAGCCCCATCCAGTAGTGATACCCAGCGCGCCCGCTTGAGGAACAGATATTAGTATGGGAGTTGTGGCCATCGACTCCCCACGCGGCGAGCACCCGTTCGGTGTAGCCGTCTTCGCCGGGGCGACCGACATGGTACATCACTTCGTTCTGTCGCCCATCCTGAATCGCTTGACGAATCCGGCCCGCGATATCGGTGAGCGCTTCCTCCCAGGATACGCGCGCCCATTTGCCCTCGCCCCGTTTGCCGGTGCGTTTCAGGGGATACAGGATCCGGTCGGGGTCCTGGATTTGATTGAGCGTCGCGGGTCCTTTGGCGCAGTTGCGTCCACGCGAGGCGGGATGTTCGGGGTTACCCTCGAACTTCCGCACGGTGAGCGTTGCGGGATCGACATAGGCAAGCAAGCCACAGGCGGATTCGCAGTTGAAGCAGGTGGTCGGCACTAACATGGAATGCTTTTCCACCCGTTGTGGCCACGCGCGCGAGTCGAGTTCGACCCAATCGTCCCATCGTTCTTTAGGTGGGAACGCCGCCAGGTGACTACGGCTAGGGCCAGGGTAGAAGGTATCGTTTTTTTTCGTAGTACTCACGTTCCGTTCCTTGTATGAGGAGAAGTCAAAAGGCAAAAGTCAAAGGGCAAAAGTCAAAAGGGGGAAGAAGAAGAACTGCGGACTGAGTTTAGAACTCGAAACCCGAAACTCGAAACCCGAAACTTTCCCCGTTGTAGGCTATGCGAGAGGTACGACTTGCCCGGCCTGTACGTAGGCATGTTCATGCGCGAGCAAGCCAACCAGCGCGCACAACGCGGCGGTGACCCCTATCCACGGGGCCAAGAGACCAAGCGCGACGAGCACAACACCAAGCCAAAAGTAGGCACGAAATCTTCCGCTCGTCATTTCTCGACTGGCCAGATGAGCATGCGCGGTGGGATGAGCGAGCGTCACTTCGCCACAGACCATGAAGAGATGGAGCGCGCTGCTCGCCCCCAATAACCAAGCCAGGGCGGGAACAGCGTGGGGTTCAAGCCAGAGCGCGAACGGGACGAGGATCGCGGAGCCGAGAAGAAGCGCTTGCACAAGGAGGTGCGGTGGCAAGAGCGGGCTTTGCCACAAATCGCGGGCCGTTGCCTGGGCAAAGAGATACGCGGTGTAGATAGCGGTCAACACACTGAGTGGCATGCCGATGACGGCGAGCATTTGTTGAAAGGAACTCGCGGGGAAAAACAGACTGGCGAAGACATGGACACCGAGCACGACGGTATACCCGGCGATAATGAACGCGCCGCGCACGAGCCAACTCCGCCACTGTGGCCGCGTGAAAAGGTAATAGAAGCGGGCGGGATGTTCGAGGTCCGCGATCAGAATCACCCCAGTCAGCGCGAGAAACGCACTCGCTATGAGAGGGGCGGCCCATCGCCAGAGCGGACTACTCGCATCCACAACGCCAAGGAGGAGCAGCAGGAGCGGAACGAGGTAGGCCCCGGCGGCGATCCCTTTGGTCCAGGTGTAGAGACTCAGGCGCCAGTCCCACGGCGCGCGATGCGGGACATCGTACGCCAAGACCGCGGCTGCTGAACTGTTGCGATGGCCGGGATGACCAGAAGTGACTTGATGTGACACGTTGCCTTGCTCTCCCCACAGGAAGAGTCCGCCCGTCGGACGACTGGCCGCGAGTGGGTCCAGCGTGGCTTGATGCGCGCCACGGTAGAACAGTTTCGGGTGGGTTTCCTTCTCCGGGCGGCGCACGGAGACTGGGGTGCGTCCCACAATCTGTGAGACCTTGGAGGTCGCGTCGTGCAAGTCACCGATGAAAATCGCCTCGGTCGGGCAGACGACGACACACGCGGGCTCAAGGCCGATGTCGATCCGGTGGGCGCAGAAGTTGCATTTTTCGGCGCTATGATCTTCGGGATTGATAAAGATGGCATCATACGGGCAGGCGGCGATACACGCTTTGCAGCCGATGCAGGCCGATTTATCGAAATCGACAATGCCGTCAGAGCGTGTGTACATGGCCGCGGTAGGACAGGCGGCGGTACATGGCGCATCGTCACACTGATTACAGCGCGTGACCTGAAACGCGCGCCGCACATGGGGAAAAATGCCTACGTCAACATATTTGACGTAGGTGCGATTCACCGACAGCGGCACCTGATTTTCCGACTTGCACGCCGTACTACAAGCGTGACAGCCAATGCACCGAGTGTGATCAATAACTTTTCCCCACTTCATCAGTTCACTTTTTTCTCACGCAGAGACGCAGAGATCAACCGGCTGCTCCTCTCGGTCTGAGACTCCGAACTCAAACTTTCGGGGACTCCGAACGGTCTGAGACTCCGAACTGTTTTCATCGTTCGACCGGTAGCCGCTGATCGGTCCACTCCAACATGCCGCCTTTCAGGTTGCCGACATGATCGAAGCCGAGCCCAGTAAGAATCGCCGCCGCTGTGGTACTGCGCACCCCAGCGCGACAAATCACAATGACCTCGCAGTGTTTGTCCGCTTCGAGTTCACCGGCACGAGCGGGCAATTCCTTGAGAGGGATGAGGATGCTGCCGGGAATATGTCCTAACTCGCCGCTGAACTCGTCCGGCTCTCGCACGTCGAGCAAAATTGGCCGCTGCGAGGTCATCAACTTGAGCTGTAATTCCTTGGCGCTGAGCTGCCGGACCTGGTTCAGTTCGGCAAGCGTGGGGAATTTGATCGATTCATCTTCAATGGCTGACTGGTTTGGTTGCAAGGACTCTTGAATACCTTGGGGAAGCGGGAGGCCAAGGTTGTTCATCAGGTCGATGTAGGCTTGGCGTGTACGGCCAGCAACGCGAGGATTGGTGCGCTTCTCTTCTCCCACGGTCGAATGAGTATGCCCGCGATAGTCATGGGCCGGAAAGAGCAAGGTTTCGTCGGGAAGCGAAAAAATCTTATTGGTGATGGCGTCATACTGTTCGCCCGCATCCCCGCCAGCGAAATCGCAGCGGCCCGTGCCGTGAACGAGAATCGTGTCTCCCGTAAAGACCCGATCGTTCGTGTACAAGCTCATACTATCCGGGGTATGGCCGGGCGTGTGAAAGACGCGCAAGCGAATGTCCCCGACGGGAATCACCTGGCCATCTTCCACGTGGACGTCAACATGCGGGGCCGGAGCGCGCCGGTGCATGATGAGCGGCGCGTCAGTCAAATCGTGCAGTTCCCACCCAGCGGTCCGATGATCCGCGTGCGTGTGCGTGTCGATCACGGCATCAAGCTTACAACCATAGTAGGCAAGCAGCGCGAGATAGCGCTCGACTTTCTCACGCACGGGGTCAAGCAATGCCGCTTTGTGGGTCCGCTCACACGCAACGAGGTAGGTTTTGCATTTACCGCGATTGAGTTCACGAAATAACATGACGGCCTCTCCTTTTACGCTCTACGTTTTACGCTCACGTTATACAGATACATGCCACCAATCATGGCCGCGACAAAAACCAGCACGGGCGTTTGTCCCGACGCGAGGGAGGTGATGGCTGGTCCCGGACAAAAGCCACTGAGTCCCCAGCCGATGCCAAAGAGCGCGGCTCCGCCCAGCAGTCGTGGGTCAATATCCGTGCGCGTTGGGATTGAGAACGCCGCGGCGAACAGCGGCGTTGGCCGTTTGCGAATCAAACGATACAAGATGGCGTGCGTCATCACCGCGCCACCCATGACGAACATGAGACTCGGATCCCAGTTTCCAGCGAAATCGAGAAAGCTCGTGACCTTCCCTGGTTTGGTCATGCCACCGATAGCAAGTCCAATGGCGAAGATCACACCTGAAACAAAAGCGGCCAGTGTCGAGTTCATAGTGCGCCTCCTAGCAGGTGGTTGATAATGTAGATGGTGATGGCACCGGTGACGAGGAACGTGACCGTCGAGACGAGGGAACGAGGAGAAAACCGACTGATGCCACACACCCCGTGTCCACTCGTGCAGCCGTTGCCCAGGCGAGTGCCAAAACCAACAAATAACCCGGCAAGCATAAGGACGCTCGTGGATCGGGTGATGCTGATAGTAAAAACTTCCGCCGACAGAAGCTGAAACAGGAGCCCTCCAGTCAACAACCCAAGGACGAAGAACACCCGCCACGCGGTATCATTCTTCACTGGGCTGAGCAGCCCACCTACGATGCCACTGATACCGGCGATTTTGCCGTCACTGAGTAATAAGAGTGAGGCGCTGAGGCCAATGAGGATGCCTCCGCAGAGCGAAGCGAACGGGGTGAATTGTTCCATGCGCGAACCTCCAAAGTCACGAACGTTGAGCGGCGACGCCTCATGAACATCGCCCTTGCCGTGATACACTTTCTGTGATATGTCTATATTGCCATTTAGCAATATAGTAGACAGGTGTCAATCTCGATCATGCCCCGTCAACGAAAAAATCTCTCCGATGCCGCGTTGCAACTGATCGCCGACCGCTTCAAGGTGCTCAGTGAACCGATGCGGCTGAAAATTCTCCATTCCCTTTGGGATGGAGAACAAACGGTGGGCCACATTATCGCGGCAACCCACGGCTTACAGGCCAATGTGTCGAAGCATCTCGGGATGTTGCAACAGGCTGGTCTCGTCAGTCGCCGGAAAGAAGGGCTCAACGTCTACTATCGGATTGTCGATGACGTGGTTTTTGATCTGTGTGAGGCGGTGTGTGAGAGCCTGCACGACCGGCTCACTGAGCAAATTGGTGAGTTGGCCCCTGTTGCTCAGCGCAAACGGGCGTGAATGGCCGGTGTCCGCCTTTGCCATCATTTCTCATATCTGGGAAAGTCCGTAGGGTGGGTCGCGCCCCACCCTACGGAGCTTGAATGGTAAGCTCAGCCATCGTTGACTTTCCCCCTACTCTGACACCCGCCCATAGATGTCCGCGAACCGCACGATGTCATCCTCGCCCAGATAGGAGCCGGTTTGCACTTCGATGATCTCCAGCGGCTCGGTGCCGGGATTCGCCAGTCGGTGTTTTGTCTCTTGCGGAATGTAAGTGGATTGATTCGCCCGCAAGACCAACGCTTGCTCGCCATTCACGACGTGCGCGACGCCACGCACCACCACCCAGTGCTCACTGCGTTGGTGGTGCATTTGCAGACTCAACGATGCGCCTGGGACGACGACGATGCGTTTGACCTTGAAATTCGCGCCTTCTTCGAGGACGGTGTAGGTGCCCCACGGACGCTGGACTGTATGCGGAGTTGTGGCGACCTCGGCGCCTTGGGTTTGCAGGTGCTGGACGACGGTCTTGACCTCTTGCACACGATCTTGCGCGCACACAAGCAGGGCATCGTCGGTATCGACCACCACCATATTTTTGAGGCCAATCGCCGCCACTGGCCGGCGACTGCTATAGATAAACGAATTGTCATTCTCAAGATTGATGACATTCCCCGTCACCGTGTTCCCGCGTGCATCGTGAAGAGAGAGGCGATGGATCGTGGTCCACTCGCCGAGGTCCGACCAGCCAATATCAGCGGGAACCACAACCAGACGCGCGGCCTTCTCCAACACTCCATAGTCTATGGAGATCGACTCCAGACGCTGGTAGATGGCGGCAAGCGCGTCCTCGGTGTTTTTCTTATCGAGACTTCGCGCGATCTCCATGAGACCAGCGTGCAACGCGGGCATGTGGGTGGCGATTTCTTGCAGGATTGTTGCCGCCCGCCACAGGAAGATGCCCGCATTCCAGTAGTACAATCCGCTTGAGACATACTCCTGCGCGACTGGAAGAGAAGGTTTCTCGACAAAGCGTTCGACTTGATAGGCGGTCGTCTGTCCAGGCTGTTGCGCGAATGCTGGTCCACGCTTGATATAGCCGTAGCCGGTTTCTGGGCGGTCCGGGACAATGCCTAACGTGACGAGGAAGTCGCGTTCCGCGAGTGTGGCCGCTTCTTGTAACAGCGAAACAAAAGCATCGCGTCGTTCGATCCAGTGGTCAGCAGGCAGGATAATCATCACCGCCGCGGGGTCGCGACGTTGGATGTGCATCGCCGCCAGGCCAATAGCGGCGGCGGTATTCCGCGCCAGCGGTTCCGTCAGAACCTGCGCCGCTTCCGTCCTCATGCTCGGAAGGGCCGCCAGTTGCGACTGGACCAGGAACTGGTAGTCCTTTCCCGTGACGATCCAGACACACTGTGGGGTAACAATCGTCTCGAGGCGGGACACCGTCTGTTGGAGGAGGGTCTGGTCACCTAACAAGGAGAGAAATTGTTTGGGGAACTGCGTGCGACTGAGAGGCCACAATCGCGTTCCCCCACCACCGGCGAGGATTACGGCGTGTAAGTGCTCAACGCCTTTCGGCATCACAGAGATAGTCACATGCCCTCCCCACCTGCTCTTTCAGTTCCCTCTTCATCGCGATATAGCCTGAATCCCCGCAATCTGCAATTAAAAATGGTTGAGTTCTCTCTTCACCGCACCGGGTGAAAGATTTAGGGAAACAACGCTGCGATCACCTCATCAATCGCCCGTTGCGAGTCCACATCGTCCGTGAGCGACCGGGAGACCGCGACCGCGCAGGCGCGCCGGGTCGGGACGCCGCGATGAATCAGTTGTCCGGCATAAATCAACAGTCGAGTGCTGACACCCTCTTCAAGTCCGCTGGCTTTGAGGTGGCGCACCTTTTCGCCGAGTCTGGCCAAGTCCAATGCCATGTCAAATTCCAGCTTGCTTTCATGGGCGATGACCTGCGCCTCTTTCTCGCGTGGTGGGTAGGTAAACTCAATGGTCACGAACCGTTGGCGCGTCGAATGTTTGAGGTCTTTGAGAATGCTCTGATAGCCGGGGTTGTACGAGATGACTAACAAAAAGTCGGAGTGGGCCGTGAGGATTTCGCCCTTCTTATCAATCGGCAGAATCCGACGATGGTCAGTCAGTGGATGGATCAGGACGATGGTGTCTTTGCGGGCTTCGACAATTTCGTCGAGATAACAGACGGCCCCGATCCGCACGGCTTGGGTAAGTGGACCGTCAATCCAGACCGTCTCGTCGCCTTTAATCAAGTAGCGTCCGACTAAGTCACTCCCCGTGAGGTCTTCATGGCAAGCCACGGTAATCAGATTGCCCGCCAGTCCATCGTGCCCTTCCTTCTTTAACGAATGAGCCATGAACTCGACGAAGCGAGTTTTGCCGCACCCGGTTGGCCCTTTCAAGAGGACGGGTAAGCGACAGTCATACGCAGCGCGGAAAATGTCGATCTCATCGCCAATCGGGAGATAATAAGGTGTATCCGTGGTGTGGTATGGTGTCTGTGTCATGAGCTTAGCGTATCCATGAGGTGTTGCGTGTCGGCGTCAATGAATTTCACCGTTGCGGCTCCGCTGATGCCATTACTGGTCTTTGCTTCGCCAATCAAGGTGCGAAACTTTCCGAGAAAGCGCTCCCGCATATCTGGAGGCATCGCTGACATGGGAAAATTCTGGATCAGAATCCGGGCTTCGGTTGGGGTTGGCCATTCGATGGTGTTGATCCGTGGCCCCATAATATCGTGGGTGCGGAAGAGTTTCTCGATCGCTTGCTGAAAGGGAGACAGTGAGGGGTCAATTGCTACTGGTGACACCGGTGGGACCTGTGAAGCGGGCGACGCGGGAGCCGACGGTGGCGGTGTGGATGCCGGTGTTGTTGCGGGTCCACCACTAAACTGGGCCAACACTTGGTCCACCCGTTCATGCACTATTTTATCGGTGGTTAAACTCTTGGCTTTCGCGAGGATCTCCCGGGCTTTGTCTAGTTCGCCTTTCTCGTGATAGGCAACGCCGAGGTTGAAATAGGCCTGAAAGAAATCCGGTTTTTGGGTGACGACCGTCTGATATTCCTGGATCGCGCGGTTGGTATCCTTGGCGTAGAGGTACATCGTGCCGAGGTCGGTACGTACGTTCGGGTCCTCGGGGCTCAGCGTCAAATACTTCTC
>JANMSE010000602.1:0-1528 GCA_031389045.1 Deltaproteobacteria bacterium | reverse complement strand
GTTGGGTGTTGGGTGCTCGGTGTTGGGTGCTCGGTGCGGGTGTTGAGGAACGAGTTCTCACTCGAGCCCCAAACCCCCAGCCCCAAGCCCCTTGTCTTATGAGAAGTGAGGAACAATCTCCCGCCCATACCGCTCAATCTGCGGCACGAGTTCATCGGGCGGCACGATAGGCCACAGGACGAATTTGCTGCACCCGGCCTCGACATACGACTGAACCTTTTCGATACATTCGGTCGCCGAGCCGATGGCGCAGCGCGCGGCCATTGATTCGGCGGGCAGCGGAAATCCCTTGAAAAACTGTTGGGTGATCTCTTCGGCCTTGGCTTTGTTGTCATTGAGATGCGTGAAGATCAGGACGCCAGCCTCACGGGGATTCATCTCCCGGCCATATTGGCGACCATAGTCCATGAGCTTCGCGATTCCCGCTTGGAAATCCTGGGGAGTGACAAACGACGGAAACCAGCCGTCGCCATAGCGAGCCGTGCGTTTGATGGCGAGGTCGGAGTTGCCACCGATCCACACATCCAGCGAGCCCTTCGCCGGACGCGGTTCAATCGTCACATCGGTGAATTTGTAAAACTTCCCTTCGTGCGTGACGTTGGGGCCAGCCCACAGTTTGCGCAGCACCTGCACGCCTTCTTCCATCCGTTTCGCCCGTTCGTCGGGATTGATGCCACAGGCGATGCTATCACGCGGATCGCTGCCCAGGCCGACCGCCAGAATCACTCGGTTGCAACTCCCGGTGAGGTAGTCGAGCGTGGCATAAGTTTTGGCGACCTGCACGGGGTCGCGCGCCGGGAGGGTGAGGACACTGGGGCCCATTTTGATCTTCTTCGTGCGAGCCGCGAACATGGACATAATGCAGGTGATGTCCAAATCTGGAATGCGCGACACAATGTGGTCAGACAGCCAGATGGAGTCGATGCCGACGGCTTCAGCCCGCTCGGCATAGTCACAAATAGTGGTTGGGCTAGGCATGCCCAAGCGCCACAAACCAAACCCGATACCGATTTTCACGCCGCTCATGTGCGAATCCCCCTTCTCAAGTCTGGCGGCACCTTACCAGAAAGGATGCGGGGTGTGAAAGGCGCTTGTGGTCCGCCGTCTTGCTCCCAGTCGAGACGGGACGTATACACTGAAATTCCGCGAGAGAGGAGCAACGGCATGCACACCAAAAGCGAGATTGAACAGAACCTCAAGGCGCTAGAGGCGGAATACCGGTTTTGGATGGTTGAGACGATCAAGATGGGACGGGGCATTGAGACCATGGAGGAGGAACTCGCCCATCACAATGAAGCCCTAGGGCTCGATCGGGCAGCGGACCTGCGACGCCGGCTTGCCGTTATTCGCGAAAAGCACGAGGTGCTGGAAGAGAAAATTCGCACGGTCCGCCAACGACTGGAGGAACTGCGCGAGCGATTGGCTCAGATAAAGGCGTGAGAAAAAGTAGCCAGTAGTCAGTAGCCAGTAGTCAGGACCAAAAGACACTTCCCCATGCTGACTACTGACTACTGACTACTGACTACTG
>JANMSE010000163.1:0-12937 GCA_031389045.1 Deltaproteobacteria bacterium | reverse complement strand
GCGCAATGAGCCGCAAAAATGCTTCAGGCGTTGTTGGGAGATTTTTGTGGACGAGTTTCGTGCCACTTTGATCGAGAATACCGACGTACATTGCCTTCGCATGTAGATCGATGCCGCAATAATGGTTATGCTGCCGCGTATGGAAATTCATCCGGGCCTCCTTGTGGGGGTGAATTTTAGGTACAGCCATCCTACCGCTGCCACTCGCAGCAAAGGAGGCCTGGATGAGTATCAATCCGCGCCACCGCATCGCTGCCCGGTTGCGGATGTGAAAAAGCCGAAAGGCCGCGTGTGGGCAGCTCGCGGTGCGCGGGGGCGTTAGGTGGCAGCATCCATTTCGAGGTAGGTCATGAGCATTGAAGCAAACTCCATCCTTGGTGCAGTTGCCATTGGTATGGGCGCGACTCTGGTCATGGACCTTTGGAATCTATTCCTGAAGCGCATGTTTGGCATTCCCTCGCTCAACTACTGCTTGCTCGGACGCTGGCTTCGCTATATGCCAGAGGGCGCTTAGGCATGCGAGTATCACCGCCGCGCCACAGAAACCCTTTGCGTGCACGGTTGGCTGGGGGGTTGGGATTTCAACTTCAGGGCGGCTAGCTCGTCATCGTCGGCCACGATAATCAACTGTCCTTTTGCACTTCCTGGCTGCCGTGGCTGGTGCGCACGTGCACACTGGCCAGTCAGTGTGGCGACGGGTTGATTGTTTTCCGTAATGATAATTTCTTGACCAGGGGCGAGATCGGAGACCAGTTCCGCCAAGTGCGCCTGGGCTTCTTCGACGGTAACTGTTGCCGACATGAGGCTCCCCCTTTGTTTTCAGACGTTTTGTTTCGTGGACTTGGTAAGGGAACTCAAGACCGCGGGGTGGTCCCTACTACCCCGCGTACCGTCATGGCGTTATCGCCCCTCCGGCTCCAACTCGACTTGGAGCGCGTTGAGGTTGCGCGCCATCATGTTCCAGAAGGATGTCGCCGCAGTCAGTTCGATGACTTCTTTCTGCCCAAGGCGCTCTTGCACTTGGCGATAAAGATCATCCTCCACTTTGGCTTTCTGCGTCAGTTCTTCCGCGTACCGCAGCACTAACTTGTCCTCATCGCTAAACAACGAGCTGGTGCTATACGATCCAACGTTGTCGATCTGCTCCCTGGTCAGTCCAACACGCTCAGCGATGTCGATATGCCGCACGAAGCCATACTCGCAGTTCAACCGCTTCATCAGAATCAGCACCGCGAGTTCACGTCGCCGCGGACTGAGCGACGACTCGTTCATAAAGTAATTGGCTAACGGAAACACCTTGGCCGCCAACGCCGGACTATTGGACAGCGCTTTCACGACGTTCGGTACCCGTGACACCTTGAACTGCTTCTCAAAGCTGTCGTACAGCGCTCTGGCGTCACCAGTCACGTTCTCTTTTTCCACATACGGAACACGTGCCATGCGAGATTCCCTCCTTTTTCTGAATAACGGCGCTTCCTACGCGCGGGCTTCTTGCGCCGGGTTTTTAGCGAACGTCACCTCACCAATTTCCGAGCCCGTCAGGACCACGAGCAACACGGCCTCTTCCTGCCCAACATTGAGGAACCCCTCCTTGGTGCCAGCGGGAAAAGAGATCGTATCCCACGGTCCCAGGGTCACTTCATTCTTCCCCTCGTCTCCCCAGAAGAATGAACATTGACCGGACAGCACGACAAACACTTCTGGCTTGGGGTGGCTGTGTAGCGGTGCTCCTTTGCCGGGGCTGACTTTGTTCACAGCCATCGTGAATCCATGTTCCCCCTCAATGGCGGGAAGAGTCTTCCCAGCGCGGCCCACCAACGCATACCCCTGCGTGCCATCCGGCTTATAGTTCTTGATGAAACTGGAGTAATCAATCGGCTTGAGATCGCCGAAGCGAGCAACCCGATGGCTCATGGCGGCATTTTGGGCATCCGCGTCAATCACGTTGTAGGTACGACTCATAACAATCCTCCTTTTTGTATTGTCTGGTCGAGGTTTCATTCCCCTGCCTTGCCTCCTACCACCTTCCGCTACGTCAGGGCAAGGTTTACTGTAAGCGCTCAGCCGTCAGCTATCAGCTTTCAGCAAAAACAATGATCTACTCACTCTGGGGGATTTGACTCGTATCAGAAGGCGGTAAAACTCCCCGAGTTTCCCTTTCTGGCTGACCGCTGATAGCTGATAGCTAAACGCTTCTCACGCCCGCCGCCGCCCCCACAAACTCAACGGCGGTGGTCCTTGCAAACTTCCAGTGAGGCGTTGGGTGAGATCAATCACCGCCTCTCCTAACAGCCGCACATGCTCCCGTGCTTGCTCATCGCTAATAGTCGTGCCCTGCATCTGATTGCCACGCACGTACACGCTGCCAGGAACAAGGTGCAGGTTGAACCACATCAGCAGCGGGCGCAGTTCCTGGTCGATACTGAGATAGTGATGATCCGTCGCGCCATTCACGAGCAGGCCCGCCACTTTTCCCATCATGGCTTCCACTGGAACGTGATCGAGCAAATTCTTGAGCGAGCCGGTGTAGGACCCACGATAGATGGGCGTCCCGATGATGTAGGCATCGGCGGCTTGAATCCGCGCGACCGCCTTGGATGTATCATCAGGGTAGTCGTCCAGTGGGCGACCGTCACAAAATGAGAGCGTGACATCACGCAGATCGAGAACGTCAGTGGTGATGTCCGGGTAGCGTGTTTTCGCGGCCAGCAGCGCGGCGTCGATCACCGCCCTGGTGCTACCGCCTTTCGTCAGACTGCCGGAAATGCCAAGCAATGTGAGAGACACGAGAGACTCCTTTTCGTTAAATAATCCCTTGTTCTTTCAGAGCGGCGACTTGCGAGCGGTCCATCCCAAGCAGCCGTTCGTACAGCTCCTCGTTATGCTCACCAACCGCCGGAGCCGGTTGATCGAAGGTCACCGGGTTGCGCATGAACTTGATCGGCATGCCGATACCTTTCACCCCCGGAATGTTGCCGCCGCGCGGGAGTTGCATATCCACGATCATGCCACGGGATTTGATGTGCTCATCATGCAGCAACTCCCGCGGACTCAGCACCGGCCCGGCGGGCACCTGACTCTTTTGTAAATGATCCACCGCGTCAGTGACGGTGTGTTGCCCGATCCAGTCCTGCACGATCCCATCCACCACGTCACGATGGTCCCGGCGACTAATCAAATTGGCGAACCGTGGATCACCTTCTAACTCCGTGCGCCCGATAGCCGCCAGGAGTTTGCGCCAGTCGTTCTGCGTCACCGCGCAGAGCGAGACAAACCCATCTTGCGCGCGATAGACATTGAACGGCGCGCCGCTCACATGCGCATTCGCCAGCCGTTGCGGTTCATCCCCAGCCGCGAGAAATTCCATGATCTCCGGCAGCAAGAAAAATGAGCCGTCTTGCATCGACATGTCCACCCATTCTCCTTGGCCAGTCTTCTCGCGCAGTTGCAAAGCCGACAGAATCCCGATCACGCCATAGAGCGGTGTGGTGGTATCGCTAATCGCCGCGCCGCACCGTACCGGGTCGCGGTCCGCATAGCCCGTGACGCTGGTGATCCCGCTCGCGGCTTGAATGATCGGATCATACGCCCGCCACTCACTATGCGGGCCACTCTGTCCAAAGCCAGAAATCGAACAGAGAATCAGTCGTGGGTTGCGCGCATGCAACACGGGAAACCCCAGCTCCATGCGGTCCATCGTCCCAGCGGCGAAATTCTCGACGACCACATCCGCCTTCTCGCAAAGCCGCAAGAACATGTCTTTGCCCTGGGGATGACGCAGATTCAGCGTGAGCCCCTTCTTGTTGCGCGCGCGATGGAGAAACGACAGTCCAACGTCCTCCTCGGTTTGTTTCTTAATGCTCGCCCCCTTTGGTCCGGCGAACGGCGGACGGAAGCGTTGGTCCTCACCCTTTGGGGGCTCGATTTTCAGCACCTCCGCGCCGAGTCCACCTAGCAGCAGCGTGCAATAGGGACCGGCTAAGAATCGTGTCAGGTCGAGAACAATGAGACCGCTCAATGGCTTCATGCGTTTTCTCCTCCATCCAGACGACAATGTGAAAAGTTCCTTACCCCATGCCCGACCAGGCTCGGAAATGCAACGGTAGCACCCACGGTGACGACCCCGCTCCCCTGTTCAGCCCGCTCAGGGAAAAGTGCTATAAGAACTCGCCATAGCGACGAAGCAAAGGAGGACAGTATGAAACTCGTCACGTTCACGCAAGGAAACGCAACCAGAATCGGCGTTCTGGATGGAGACAGCATCGTGGATCTTTCGGTGGCCGCGCCCGCTCTGCCCCGCGAGATGTGCGCCTTTTTGGCGGCGGGAGCCGCCGCGTTAGCCACGGCCAAACAGGCACTGGGCGGTAGCTCGACTCGTGTGGCCCTGAAGGACGTCAAGCTCGAAGCGCCCATTTTACGGCCACCAAAAATCCTCGCCGTGGGTCTCAATTATAAGGATCACATCGCCGAGACCGGCAACAAAACCCCCGAAGTGCCGATGATCTTCAACAAGCAATCCACCGCGATCACTAGTCCACGCGGGGACATTTATTTACCACGCGAGTCAGAGCAGCTCGATTATGAAGGCGAGTTCGGCGTGGTGATTGGCCGCTACTGTCGCCACGTCCCGAAAAATCGCGCGCATGAAGTGATCGTCGGCTACACGATCGTGAATGACGTGAGCGTGCGCGATTGGCAACGCCGGGTGCCGACCTTCACGATGGGCAAATCGTGGGATACGCACTGCCCGTTAGGCCCGTGGATCACCACCGCGGATGAAGTGGGCGACCCGCACACGCTGGCACTCAAAACCTGGGTGAATGGTGAGCTGCGGCAGAACTCGAACACCAGCCAACTCCTCTTCAACGCTTTTGACTTAGTCGAACATCTGACAACCGCGTTTACCCTGGAGCCAGGGGACGTGATTTCCACGGGTACGCCAGGCGGAGTCGCGGTGGCCATGAACCCGCCGAAGTGGTTGAAGCCCGGCGACGTCGTGAAAATCGCCATTGATAAACTTGGCGAGATCGAGAATCGCGTGATCGCGGAGCCGGAGGGGACGGTGCGGATATAATCGGAGTGTTGTCGGGTGGCGCATATCCCACCCGACGACGACTTTGTATCCCACATCGGATGAAACATCCATGAGCATCTCTCACGTAAAATTTTTGCATCCACCAATCGTGGAAGCGGTAGTAGATGTTGACTGTGACATGCCTCCCACCTTCGACCTCGCCACAGTGCAAAAGCCATTCGGCGAGGCGCTCCTGGATCAGTATCCAAAGTTCCACGCGCTGTTCCTTGAGGAGGCTCGCATTGAACAAAAGATGGATCAGCCGCTCCAGGTTTCCGCTCAACATCGGCTTCAAGCCTTGCAATTCCTCAAGGAAAATGAGCAACAGCTTGTCCAAGTACGAATGCAAGGCTTCACCTTTAACCGGTTGGCTCCATACACAAGTCTTGATGACTATTTGCCGGAGATCAAAAGAGTGTGGGGTCTGTTCGCAACCATTGTCGCACCCATCCAGATTCGCGCCGTGCGCCTCCGCTACATCAACCGCATCGTGCTGCCTCTCACTGACGGACGTGTAAATTTAGAGGATTATCTCAAAGTAGGACCGAGGCTTCCAGACGAAGATAGTCTACGACTCAGGAGCTTCCTGAACCAATATAGCGCGATGAAAATGGAGACCGGCGATCGTGTGGATAGTGTTCTGACCTCTCAACCACCGGAGAACGATGGGCTTCCAATCCTCCTCGACATTTGCGTAACGAGCGCTGCGACAGAGGAACCCACAAACTGGGATTGGCTTGTGGCGAAAATACAGTCATTACGGGGCTTGAAAAATCGTCTCTTTCACAACACATTGACGGAACAATGCTTAAACCTCTTCCAACACTAAGCACCACCTCGGCGGGGTACGCGGACCTGCAGTTCTATGCGCTCGGCAACAGCGCCATCTCCGCGGAAGCTCAGTCGGCGTGCAAGTCCGCTAGCGAGGTCATCGCATTCCGCGAACGGTCGCAAGTGTTCTTTGGCGCGAAAAGCGTCGCCATCTCACAAATAACGGTTCTCGCGAATGAGTGCGCGGAAACGGGCTGGGACGGTAATGACGCCGCCCCCATTGATTGGGTAGCGGTTCGCACGGCAGTGCAATGTATTCGCGTACTGCCCGACAATTTACCCCTTCCCGAATTCGCCCCAGAGCCGGATGGTTCGATCTCGTTGGACTGGATTCAGTCACGGCACCGTCTTTTTTCCCTTAGTGTGGGCGCGACCAACCGCTTGGCTTATGCGTGGGTGGATGGTACGGACAGGGGACATGGGGTGGCCCGATTCGATGGGGAGAGCATTCCATCCCGAATCGTCGCCGGTATCCGTGAGATTATGAATCATGGCAACACTGCCATCTGGTCTTGACGAGATCATCGCCGAGGACGAAGACCTCGCCAGGTATCTCACGTCGTCGAGCCATTTCAACGCCCGCATGGTCAAACCCGCCGCGTTCCTGCCCAGTCCCAATGACCAAGAAACCTCCGTCTTCCGTCATGGCAGCGAACCACGAGACCGGTTATGGGCAATCGGGAGCGAGCATGCGGCCGGCGGACGGAATCTCCACGCCGCCGCCATTTGCAAGGCCAGTCAGGTCAGAGCCGCACAGCTTGAGGTCATCGCGGAGGAACCCCCACCACGCCATGCCGTGATCCGAGGCTGGCCCTTTTCTGAAACCGACCCGGAGTTGCAAAAAGCAAAACGAAAGGAGCTGGCCGCCATCATTGCCAGCAAAGCCGAATTGGTGCGGCGGTAAGTTCCAGGGGTGGCGCAGAACTCACCTTATGATTTTTCTGCCGGAACGAACCACGAGACGATCACTTATGGCTCAGCTTGCCTCACGCACCTTTTCTTTCAGCCAAACATGAATCAAGGTTTCAGCCGGAACATGCTGAACTTTTGCTATAGCCGCGAGTCGCTCTATAAGTTCTTCGTCAATGGCAACGAGATGTGTTCTTTTCTGAATATCAATGTCGAACCGAGCCTTGGGCATCAGCGCCCAATCGTCGCCCAGATCGTGGGTGTCGAAATATGCGACAAGCTCATCAAGTGATTTCGCTGGGGTGGGAGTCCTTGCTTTATTTTTTGCCATATTGTCTGCGCTCCTTGGGAGCCATATTGCGGGCGCTCAAAATCAGCGCCTCACGGGTTCGCTTGTACACGAAGAGAATCGCCAAGTATCGACCGGCGTCAGTTCGTCCGAGCCCAGGGTAAATGAAGGACCAGATTCTACTCCCTTCCCTGCTCCCCGGCCTCCGCGGCAAGTCGCTCACGCACGCGCACAATGCGCTCGGCTCCCCAGAAGAGTTCACCGTTCACAACATAGCTGGGCACGCCAAACACACCAAGGTTTTCGGTTTCAGCCCGTAACCGGTCGTGCTCCTGGCGACCCGCGCCATTGAGATACGAGAGAAAATCCGAGGTGTCGATAACAACTTCGTCGAGCACCTGCTTCACGACCAGCGGATTCTCGATGTCGAGTTCTCGCCGCCAGAATCGCTCGAAGACAGCATTATGATAAAGACGAAAATCGCCCCGCTGTTTAGCGTAGAGCATACCAATGTGGGCAAGCGAGGAATCGAAAATTTTCCGTGGGCCCCGCAACGTCAACCCACGACGACTCGCCTCACGACGACAGTCCATGTAGCTATAGCGCACCCGGCGCCATTGATGGGCATTGCGGCTCTCGGCCAGCACCCGCCCGGCCTCGTCCACTTCAGCCGACCCCAGATAGCTGGGAATATCCAGCGTATAGGGCACGAAATCGACCTCAATGTTGAAGTCCTCTTGCAAGCGAAACGTCTCTTCCTGCGCGAGATACGCGTAGGGACTTTTGTAATCGAAATAATGCGCGATGGTTTTCAATGGCATGGCCCCTCTCCCACGTTGACGGTAAACAGGTGCAATCTTCCGCTATCTCTGTGATAATGCAAGGCCGCGAATACTGATGGGAAATAAGCGTTCAGCTATTAGCTTTCAGCAGTCAGCCAGCAAAAGAAGCGCTCAGTGGTCAGCAAAAAGAAGAGGAGCGAAAGACTTCATCAAAAGCTGAAAGCTGAAGGCTGAGAGCTGAATGCTGCTGCAGGAGACACACACATGGGCAAACTCACGGATCGGTTGATTCAGCATGTTGACGATTGGACCACGCATAGCAAGGCATTCGCGCAGACTGGCTTTTGGGGTGCCTTCGGTGGCGCGGGTGGCATTGTGCTCGCCCGCGACAGTGGACGGTTACTGCTCGCTCAACGCTCGTCGCGCGTGTTACAACCGGGCACCTGGGGCACGATTGGTGGCGCGATTGACCACGGCGAGAATCCTGAAGAGGCGCTCTTGCGTGAAATCCACGAGGAACTCGGCATCTCGCTCCACACCGCCGACCTCCACCTGTGCTACACCTACCGCGATAGCGCCACACAATTTGTGTATCACAATTACACGGTGCTGGTGGACGAAGAATTTCATCCGGCGCCCAACTGGGAAGTGGCCGAACATGCATGGGTCGAGTTTGGCCAATGGCCAGATCCACTCCACTTTGGCATGCACGCGTGGCTACAAGACCAGCAGGGGCATCATTCCCTGCGTTCGTTGGTGGAGCAAATTGTGGCGGGCGGGACGAAGCGCGGGGAATAGCGTGGAAGCGCAGGCGCAGATTGAACAAAAAAGGGCAGCCACATCGGGCTGCCCTGCTGAAAAATGGCTTTATGAATTTTGCCGATCAAAATCGGTAATCCTCTTATCCCCCTCACCCTAGCCCTCTCCCAGCCGGGAGAGGGGACTTAAAACTCGGAACTTGCAACTCGAAACCCGAAACTCTTATCGCTTCCGCTCCACCTGCGTCACATCGCGCACCGCGCCATACGCCGCGCTCGTGGTCATCGCCGCGTAGGCCCGTAGCGCCACCGATACCGGACGGTCGCGATTGACGGGCTTATAGGCTTTCGCCCCTTTCGCGTCCATCTTCTTGCGCCGTTCCGCTAACACCTCGTCCGACAGCAACACATTGATCGACCGATTGGGAATGTCGATGCGAATGCGGTCGCCTTCCTCAAGCAGCGCGATGGTGCCCCCTTCCGCCGCTTCGGGCGACACGTGGCCAATTGCTAACCCACTCGTGCCGCCACTAAACCGGCCATCCGTCACCAGCGCGCACTTGGTGCCGAGATGTTTCGACTTGATATAGGACGTGGGATACAGCATCTCTTGCATCCCCGGTCCGCCGCGTGGCCCTTCATAGCGAATCACCACGACATCGCCCGGCTTGAGCTGATTGCCGAGAATCGCGACGCAGGCGGCTTCTTGCGACTCATAAATCCGCGCCGGTCCTTCCATCACCCAAATCGACTCGTCCACGCCAGCGGTTTTTACGATGCAGCCATCCTGGGCGATATTGCCGTACAGCACCGCGAGCCCGCCATCCTGACTGTAGGCGAATTCCACCGCGCGGATGCAGCCGTTGATCGAATCCCGATCCGCCGTGGCAAACTGTTTGTTCTGTGAGAAGGCTTCCTTGGTGTGCACGTTGCCTGGAGCCGCGAGGCTCCGTCGCGCGGCGAACTCGTCCGTCTGCTCACGCCGAATATCGTTCTTCTCGATCATCTGGCCGATGGTGTCGCCCGTCACCGTCATCACGTTGGTATGCAGTTTTCCCCCGCGCTCCAGTTCGCCCAGGATCGTCGCGATCCCACCGGCGCGCGCGCAGTCTTCAATATGATACTTCGCCGATGCCGGCGCGAGCTTACAAATACACGGCACCTGGCGGGACAATCGGTCAATATCCTTCATCGTGAAATTGACCCCAGCTTCTTGCGCGGCGGCCAACAGGTGGAGCACCGTGTTGGTCGATCCCCCCATCGCGATGTCCAACGTGATCGCGTTCTCGAATGCCTCGAAGGTCGCGATGCTGCGCGGCAACACCGACTCATCACCGTCGATGTAGTAGGCTTTCGCCATCTCGATGATCCGTTTGGAGGCGCGTTCGAACAGCTCCCACCGCAACCCATGCGTCGCCAGGATCGTGCCGTTGCCGGGTAAGGCCAGACCAATCGCTTCATTCAGGCAGTTCATACTGTTTGCGGTGAACATCCCGGAGCACGATCCACACGTCGGGCACGCTTCTTCCTCCATCTTGGTCACGTCTTCATCACTGATGGAGTCATCGCCCGCGCCGATCATGGCGTTGACGAGATCAAGCTTGGCCGGGCCGGTGGACAATTCGGTCTTGCCGGCTTCCATTGGGCCACCGGACACGAAGATGGTGGGGATATTGAGGCGCAGCGCCGCCAGCATCATCCCCGGAGTGATCTTGTCACAGTTAGAGATACAGATCATGGCGTCGGCGACATGGGCCTGGACCATGTACTCGACGCTGTCGGCGATCAGTTCGCGGCTGGGGAGTGAATAGAGCATGCCGTCGTGCCCCATCGCGATGCCGTCATCAACCGCGATGGTGTTGAACTCGACCCCGTAGCCCCCATTGGCGTCAATAATGGCCTTCACGCGCTGGCCGACGTTATGAAGATGAACATGGCCGGGGACGAACTGGGTAAACGAATTCGAAATGGCGATGATCGGCTTCTTGAAGTCCTCGGTTTTCATGCCCGTGGCGCGCCACAGGGCACGGGCTCCGGCCATGCGTCGGCCTTGGGTGGTAATACTGCTACGAAGTCCACGCGGTTGCATAATGAAGGCCCTCCTTGGTTTAGGGTTGGTCCCCACTACATACGCAATCCTGCCAGGTCGTACAACCGGCTGACTCGTTCGCGCTATGGAGGGGTGAATGATTATTCGCCCCTCCCACTTATTCCGATTTCCCGCCCCATCGTATTCGCGCGTAGCCAACACCAAGGACCGTGAAAACGATCACAAGATCGAAGCCTTCAATGCCACGAGTGGCCAACTCCCCACGCTGCCATCGCTCCCAGATCAATAAGCCTACCGCCATCGAGAGCCAGGAACAGGCGATACGCGACTCCTTACGCACGATCCGTGGCCAGTCGAAGTGGCAATCGGCGAGCGCGGCACGCATGCCGGTCAACTTCGGCAGAAACCGATTCACCGTGCGACAGTAGTGGGCGTACGGTTCGCCAAAGCGGCGCGCGAGAAAGTCCTCCTCCGCCAATACAATCGCCCAGTAGATACCAATCACCACCGGGAGCGCGAGGAAGTACCAAGCATAGCTGTTGGCGATCACCGTGAGACCACAGAAGATCAACAGATTTCCCAAGTAGAGCGGGTTGCGCGACTGTGCGAAGAACCCACCCTGGATCAAGGTCTCCGCGCTCACGTGTTTCTTGCGTCCCCCACGGCGAATGTTGTCACCAGAGCTGGTGGCCAGAATCCGCGAGCCTTGTCCCAGCGCGGCGACCGCTAACCCACAGAGGTCCATCCACCAATCGCCACGCACGCTCGCGAAAGGGAGGCGTGGCCAAGTGGTGCACAACAACACGAGAAAGAGCACGGGAAACAGGTAGTCGCGAACAAGAAAGAGCAGGTGCCCGATGCCGATGACTCCACGATGCAGAGGCGAAGTCGGTCCCACATCCGCGCGGGCCACGGAAGAGGAGGAGGAAGGAGTATTCATTATCCACATCCACTCGTGAGGTACGTCGCGCGGCGTCCACATTCCGCTACGCGCGGGTGCTTGAAAACGGACATCTTGATGACTGAATCGCGGCGATCAGGCTCGCGGCAAGGAAATTTCTCTCCCACTTTTCTCAAAAGAGAGCAAGTTCCCTCCCAGCTCGGCATCTATAACAACCCCGTATCATCCTCCGTCATCGGAATGCCAAACGCGCTCTTGCCCAGGAATTCCAACGTCTCGTCACTATCGAATGGGTGAAAGAGTCCAGCGCGCACATCGCGGAAATAGCGTTCCAGCGGCAGCTTCTTGAAATACGACGAGCCGCCGACGGTCCGCAGCGCCAAATCCACGACTTTCACCGAGTTCTCAATCGCCACCATGCGGGCGGCGACACTCTTGCGGGCCCACGTGCGTGGATTTTCTACTTCCACCTCCGCCGCCGCTTTCCACATCATCGCGCGCGCGGTCTCAATGAGCAGGTCCATCTCGCCGACTTTGTTGTACACACTCGGTAAATAACTCATCGGTTTCTTGAGGGGATAGCGAGGACGATCCCGCATGAATTCCACCACGAAGTTGCGGGCCGCGACCGCGATGCCAATATAGGGCGCGCCAATCGTGAACGGCGCGCGCAGGAACACACCGCTAATCTCACTGCGCTTCGTCGCCGAGCGTTGCAGCACGACGGTATCATCAGGAATGAACGCTTCTTTGAGTTCTGAGCTGCGCGACGCCGAAGCGCGCATCCCCATCGTGTTCCAATCGTCCTTGAAGACCAGGCCCGGCGTGTCGCGCGGCGGAATGAAGAACGTCAGAATCGTCGGCCCTTGCGGCGCGTCTTCCCATGTGGCTTCGGCGAAGTAGAGATCAATGGCGATACTCTGCGTGCTGAAAATTTTGCGTCCATTGATGATCCACCCGCCATCCACGCGTGTCGCCGTGGTGCGAGGCCGGAGCAGGATGATGGAGTTATCCGGTTCCGAGCCCGACCCGCCGCAGATCAAGCGTTCCTTGGCGACGCGCTGAATCTTGGCCGTGACTTTTGGATCCTTGAATTTCTCCCACAGCGCGATCAGGATGCCGAGCACATTGAAGTGCATGTTGATTGCCAGGGATGTCGCGCCACAGCCCTCAGCCAAACGTTCCTGAGCTTTGACCCGCTGGAGCAGAGTTCCGCCGAGTCCGCCAAGTTCTTCGGGAATGGTCAAGGTCGTGTAGCCACTCTCACGAAGACGCGCATAGTTCTCATACGGAAAAGAGGCTTCTTCGTCGTACTTGGCCGCACGCGGCGCGAATTCGCCCGC
>JANMSE010000589.1:0-29505 GCA_031389045.1 Deltaproteobacteria bacterium | reverse complement strand
CAAGCGATTGAGCGATATTACCGCGCTTTAGACCAGGAAGAAGTCGCCGAGGATACCGCATGGGCCGCTCTTGGTGATGAGACTGTTCGCCACGGCTGGGGAGAGTCAGACGAGTGACGCCAGCCGACGCGTCTCCACGACGAGCCCATCTCTACTCTCTATCTCGGAGTGATTCTCTACGGCCTGGGATTTGGTCTCGCGCAACCAGGACTGAGCGCGTTTATGAGTGATCGCCTCTCGCCCGAACGGCGAGGGTTGGGCATGAGCACCTTTGGCCAAGGGCTCGACTTGGGCATGGGACTGGGCGGGATACTGATGGGCACCATCGCCACCCACATTGGCTTCAGCGCCATGTATCTGTGTGGCAGTGGCTGTATTACCGGCGCGCTGGTGATCTTTCTCGTGGGCACTCACACCGCGCGCCACGCTGGATCGTCACAAGCCTAAGAACGGCAGAAAGATCATCTTTGCCACCATCCCGCCAATGAGGGCGGTGCTGAAGAGTGCTTCTTCGGCCTTTTCCTGAAAAGTTTTCGGCTCCTCCAACTGTTTCATCTGTTCATCCCACTCTTTCGTGGCTTCGGTTGAAGAGAGCACTTCGCTCTGTTCTAGGACAGAGCTGTCCCACTTTGGCGAATCGGCGAAGAATGCGTCATCAAATGGGTCTTTGCCATCAACGAGGAACGCATCGTCCACGGAAGACTTCTGCGCGCTACAGGCATTGAGAAACAACAGGACAACAATGATCAGGGTTTTCCCCAAGAGAAACCTCACCTTCCTCGTCCACATCCGCTACCTCCACACCATCAAGATTGGTCGGGCAACGGTAGCACGGGACGTTGGGACAAGCCAGAGAGAAAACGTAACCGGGAATGCTCATGTCCGCCAATGAGCGAAAAGATGATCCTAGAGAGGTACCTGATGACCGGGGCCGACATGCCGAATCAGGGGGAGCTGGTCCCTGATGGGTTTCCGCTCTGTTTCGCGACACGCTCCAATCCGTCGGCAATTCCACTTTGGCTGAACTTCATGCTATTGCCCACGGAGAGGCTCTTTTCGCGGAAGCTTGCGAGGAAGTCCTAAAGGTTGATTATGAAGATCGTCACTAACGTCCATGAGCTGGCCGAACTGCGCCAAATGGTGGAGGAGGGTTACATCTCCGTGCGCTCGCATCCGACCGCGCCGCTGCACATCTATAATTACACGGCGAGAGCGCAGTATGCGGGACTGTGGAATCACACCACGCTGACCTGTCGAGGCTTGATCGCCGACCATGAGGGGACCATTCTCGCGCGCCCCTTCACCAAGTTTTTCAATCTGGAGCAGGTGGAGCAGCTCCCCGACGAACCGTTCGAGGTCTACGAAAAACTCGACGGCTCGCTGGGAATTCTCTATTGGCTCGACGACGAACCCTACATCTCCACACGTGGCAGTTTCGAGAGCCCACAGTCCCAGATCGCGACCGAGCTACTCCGTACCTACGACCTCTCTAGTCTGGATCGGCGGCTGACGTATCTGTTTGAGATTATCTATCCAGAGAATCGTATCGTCGTGAACTATGGGGATCGACGCGAGCTGGTGCTGCTAGCGATCATCGACACCGCCACGGGGCGCGAATTTCCGCTGATCGATATTGGGTTTCCCGTGGCCAAGAAACATGAGGGTGTGACCGATGTGACGTCACTGCGAGCGCTCGACTGGGAGAACAGTGAAGGGTTCGTGGTCCGTTTCGCCAGTGGCCTGCGGGTGAAGGTGAAATGCGCCGAATACGTGCGGCTCCATCGACTGCTGACGGGCGTGAGTGAGAAGATGATCCTGGAAGAGTACCTGATGACCGGGGCCGACATGGTGAGTCTAGTGGAGCGGGTGCCCGACGAGTTTCACCGGTGGCTCCAACAGACAGTGAGCCACCTGCGTGGGCAGTACGACGACATTGAGCGTGCGGCGCGACGGATTTTCGACGCCTCTACGGCGACCACACGCAAGGAATACGCGGCCATCTTCACCAAGACTCCGTACAGCGCCATCTTGTTTCATCTGCTGGATAGGAAGGACTACTCGCAACTGATCTGGAAGAGCATCAAGGCGAGACCGCTCTCGTTCAAAGTTGATGAGGGTGGATGATCGGGCTTCACGCATCATTCCTCGGTCGTGCTACGGTTCGCCACCATAAGTGTGGACAAATGCGTTCTTCCCACTATTGTAGTGTGGTACGCGAAAGGAATAATGCGATGGTACGGCTCAGTGATGAAGAATTGGTCGAAACCTTCGGTCGGCAGCTCCCTGACTTGCTGGAACGGCGTCCAGACCTGGAACCGATGATCTACAACGTGTTTCTGAAGATATTGGTGCGGAAGGAAGAGGTGGCGACGATCCTGGCTGAGATGCGGGACTTTCGTACTGATGTGAACCGCCGCTTTGAGCAGGTTGATCGTCGCCTTGATCAGGTTGATCTCCGCCTTGAGCAGATTGATCGTCACCTTGAACAGGTTGACCGCCGCTTCGAGCAGGTTGACCACCGCTTCGAGCAGGTTGACGCACGCTTCAATACCCTGGAAGGGCGGATGGAGGCAGGGTTCAAAGAACTTCATCAAGCCATTGATCGGCTTGGCGCCCGCTGGGGGATCCGTAATGAGAGTCTGTTTCGGCAGACCATCGCCGCCATATTAGAGCAGTCCTTTGGCGTTAAGGTTGAGCAGCGCGTGATTGCCGGCGAACAGTTTGATGTGTTGATCTTTGACCATCAGCACATTTTGGTCGAGATCGCCGCGAGTGTGGGCCCCACTATCTTGGAACGTTTGGAGCGCAAGCGCCGACTCTACACGGAAACCACGGGCGTTACTCCCACTCGTGTCATCCTTGCCACGGCGTCCATTCATAGTCAGCGTGCCCAAGCTCTCCGTCAGTCGGGGATTGAGGTGATCGAACCAGAAGAACTAGGGTAAGCGCGCGGCGTGCTGCCCGACCGCCCACGTCGCGCGCGCGTGAGCACCTCCAGCTTCGCAAGCACGCGAACGTACTTTCCTCTCAAGAGTCGGACATGCGCTCCCACTGGGTTGTGGCTCATCAACCCGACGGACCGCCCCGACCGGTAGGATAAAGGTCGCGACAAATTCCGCCTCTACGGTGCCCTCATTCCGTACCGCCTTGACAGCGGCGTAAAGCTGCTCCCAATACGCCGCCTCCTGAAGGGCTCTGTGGGTTGCTATCGCAGCCAAGTCTGCTCTCTAGCGTTTTGCGCCCGGCTTCCCTTTCACCGCGCGTGACTGATTGAAAGCCGCGGTCAACTGTTGCAAGTATTCGACTCCACCACGAGTGACGTTCACGGGCAGGTGTTGGACGACGTCGTGGAGAAAAACTTCTCCCCGCGCGGCCATCGCCGCGACAAACTCTTCACCCTTGGGGGTCAGCGTGATGAGCTTTTCCCTGGCGGAGTGTGGGTCTTCGGTGATCTCGACCAAGGTCAGTGGCGCGCGTGCCATGCCGCGAATCGCCTTGCTCAAGCCGGAATTGGTGACCTCGAACCAGCTTTGCATCGACTGCACGATGTCCTTGCGGCGCATCTGGCGACGCGCTTCACCAGCGGACCGAATCATCCACAAAATGGCGGATTGCTTGCGCGTCAGCAGCCCGCCGCGCAACGCATCCTCTAATGCCATCCCGACTTGGTAGTGGATGGGATAGAAAAACTCTTGCAGTTCGGCGGCGACCGTGGATTTTGCCCGTTTCTTGGGTGGGAGCGCTGGCGTCTGCGTTTTCATGGATGTGCTTTTGGCGTGAAAGAAACTGGCCTCTTGTAACGAAAAATTTCGCGCTTGACAATAAGTCCTACGGATTATATGTCCTGGGGACACTTTTTGGACCCCACCAGACACAGACAGGGGAGACCGCACGTGGATTTTGATTATTCGCCACAAGAAGATGCCTTCCGCCAAGAGCTACGCGCGTGGCTCGCGGCGAACCCACCCAAGGGCTACGACCCCGCGACATTCCTCCATCTCGATCAAGACGCACGGTTCGCCCTCCAGCTCGATTGGCAACGTCAGTTACATGGCGCTGGCTGGGTCGGCATTCACTGGCCCAAAGCCTACGGTGGGCGTGGCGCGACCGCGATGGAACAGACCATCTATCAACAAGAGATGGTGCGTGCGCGCATGCCGGAGATCGCCAACTTCATGGGTACTCGCATCGCCGGTCCCACGTTGATCCACTGGGGCACCGAAGCGCAGAAGCAACGGTATATTCCCACGATTCTCAACGGCGAGGAAATCTGGTGTCAGGGATACTCCGAGCCCGGGGCCGGTTCAGACATTGCCTCGCTACAAACCCGCGCGGTGGAAGAGGGGGACGACTTCGTCATCAACGGACAGAAGGTGTGGACCTCCTTTGCCCAGTACGCCCGGTTTTGTCTCTTGCTCGCGCGAACCGATCCCGCCGCGCCGAAACATAAGGGGATTTCGTGCGTCATCGTCGATATGCAATCGCCAGGGATCACGGTGCGCCCGTTGCGACAGATCAATGGCGACGCGGAGTTCAACGAGGTCTTTTTCGATAACGTGCGGGTCCCGAAAGAAAATTTGATTGGTGGCAAGAACCAGGGCTGGCCGGTGATGTTGACGACGCTGATGTTCGAGCGGGTCACCTTCGACGTGCTCTCGCCGGTGGAGTCGGTGATTACGCAGCTCATCAAGGTCGTGAAACAGGAAGCCGCGGTTGATGCCGCGGTTCGGCAACAAGTCGCGCGGTTTCATATTGAATGTCAAGCCATCAAGTACACCAGCCTACGCCAGCTCACGCGGCAGTTGCGTGGCGAACCGCCTGGCCCGGAAAGCTCAATGGTGAAACTGGCGGCGAGTGAATTGAACCAACGAGTCGTGCTGTTTGCCACCGCGCTGCTCGGCTCGGCTGCTCAGGTTGTGTCGGAGAGTGAGGACGACATTGACGGGAGCTACTGGATGCACTGCGCGCTCAGTACGCATCTGTACACCATTGCTGGTGGCACGTCGGAAATTCAACGCGGCATTCTCGGCGAGCGTGTGCTCGGTTTGCCGAAGGGATAACGAAAGAAGAGAGGACGGACCATTATGAAATTCATGTATTTCTTTTATCCGGCCCTGGCCGCGACCCTGGAAGAGCGGAAACGTCTGCGTCCGATGCCACCGTCGGAATGCACGATGGAACGCATGGAGAAGGCGCACTTCGCCCTCGTTGGCACGACCAGTGATATTCGACGCGGCATGGACCTCCTGATGGAAACCGCCAACCCCGAATGGTTTATCTGGCAGTCGGACCAAGGCTATGTCCCGCTGGAGCAGGTCAAGCTGATGCTCAAACGGTTTGGAAAGGATATCTTACCGCATTATGTGTAGCCCAGGGTGCCGACCGATCACACGCACGCTAGTGACAGTCATAATCTTTTGAGGGCGGTGAAGCCGCCGCGAGTGGAATAATCATTGAAGGAGACCGATATGGAATTTGGCGTCTTTTATCTACCAAGTATTGGCAACAAACAGGAAATCTCACAGGGAATGGCGGGACGCCGCACCGATCTGTATCAGCGCATGCTGTGGAATCTCGCCGAACAAGCGCAGTACCTCGACGCGCACGGCTACTACGGTGTCGCTTTCACCGAGCATCATTTCCATATCGAGGGAGAAGAGGTTTCGACCAATCCGATTCTGCTCGATATGTTTCTCGGCATGCAAACGAAAAACCTCCGCGTTGGGCAGCTCGGCCTGGTGCTCCCGAGCCAGAATCCCCTCCGCGTCGCCGAGGATGTGGCCATTCTTGACCAAGCCACGAAAGGGCGCGCGTTCGCCGGTTTTGCCCGTGGGTATCAACCGCGGTGGGTGAACACCCTGGGCCAGCATTACGATACCTTGGGCGATAGCGCGACGGACCCGGAGCGGTATGAGGCGCTCAAGAAAGAGCTGTACGAAGAGCACTTCGACATCATCATCAAGGCGTGGACGCAGCCGACCTTCTCGCATCACGGCAAGCATTGGCAGATCCCACCGCCCAACACTTTCTGGGCGGCACATGAAGTGACACGACAGTATGGTCGAGGCGTCGATGCGCGGGGCATGCTCACGGAGATCGGGACGGTCCCGGAAACCTACCAGAAGCCGTATCCTCCACTGTTTCAGCCGTTCAGCTTCTCGGAGTCGTCGGTGAAGTGGGCGGCGCGACACAACGTGGTGCCGGTGACCATCGTGTGCGACCCGGAGATTTGTCTGGGCCAATTCCGGGCCTGTCAGGCCGGTGCGGCTGAGATTGGCAAGACGCTCCCGTTGGGTAAGGGCATTGGGCTCGCGCGCGAGGTGGTGGTCGCCGACACGGACGAAGAAGCGATGGCGATTGGCCGCGAGAGTGGCTGTTTTATCTGGACGAAATTTTTCGAGCCCTTTGGCTTTAATTCCGCGCTGATTAAACCGGGGGAAGACTACAAGACGATTCCCAACACCTTTGAGTCGATGTGCGAGCGTGGCCTGACGCTCTGTGGCAGTCCGGACACCGTGGCCCGCCAGATCGAACGGATATTGAAGCAACTCCCGGCGGAGTATTTCTGGTTGTATGTGTACAACGAGTTGGTGCCGCAGAAGGCGATGATGCGCAGCTTCGAGTTGCTCACCAAGAAGGTGCTGCCGCACTTTTCCGACAAAATATCCTAATCAATTTTGCCGACCTCATGCCGTAGTGCCTTTTTGTGGAGACGCCTCGTTGGGGCGTCTCAGGAAGTCTTTACTCCAATCACTGGACCGTTTTGTTTCCTGACGACAACCTGCCTTGTCGCCATATAAACACGCCAAGCGTGAACATCCATATCAGCAGGAAGAAACTCGCTGGCATATTGATCGCCATCGCTAGTCCAGAAAACCCCGTGTATGCCATGACGATGCCTCCGACTGCGGTTGGCACCCCTCCGACGATGGCGAGTCCGCCCATCCACTTTGGATAGGTGCGGCCACCGAGCAACGCGACCCCGTACACTATCGCGGTGAGGCCGAATAGGAGACTGAGCATGCTTGCGAAGCCGACTTCTACCTGACGGACGGCGAACGCGGCCTGAAATGCCATCTCCTTTTGGGGTGCTGGCGCCGCCGTCCAGGTATCAACCATGACCTTCAACGCGATCCCGTCCACAGCTTGGAGCGCCGCAGCTATGGCCAGACTAGCGATTGCTCCTCCGGCTCCGAGGCGAGCCCACGAACTGCCATGCCCCTCCTCCAATTGCTTTGTCAGGACCAGGAGTGCCGCGACCATGAGTGCGACTCCCGCTAGTTGGGTCAGGTGGCTCGCGACCCACAGATGATCAGCGGCGTATTCGGTGAACGCGGCCACACTGTCGTGTGGGTCGGCGTCCATCGGATGAAGAGCGGTCCCCACGAAAAGGAGCAGGCTGCCGCTAATGGCGCAAGTCGCGCCAATCCTATTTTCGCGAACGTTCAACATCTTAAATCCTCACGGCATGGGTGGCCTTGTCTTCTCACTGGTCACATAGGAAATACGCTTGGTGGTGGCATTAGCAGAAACAAGTTCCCCTCGGTAGTCGCGCCGGTGACCGTCATACGCCGAGGGCCTCTTTGGTTTCTTTTCTTTTGACAACCCGCACCCACTCCGTTACAGAGAGCAATGTCATCGCATGAGGACAGTCGTCTACACTCAAAAGGAGGGATCGTATGACATACTCATCTATCGCGCGGGTTATTTTCTCACTTATGGTGACGATGGGTTTCACCGCGTCACGGCTCACCGTCGCTCAAGCCCAGGACACGCTGCCCCGTCCGCCACAACCGTTCAACGGGAAGATTGGCCAGACGGCCAAGGATTCCACCCCCGACTTTCCCAAGGAGGTCACCGCGCCCCAAGGAGCCCCCAACATCCTGCTCATTATGACCGACGATGTCGGGTTCGCCGCCAGCAGTCCTTTCGGCGGACCTATTCCCACCCCAACGTATGACCGTCTGGCGAAGAACGGCCTGCGCTACACGCAATTTCATACCAACGCGCTCTGCTCGCCCACGCGCGCCGCGCTGATTACGGGCCGCAACCACCACACCAATGCCTCCGGCGTCGTCATGGAGATCGGGACCGGCTATCCGGGCTATCACTCACTGATGCCGAAAAGCAGTGGCACCATCGCCGAGGTGCTCAAGCAACATGGTTACAACACCTCGTGGTATGGCAAGAACCATAACATCCCCGACTGGCACACCAGTCAGGCTGGCCCGTTCGATCTCTGGCCCACCGGCCTGGGGTTCGAGTATTTCTACGGTTTCCTCGGCGGGGATACGAATCAGTGGCGCTCGGCGATCTACGAGAATACCAAGCCAATCGAGGCCGAGGAGCAACGTGGCGACACGCCGATGCACTTCGATCAACTGATGGCCGACCACGCGATTACGTGGTTGCGGATGCAGCATGGGGTCGCGCCCAATAAACCGTTTTTCGCCTACTACGCTCCAGGCACCGCTCATGCCCCGCATCATGCGCCCAAGGAGTGGATCACCAAGTTCAAGGGCCAGTTCGATAAAGGGTGGGACCATCTGCGTGAGGAAATTTATGCCCGACAAAAGCAGATGGGCATTATCCCGGCGGATGCCAAGCTCACGCCGCGTCCCAAGGAAATCCCGGCGTGGGAAAGCATGAGCGCTGACCAACAACAGCTCTATGCGCGGATGATGGAAGTGTATGCGGGCGCGCTCGCGCACTGTGACTATCAGATTGGACGGGTGATCGACGCCATTGAGGAAATGGGCGAACTCGACAACACGATGGTGATCTTTATCCAAGGGGATAACGGCGCGAGCGCCGAAGGCACCTTGCAGGGGCTCGCCAACGAAATCGGCGTCCTGGCGAATGGTGTCCCGGAAAGTCTCGACTATCTCCGCTCCATCATGGACGAACTCGGTGGTCCCATCGCCTACAACCACTATCCGGTCGCGTGGGCGCATGCCTTGGACACGCCGTTCCAATGGACTAAGCAGGTCGCTTCGCACTTCGGTGGTACGCGCAACGGGCTGGTGATCTCGTGGCCCAAGCGGATCACCGACAAGGGAGGCATTCGTAGCCAGTTCCACCATGTCATCGACCTCGTGCCGACGATTCTGGAAGTCACCGGGATTCAGTTCCCGAAGATGCTCAACGGCGTCGCGCAGAAGCCCATTGAGGGTGTGAGCATGGCGTACAGTTTCGCCAATGCCGGCGCGCCATCGACTCGCACCACGCAATACTTCGAGATGCTCGGCAATCGCGCGATTTACCACGATGGCTGGATGGCGGCGACCACGCCGTTGCGCTTGCCGTGGGTGTTCAGTGGGAGCAAGGTGGGCCCGGAGGAATTTCCGTGGGAGCTGTATCGCGTTTCAGAGGATTTCTCGGCGGCGGACAACCTGGCGGCGCGCAACCCCGACAAGCTCAAGGAATTGCAAGGCGTCTTTGACCGTGAGGCCAAGAAGTACAATGTCTATCCGCTGGACGCCTCGCTGGCCGAGCGGCTTGATCCGGCGATTCGGCCCAGTCTCACCCGTGGACGTACGGTCTTCACCTACTACCCTGGCATGATCCGCATTCCCGAAGCTACCGCGCCCGATATGAAGAACAAATCGTACAGTGTGACGGCGGAAGTCGAGATTCCCGCTGGCGGCGATGCCACGGGTGGCGATGCCAATGGGGTGCTGGTGACCCAGGGCGGACGTTTCGGCGGTTGGGGGTTGCTGGTGCTGGATGGTAAGCCGACATTCGTGCACGCCTTCTCGAATCAGGAGCAACACAAATATCGCATCGCGGCCACCCAAAAGCTGAGCCCAGGCAAACATACCGTGCAGTTTGATTTCCAATACGATGGTGGCGGCACTGGCAAGGGCGGGACTGGGACGTTGCTGGTGGATGGGCAGCAAGTCGCGCAGGGTCGCATTGAGCGTACGGTGCGCTTCCGCTTTTCGTTGGATGAGACCTTTGACGTGGGAGAGGATACGGGGACCGCGGTCATCGAAGAGTACGCGGCACGGGTGCCGTTCAAGTTCTCAGGTTCCTTGGCGAAGGTCACGATCAATCTCGCGCCTCAGACCTTGTCCGCAGCGGATCACAAGGAAATCGAGGAAAGTGGGAAGGCGCTGAAGGCGGCGGAATGACAAGGAAGTTTCACTGAGTCCTCCTCACCCGATCCCTCTCTCATCCGGGCAATGGCATGAAGTGAGCGAGTTCCGGGGGCCGCGTTCCGAATTCCCTCTCCCGGCTGGGAGAGGGCTAGGGTGAGGGGGATCAAGTGACCTTTCCTTATTTCTTCCTGGAACGCTCAAGCCGTCGGCGATCATGTTCTGGTTTAACTTCATGCCATTGCCCATCCGGGAGAGGAAACTTTCGGATCCCACTCACGTGACGCGGCGTGCGGAATTTCCCGATTGACGATGCGTCCTATAGACTATATGTCCTGGGGACACTTTTGGACGGGAAAGCGGAGCCCCGCGCGGTCACGAACAAATTGTTATCATACCAGAAGGGGAGGTAGTCATGTTCCGACGATTCTTTCACGTCAATATATGCGTCAGTGATATGGAACGGTCGATTCGCTTCTACGAAAGTATTGGCTTCACCAAGGTCAGCGATTTCATGTTGGGCGGTGGTGAGCCGAGTATCGGCGCGGCGTTAGGGCTCCCCGTCAAGAAACTGCGGGGCGTGTTCATGCGCTTGGGCACGGACCCCAACGCGCCCGTGCTTGATCTCGTCCAGTTCGTTGATCCGCCTCATCAGGGACAGCCATATTCAACACTGAACAATATCGGGATCTGTCGCATCGCGTTCTTGGTCGATGACATCGCCGCCGTGTACAAGGAGCTGCAAGCCAAGCAAGTGGAGTTCGTCGCGCCCTTGCAGATGCTCGACGGTCCACGCGGCTCGAAGATCGGCGTGGTCTGTTTCAAGGACCCGGACGGAACCGTGCTTGAGCTGATTAGTAGCGAGATCGAGACGACGATGGTGAAGAACTAACAACGAGACACATAGATCATCAATGAGGAGAACCGTATGACAACTATCGCACCCGACCAGAGCGCACTACGCAATTTCCGCTTCGATACCAAGACGGTCGATTGGAAGGATTTCATTACCGCGGGCTGTTACTACAAACTGCTCGACGTGAACGTCGCGGCCCGCACGGCGGATATGATCGTTAAATTCGATCCCGGCGCGCGCTGCATGTACCATCGCCATGTCGCCCCGGCCACCAGCCTCGTCCTTGAGGGCGAGCTGCACATTATCGATCAGATGGAAACAGGAGAGAAACTGCGGACCATCAAGCCCGCCGGCACTTTCACCAGTGGAGTGGAAGACGACACGCACGTCGAAGGGGGCGGTGAGAACGGCGTGATCGTGTACTTCTCGATGCGCGGCGACTCGGATCGCATCTACGATCTGCTCGATGCCAAGCTTGATCTCAAGCGCGCGATCACCATTCACGACTTCGCCAAGGATTTACAGCACTGGGCGCGGTAAGACCGTGCCTACGAAGGAGGGATTCTCATGTCTGCTCATGGTCACTCGAAATCAAAAGCCATTCGCGCGCGGTTGAGTCACCCGGTAATCGACTCGGACGGTCACTGGCGGGAGTATGAACCACTGGCGATGGACTATCTCCGGGAAGTCGGTGGTCCCAAGGTCGTCGAAAAATGGAGTTCGCGCATTCGCGCGTTAGGGCAAGGGTCGTTCGCGAAACTGACCAAACAAGAGAAGCGCGACCAGCGCGCCGGACAACCGCCGTGGTGGGCGTTGGCGACTCCCAATACACTCGACACCGCGACCTCGTTCATTCCCCGCTTGATGCACGACCGACTCGAGGACATGGGGCTGGATTTCGCGATTCTGTATCCCTCCGCCTCCCAGTTGTTCGCGCCGTATCTAGGGGATGACGAGTTACGCCAAGTTGGGTGTCGCGCGTTCAACCAATATGCCGCCGAGACCTGGGCGGAGTTTGCTGACCGCGTCACGCCCATCGGTGTGATTCCCATGCACACTCCGCAAGAGGCCATCGCGGAATTGGAGCATTGCAAATCCCTCGGCATCAAAGCCGTGGCGTTGGGCAGTTTGGTGCGTCGTTCGATTCCAGTGATGGAGCGGCAAGGCGTCAGCCGTCGATATGCGTATTGGCTCGATGTGCTGGGCATGGACAGTGACCATGACTATGACCCGGTGTGGCGCAAGTGCGAGGAGCTGGGCTATCCGGCGACGTTTCATTCCGCCGCCGAGAATATGGGGTTACGCAATTCGCTGACCAATTTTGTCTACAATCACATCGGTCATTTCGGCGAGGCGGGGAACGCGGTGTGTAAGGCGTTGTTCCTCGGTGGTGTCACTCGCCGGTTCCCGCGCATGAAATTTGCCTTTCTTGAAGGGGGCGTGGCGTGGGGTTGTAGTGTATTCGCCGATCTCATCTCGCATTGGGAGAAACGCAACGGCGATGTGATTCAGCAATTGAACCCGGCCAATCTTGATCGGGTCAAACTCGGCGAACTCATCAAGCAGTATGGCGGAGAGAAGATGTATAAGCGGTGGCCGGAGTTCGAGGCGCAGATGATCAGCGGCATGGGGAGCGCGGTGCCCGAGGAACTCGACGACTTCGCGGCGTGTAAGATTGAGAAGAAAGAGGACCTGCGCGATCTGTTCGTCCCGAACTTTTTCTTCGGCTGTGAATCCGACGACCCCACGCTGAACTACGCCTTCGCGTCCAAGGTCAATCCCTTTGGGGCCAAGCTCGGCGCGCTGCTGAGTTCCGACATTAGTCACTTTGACGTCCCGGATATGACGGAAGTGTTGGAAGAAGCCTGGGAGCTAGTTGAGAAGAAGGGCATGTCAGAAGAGGATTTCAAGGCTTTTGCTTTTGGCAATGCGGTGAAGCTGTGGGCGAGTCTCAATCCTGACTTCTTTAAGGGGACGGTGGTGGAAACGCAGGTGCGCAAGTTTCAGGCGGAGATAGGGCAGGGGTGAGCGGGTGGAATTCTCTCGAAGCGTTGTCGTTGGAACGGGAATTTAGATTCTACTCTCCAGCCGTGCAACCAACGACTACCATGAGAGAAGTCCCCATGACCCCTTATCAAGAATTTACAACTCGGCTCAAGTTGCTCATCAGCAAGAATCCACATCTCATCACGACTACTCTTAGCAACATCTTCACTATGCGACTCATTGGGAACAAGACCCACGGAGATTTAGCCGAGATTGCCATTGCTGAATTCATCAACCAGTACATGTATGACTTCAGATCCCTCCACGTCGGCAAGGACCTCTACCGAGCCAAAGAGCATGAAGAGGACATCAAAATCATCAATGAGATAACAAAAGCCGAATTTCCGGTGAGCCTGAAAGCTTATGGTGATGGTCCGCTCCAACTTTCCACGGATAAAAACTTCTCATTGTTCCCCAAGTTGCGACAATTGGGAAAAGTGATTCAAGGAAATCCAGGGTTGGCGACGCTGTGGGCGGACCCGGTATTTGCTGATTTTAGTACCCACAACGTGCTTCCCTTGATCTACGACGAGAAGCAGCAGCGCTGCAATATCCTTGTATTCGACCATACGCGGGCCAAGCAGGAGACGGCCAAGATTGTTCTCGAAGAAGAAGGCAAGGGGAGGAAGCATCCCGTCTATCGCTTCTATGACGAGGCGGGAGATTATATTTGCGAAGTGCGTTACGGCAGTGGAACAGCCAACGCGCTCCAGAGAGGACTGTGGACACACACGAAGAATGGGGCGAAATACTTTGATAGTGTCACCGGCGGATGGATCACTTATGCGCATAACCGCACTCTGGTAACTCTCTTTTCGCACGCGCTGATTGCCACTGCGAGTGGTCATGAAGCGGCAATGGCAGAACTCAAGAAAGACCTTGAAACCCAGAAAAAGCTGTCAGTGCTCACATGACGGAAACGCTTTCCCTTTTTGCCAACGAGATTGTGGATGCCCCGAGAACAGAAGGCATCAAGTATGCTGGCTCGAAACAGAAGCTGCTCCCTCATATTCTGTCCTTGATCCGGAAGGTGAAGCCCAGAACGATTCTTGATGGCTTTGCTGGGACGACACGTGTCTCTCAAGCACTTGCGCAAAGTGGCTACACGGTTGTTGCCAACGATATCGCCGTGTGGTCCGAGGTTTTCGCGACGTGTTACTTGCTGAATGAGTATTCGCGTGCGCATTACGCTCCTCTCCTGGAGCACTTGAATCACCTTCCGCCTGAAGATGGGTGGTTCACCGAGCACTATGGAGGCGATCCTGGGACCGGCAGTTCCACCGGAGCAGACGGCCTGAAAAAACCTTGGCAGCGACATAACACTTGTCGGCTGGACGCGATCAGAAATGAGATCGACCGATTAGCCCTGACCTCGGTTGAACGGTCGGTCCTTTTGACGAGCCTTATCTATGCGCTTGATGAAGTGGATAGTACGTTAGGGCACTTCGCGTCCTACCTGAACGAATGGTCGCCGAGGTCTTACAAGCCTCTTCGCTTGAAACTTCCCGCCATTCTCCCGAACCGTGCTGCCCATAGGGTAGAAAGGGGAGACATTTTTGATCTTTTGCCACATGTCGAGGTCGACTTGGCTTACTTGGATCCGCCCTACGGATCCAACAATGAAAAAATGCCGCCCTCGCGAGTGCGCTACTCCGCGTATTACCATCTCTGGACCACGGTCTGTCTGAACGATCAGCCGGAGGTCTTTGGAAAAGCCAAACGTCGAGTGGATACCTCCGATACCGTTGGGTCTTCCGTTTTTGAGGAGTTTCGACGCGACGAGCATGGACATCTCATCGCGGTTGAAGCGATAAGGAGGATGTTGAAAGAGACCAGAGCCCAGCATGTTTTACTGTCGTATAGCTCGGGTGGCCGGGCAACCGCGGAAGAACTCAAGGCGGTGATTGCGGAGAACGGAAACCTCATTGAGGTGGCGGAACTCGATTATAAGAGAAACGTGATGGCCGACATGCGATGGACAAATGAATGGATACGTGATGCCGAGTGTCCCAACCGGGAATTTTTATTCCTCGTGAAGAAGGGCTAAGGCGGACCGTTGAATCTAAAATTGTAGTGAGGAGAAAAACATGACCAATGTGCAAGTGACCACGACCGGGACCGAGCCGGTCGAACAAGTTGACACCATCGTCATCGGGGCCGGAGTATCCGGACTCTATCATCTGTATCGACTGTTACAGCTTGGGCTCTCGGCGCGAATCTGCGAGGCGGGTGGAGGTGTCGGCGGGACGTGGTACTGGAACCGCTATCCTGGAGCGCGCTTCGATTCCGAGAGTTACTCCTACGCCTATTCGTTCTCGGAGGAACTGTTGCAGGAATGGGACTGGAAAGAGCATTTTTCTGGTCAGCCGGAGAATGAGCGCTACCTCAACTATGTCGCCGATAAATTTGATCTGCGTCGGCACATCCAGTTCAATGCCCGAATCGGGTCGGCGGTCTACGATGAGAAAGCGAATCTCTGGGAAATCCGCACCGAGAGTGGTCAACGGCTGCGCGCGCGCTTTCTCATCGCGGCGGTGGGCATTCTCTCCGCTCACTATATGCCCAATATCGCTGGGGTTGAGAGCTTCACCGGACGGTCGTTTCACACGTCACGGTGGCCACATGAACAGATCGACTTCACCGGCAAGCGCGTCGGCGTGGTGGGCACTGGTGCAACCGCCGTGCAGCTCATTACGGAAATCGCCAAGGAAGTGGGCCACCTCACGGTCTTCCAACGCACGGCGAACTATTGCGCGCCGCTGCGCAATGGTCCCATCGACCCGGAGACCCAGAAGAAAATCAAGGCCAGCTACCCGGACATCTTCAAGAAGTGCCGTGAAACCGTGGGCGCGTTCATGCATGACTTCGACCCCCGGTCCGCGCTTGAGGTCTCACCGCAAGTGCGGACCGCGTTCTATGAGGAAATCTGGGCGCAGCCGGGGTTCAAGAAATGGTTTGGCAATTTTCAGGACATTATGACCAATCGAGAAGCGAACGAGACGTTCGCCGAGTTCGTGCGCGACAAGATTCGCGCGCGGGTCAAGGACCCGGTCGTCGCGGAGAAGCTCGCACCCAAGGACCATCCGTTTGGCTCCAAGCGCATTCCCTTGGAGAGCGGCTACTACGAGGTCTACAACCAAGGCAATGTTGTCCTCGTGGACCTGAAGGAGACGCCAATCGAGCGGGTCACGCCGAAAGGGATCAAGACCAGTCACGCCGAGTATGAATTCGACATGATTATTTATGCCACGGGGTTTGACGCGGTGACGGGTGAGTTGGCGCGAATGGATATTCGTGGCGAGGGCGGGCAACAGCTCAAGGACAAGTGGGCGGATGGGCCGCGTACCTACTTGGGGCTCCAGACCGCTGGGTTCCCGAACTTCTTCATCGCCAATGGCGCGGTGTTCTGCAACTTCCCGCGCTGCGCCGAGGTCGTGGCGGAGTGGGTGAGCGACTGCATTGGCTACATGCAAAAGAAGAATTTCAAGCGTATCGAGGCCACGCCACAGGCGGAAGATGAATGGACAGAGCACGACAGTTCGTTGACGGCGGGTTTGCTCTTCACCGAGGGGAACTCGTGGTTCATGGGGACGAATATCCCCGGCAAGAAGCAGCAATATCTGCTGTACGCGGGTGGCGCGCCAAAGTATCGGCTCAAATGCGAGGAAGTCGCGGCCAATGGATATGAGGGGTTTCGACTCCAGTAAATTGAGTCATTGGGTCATCGGGTCATTGAGTGATTGAAGAATTGTTTTCTCAATGATCCGATGACTCAATCGCTCAATGACTCAATTCTTCAATCGCCCATTGAGCTTGCTAACTTATGAAAAGAGATGCCGGTCGTATCAAGATTTTTCGCGTGCGCGAAAAGATGATTGACCATGTCACTAATTTTGGTTGCCTCATGAGAGACTCGACGATGGAAGACAAGAAAAAAGAAAAACAGGATGACTCTGGAGCTGAGCAGCAACTGCCCGAACCGTTTCAGGACCTCGCGCCGTACCTTGATTGGGCATTGCCCACGGAACGCGAACGCAGCGCCAAACGGCAGATGAGTCCGATGGCGGCAATCACGGCATTCTATCAGGCCATGTTGCCACGGATGGAAACGATTCTCCCATATTTGGCGCGGTATGCGCCGGAGCAGGTGCCAGCCGATGCGCGGCTGCTGTTCTATCTCGCGCTGGCATTGGCCGAAGTCGCGCCAGCGGTCGAGAACTTTCACCAGCCGAGCGTCGTTGAAGGTTATGATGTCGCTCGGTTTATCGCCGCTCACGACTGAACACACGGACAGGGAAAGGAAGAGAAACCTATGGCCGCCAGCGCACGAATGTCGTCTCACAATAAGTGGCATGATCGCTACCCGGAGTTGGGGACCGGTCCGATCCCCATCGAGCCTTACGTGTCCCGCGCGTATTTCGAGAAAGAGCGTGCCCACATTTTCCGCAAGGTCTGGCTCAACATCGGTCGGGTGGAACAGATTCCTCAGCCTGGTGACTATTTCGTCAAGGACCTCGCGGTCTGCACCACCTCGGTGCTTGTCGTCCGTGGCAAGGATGGCGCGATCCGTGCGTTTCACAACATGTGCTCGCACCGTGGCAATCAACTGGTGTGGGACCACAAGGGAACCTGCCAAGCGTTTGCTTGCAAGTTTCATGGCTGGGTCTATGGGTTGGATGGCGCACTCCGGCACATTACCGACGAGGACAACTTTTTCGGTCTGAAGAAAGAGACGCTGGGGATGACTCCGGTCTCCGCTGAGACCTGGGAAGGGTTCATCTTTATCAATGTGGACCCGAACCCTCAACAGACATTAGCCGAGTATTTGGGAAAGGAACTGCGGGAGAGCATCACCGGGTATCCGTTCGCGGGCGTCTCCGACAACTGCTTCTCCTGGCACACCGACGTGAACGCCAACTGGAAGGTCGCCAAGGATGCGTTCCAAGAGGTGTATCACATTTCCACCTTGCATCGCCGTATCATTGGCAATGTGTTCGCGAGCAAGGACAATCCTTACGCGAATGCGCTCGACTTCACGCTGTTTCCTCCCCACGGTCGCATCTCGCTGTCGGCCAATCCCGACCGACAACCCACGCCGGTGGAGTCCTTGGCCCAACGCTTTGGCTCGGTGGTGCTGCAACAGAACAACACCGATGCGGGGAAACTGCCGAAAGGGGTGAATCCGACGCGCTACACGAATTGGTCGTTCGACGGGCTCGCGTTGTTCCCGAACTGTCTCCTCTACGTTTCCAACGGAACCTATTTGACCCACATTTTTTGGCCGCTGGCGGAGAACCGCACGCGCTGGGAAATTCGCACGTATTCGCCAAAGGCCAAAACGCTGGCTGAGCGGTTCAGCCAGGAATATGGCAAGGTCTCTTTTCGGGACACGCTGCTCGAAGATGGCAGCACGCTGGAACGCACGCAAACCATGTTGGCGTCAGGAGCAAAGAAGGAAATCGTGCTGCAAGATGAGGAGCTGCTGATTCGCCAACATCATTATGTGACGGAACGGTATCTCAACGCGGAGTGAAGACCCCACTGCTCGCGTGGTGTCGTGCGTTCTCTTGCCTCGCGGCGTGCACTCACCGCTTCTTCATTCCGGTGTCGGCAACTCTTCGCCCAACACAAGCCGTGAGAGAAAGGCACGGAGTTCGTTGTCTGACACCCCATGCGCGGTGGATGAGGAGAAAAGCAGAGAGACCTGTTGGGCCTCGGGAGAAAGCGCTCCCATACGTTCCTGCGCGAGCGTGCGGATCAATGGCGCCAGCAACCGGGCGAGTTCCGAGGTGAAGCGCGCGGCCAAGAGCAATCCTTCACCCGCGCTCCTGATTTTCGCCACCGCGGCGCGAAACGCGGCAACAATACCCGCATGGAGAAAGATTTCCGTGCCCGCGTGCGCCCAGAGATTGCCCTGCACTCCGCCCCAGACCAAGGTCAACTCATCCATCACCGGCCATAACGCCGAGCGTAACAGTGGCGTGCTCTCGGTCGCGATCAGCCGTACCAACACCGCCTTCCATTCGTCCGACAACTGTGTCGAGCCGCGAAGATAGGGGGCAGGGGGGACGTTACGGCGCTCAATGATCTCTCCGGTCGTATCGAGGGTCAGATGTTCTTCCACGGTTTGCCCCAGGATGGTCAGGCCAGCGGTATAGCGGGTTTGCCCCTCATCAAGGCGCTCGGTGAGGAGTGCGTAGGCACTGACCGCGAGGTCGGGACGGTAATAGGTGCGCCCACGGTCGTACACTTTCTCGACGCCATCCCGCAGTTGCACGCAGGTGCCAGGAGCTGGAAAAAAACGCTCGTGCGGCGAGGGTCGCCAATCAATCGTCGTCTCTTCCATCGAGAGTTGCATGGCCCGCTCTTCCGCGCTCTGGGTAAACCGTTCGCGCGTTGGTCCTGGCTCACCACTATAACGAAACGACTCGCAGAGCGTGGCGAATAACCGTTCGGTTGGGTAGGGGCCCCGATAGCGCATGACGGTTTTTTGCTGATCTTGTCCTAGCGCGGCCAAGAGGTTGAGGACCGTGGAGCCTCCACCGACCGGCAGGCTCGCCGGTGTATCCAGTGGTGGAAGGAATTCGAGGTTCTCATACCCGACTGATGCGAAGATCGTGAGCGTGTGGTCAATCACGAAGCC
The DNA here is from genome assembly GCA_031389045.1 of Deltaproteobacteria bacterium. Taxonomy (GTDB): domain Bacteria; phylum Desulfobacterota; class Binatia; order Bin18; family Bin18; genus JABFSC01. The sequence goes on along the minus strand of JANMSE010000589.1, from coordinate 9,863 downwards.
GTGCTCACCCGCCAACAGCACGACACTGTCAGACCGCCCCCAGCCTAAATGGGATGCCGCGTCACGAAACACTCCCAAAAATCGTCCGTCGAGTCCGCGGACCTTGAACCGCGCCAAGGTTCCTTCCGGTGTCCACGCGCACAGCAACAGGAGGTGCCCACGACGATCAAACATGGCCACCCGTCGTGGCGAAGCGTTCTCGGAAGGTGGAGGCATGAAGAACGTCAACGAGCCGTGTGACGAACGAGTCACGACAGGGTGCTGCTCGACACAAAGGGATGCGCTCCGTGGCTCGGTTCGGTGCGTGGCATGCTCAAGCGCGGTGGCGAGGGTCGCCGCCACGTCCACCATGCCTTCCTCAGCCGCGAGGGTCGCGAGGGCGGGAGTCACGAGGGCGCGTGAGAGTTCGGGAGTCATGGTATTCCTATCACAGGCGGATTCCCGCGATCTGGCTCGGTGAGAGATAGCGCGAGAGCACTTCTGGTGACGCCTCGCGGAGCGCGGCCACCGAATCGAATCCGGCGGCGACCAGCGCGCGAATCTCGTCGCGGCCAATGCCGGGGAGTTGCGCGCGGGCGAGCGCGAGTCCTGGCGCGTCGATGCCGAATTGGACACATTCCGCTAGCTCACCGAGTCGGCGCGCCCCTGGCCAACCCATCACTTCAGCGACTTCCGCCGCCGCATCCACGAGCCAACTCACTTCCTCGGTCTGAGTTTTGATCATGCCCGCATAGCATTGATATTGGGTCTCCAGTTCGGAGAGAGGGCCGCCGTTAATCCACGCGAGTAAGAGGAGCGCCAGTTTCGCCGAGCGCACGTCTTGGGCTGTCGGCAGCATCCGCGCATTGAGGACGTGACCGAGTTCTTCCCCAGTAGTGGCCCCTTTGTCCTGTGCCCACTCGTTGAGTTTGCTCTCGTAGACCCGGCTGCGATGCTCCGCGTTGGAGAGCGGCAGGTACATCCGTTTCCCATCTTCGGTGAGGCTGAGGAGATAGAAGAGTTCGAGTTCCGGGACCTCGCGAGCATGGGCCGAATCGAAGAAGCGCGCTAACTTCACGGCGGTCACCGCGCGAATCCCCTTGCGGGCGGCGACTTCGCCGAGCGTGGTCGCCGCGATCCGGCCATCTTCACTGAGGGTGATGAGCTGGCCGCGCATGAGGGCCTCAAGCGCCTTGTTCACTTCGGCGAGCAACCCCTCGGGTTTTTTGCGTTGCTGAAATCCGAGATAGGTGAGCGTGAAAAAAGCCTCCACCTCTTCCTTGCTGGCGCATAATTTTGAGGCCACGACGTTGAGGACCCGATCAAGAAAGCCGGTTTGCCCCGGTGCTGGCGTGAACTGTTCCTGCTCTCCCATGACATACGCGCGCCACAGGAGGTCCGCTTGGAATTGGTTGGCGGCGATCACAATGGAGCGCCCGAATGTTTCCCGGAGTCCCAGACGACCCGCACGTCCAGAGATATTCTCATATTCCGCCCAGGTTAGTGGTACCTCAATGGCCGCACCACTGCGTGGGTCGGTATCCCATTTCACCGCTTCGAGAAAAACGGTCGAAGCGGGCAGATTGACGCCAAAGGCAAGCGTCGTGGTGCAGGCAATCACACGCAGTGATCCGTTCCGATAGTGGGTTTCGACGACGGTGCGCTCTTCAGCCGTCAGGTCCGCGTGGTGAAACGCCACCGCGCCGCGAAAGGCGGTCTGAAGTTGCGCTTTGAGCGCGGTTTCCTCCAGCGGCTCCAACGCCGCGAGGGCTTCCCGTGCTGGGGGTAGTCCCAAGGACTCCGCGAGGCTGAGTGCGCAGTGAACGGTATCTCGCTTCCCCTTGAGAAAGATTAAAATTTGCTCGTTGTTTTTGACGAGATGGCCCACGTTGGCGAACAACATCTTTTGAGGATCATCCGTATCGACTGTCGCCAGCCGCTCTTCGCCCTCCTCGCCGGTATTGTAGGTGCGATAGCGAAACCGATCTCCGAGTAAAACGCCGCGATACAGTTCCACCGGACGTTCTTCCTGAAACAAGAGATCGGCTTCGAGCCAATCGGCCACTTGCTGTGCTTCACGCAACACGGCGGACAACCCGAGTAGCTGCGGGCGCGGCGAGGAGGCCAACAATTTGGTCAATGACAGTTCCAGGCCCGGCCCGCGGTCCGGGTCGCCCAGCATTTGCAGCTCATCAACAACGACGAGCGCGACCGTGCGCAACAGGTGAGGTTGGCGGACCAGGAGTTGCGCGAGTTTTTCGTAGACCAGGACGGCGAGATGAAAATCCCCATGCTCAATGTCGCGATCAAACTCTCGTCGGTCACGACTCGCGACGACGACTTTCACTCCATACGTGCCATAGCGGGCGGAAAAGGTGTGGAACTTTTCCTCCGCCAGCGCGCGCAGTGGGGTGAGGTAGAGCACCCGCTTGCCGGCAAAGGTCGCGCGCATCGCCGCCATTTCGCCCACGAAGGTCTTGCCCGACGATGTCGGCGAGGAGATGACTAAGCTGCGCCCCTCGAAGAGATCGTAGCGTTGCACCGCCGCCTCTTGGACGGGGAGCAAGAACTGTCCTTGTTGTTGTTCCCAGATTTGCAGGAGGGTGTCCGGTAGGCCGTATTTGCGTAGGTCTCGAATGCGTCGCACGCGTGGTACTCCCGGACGGCATGGTACCAGCGCGCGGTATGGGGCGAAAGTAGCGCTGTCGCGCGACGGCGTGCGGCGAACGCGACTTTTTTCTTCTCGCCTCGTTTAGGAATGCGGACGTTGAAAAGTACACCAGGCAATAGCCGAGACTGAACAACCAATCTTGTGACCCCCTGAAAGTAGAACGGCTTTCAGGCAGTATGCGAACGAAGGAGAGCGGACGATGAAACGATTAGTGATAACGGCGATGGCGGTTTTTTTTCTCGCGGCGATGACCTCCCCAAGTCTCGCGCATAAGACGAAGCGGAAACACTCGCATAAGAAGCCAGTCGCAACCCAGCCGACGGAAAATGTGGAAGCGGGCACAACCACTGGAAACGCGGTGGCACCTCAGCCGCTCGTCGAGTCCCAGCCACAAAAAATAGCTACCCCACTAGGCGCTCCGACAGAGGTCAAGCCAGCGCCAGCTCCGACGATAACCGGTGCTCCTATCGAAGCGAAGCCGGCGGTGGCTCCGGCCCCAGGCCAGCCAAGCATGACGGGCACAATGACGGATAAAGCGACCGATATGGCGAAGGACAAAGCGACGGCGGCGGTGAAAGAGAAAGCGACGGGCGCGGTGATGGATGCCGCGAAGCCTTCTGGCGTCTCGGCTCCGACTATGCCGGGCAGCAATCCTGTTTCCGCCGTGAAGCCGTCGGTTCCCGCCGCTCCTGGGATGCCTCAGTAGTTCCTTTCGCGTATGTCTTCCGCGAGGCAGGCTCCGTGTCTGCCTCGCGCTTCCGCTCTACCCTTTGCTTTCATTCGTCAGTATAGTGCCCTTATGTTACTTTCCCACCAGCGCGTACTGATGTCTCTCGTGGTTTTGGTGAGCGTCTGCGTGAGCCTGCCGACATTCGCGGAGACCAAACGGCAGCGGCGTTCGACGACCGCTCCCAAGAAACCCGCGGCCAAAGCCTCCACTCCAACCCCGCCTATCCCGCTCGTGTTCGCGCGGGGCGAACGGCTGGCCTACACCGCGACCCTCAATGAACTCCCGGCTGGTGAGGGAGAATTGTCTTTGCGCAAAGAGCACGACAACGGACGCGAGGTGTATCGGTTCACCGCCCAGGCTCGTTCCAATGAGCTGGTCGATTATCTGTACCGCCGCCGCGACACCGCGGAAGCCACGTTCACGGTCGCCAACTACATGCCCCTGTTTTTTCGTCTGCGGTCAAGAGAGAATGAGCGCCAACGTGAATATGGCGTGCAGTACGACCCCCAGACCGAGACTCTCATTGGCCAGGTGAAGCGGCGAGACCGCATGAAAGAACGGACACTCCCAGCGGGAACCGTGCACGACCCCGCGTCGGCTCTCTATCTGTTACGGAGCCAGGATTTCCTGCCGGGAGCGATATTGGAAGCCGAGGTCTTTACTGGCAGAGATCATTTCCGGGTGCGGGCGCGGGTGATCGGTAAAGAGCGAATCACGCTTGGCACCGCGCGACGCCAAGCGATTCGTTTGCAGCCGGAAGTGTTCTCGCTGGATAAAGCCTCGGGGGAGAATCTGTTGCCGTCCGAAACAACACTCTGGGTGACAGCCGATGCGGCCCATACGCCGCTCAAGATCGAGAGCTATCTGCCGCTTGGTCATGTCGTCGTCGAATTAACCGGGCAATGACGCATAGCCAGCGCTCGATTCGCGATGCTTTGCCACACTAGGCGGAGATCGTTCCCCTCAATCCCACCACAAAAACCCGCACGAGCGCATGCAAATGACGACGGAATGCCGCCTGCGTGAGTGGGGTTGGTTGCAAAGGAGTGTGTATGTCGCTTGGAGCATCCTCCGATCCTTCCGTCCGGACGGCGGGCCTCGCGCCGTCCTCGCCCGTCGAGTTCAATCCCCTCCTGCCGGAATTTATCGCTCATCCATATCCGTTCTATCGCCGGTTGCAAACCGAAGACCCCGTGCATCGCAGCGCGCTGTTACCGGACTCATGGATTCTCACCCGCTACGCGGATGTGGCGATGGTCCTGCGCGACCCTCGCTTCGGTCGGCAAGACGCGGCCCGGTTTTTCCAAGAACGCTTTGGGGCTGGTCCGGTGGTTGATGTCTACACGAAGTGGATGCTGTTTCGTGATCCACCCGATCACACTCGGTTACGCACCCTGGTCAGCAAGGCATTCACGCCGCGTGCCATTGAGAACCTGCGGCCACGCATTCAGGTCCTCGTCGATCAACTGCTCGACACGGTCCAGGGTGGTGGCAAGATGGACATCATGGACACCATTGCCTACCCACTCCCGGTGTTAGTGATTTGCGAGATGTTAGGAGTGCCCGCGAAGGATCGTGACATTTTTCAAGCCTGGTCGGGCGATGTGGCGCGTACGCTGGACCCCATTCAGACGCCAGAAACGGTCGAGCGCGGCCACGCCGTTGTTGCCCGCATGTGCGACTACTTCCGAGAGTTGATCGCGGAGCTGCGCCACGCTCCCAAAGACGACTTACTGAGCGCGATGATCGTCGCCGAGGAGCAAGGGGATCGGCTCACGGAAGAAGAATTGTTGGCCAACTGTATTCTGCTCTTCTCGGCTGGCCATGAAACAACGGTCAACCTCATTGGCAACGGTATGCTCGCGTTGCTGCGCCATCCCGACGAGCGCAAGAAACTGGAGGAACGCCCCGATCTGATCGAGAGCGCGGTGGAAGAGTTCTTACGCTACGAAGGGCCAGTCCAACTCACGGGGCGCGGCACCTCGCAAGACGTCGAGATCGGTGGCAAGCGGATCAAGGCAGGCGAGCGGATGTTCACGATCGTGGCGGCGGCGAATCGTGATCCCGCGCAATTCCCCGATCCCGACCGTCTTGATATTACGCGCCACGAGAATCGTCACTTGGCGTTTGGGTATGGTATTCACTTTTGTCTTGGTGCCGCGCTCGCGCGTCTGGAGGCGCAAAGCGCCATCGGGACGATGCTGCGTCGTATGCCACGTCTCGCGCTCCAGACCGACACGGTGCAGTGGCGGCCCGCGTTTACCTTGCGCGGACTTCAGGCACTGCCTGTGACGTTCTGAGGACGGGAACCGGGTTCAGAGATTGGGCAGCCCGAAATCTGAAGCGTCGAACATGAAAGGACAAGTCTCGTGGCAAATATCGCGTTAATTACCGGAGCGTCCACTGGTATTGGCTATGCCCTGAGTCGCTGCTTCGCGGCGGATCATCATAACCTCGTCCTGGTGGCCCGGCAGGAACAACGCCTCCACCAGGTGGCCGATGAACTGCATCAAGAGCAAACTGACTCAATAAGATTGGTGTCCAATCCACGCGGGCGTCCCCGCGTGCCGTCGCCACTCAGATCGCACGGATGTTGCAAGAGAATCATTGAGGAGGAGAGTCGCGGAACTCCCAGGAATGAAGACCGTCACGATCGGGAATCCCACGTGATGTCCCGGCGCGCATTCAGCAACTCGGCACCGGCTGAAAGACTCGCGTGAAGCCGTGAACGCGCTTATCGAACAGAATATCGCGCGGCAGCACGGGGCGACTGAACGCGAGGCCCTCCAGCGAGCGACAGCGGCTCAGCGCCACATACGTTTGGCCGTGCGCGAAGGCACCGCGGCCCAGATCAATCAGGACTTTATCAAACGTTTGGCCCTGGCTTTTGTGGATGGTGATCGCCCACGCGAGCCGCATCGGATACTGCGTGAATGTCCCGATCACTTCTTCCTCGATGCGGTTGGTCTCGCGGTGGTAGTGATACTGGATATTCTGCCAGGTCTCCGGCTCGACCTCATGGGAGGTTCCGGCGATCTTCACCCGGACTTTCTTATCGTTCAGCACACTCACGGTTCCTAGCGTGCCATTGACCCACCGTCTCTCTGGATCATTCTTGAGCATCATCACTTGGGCACCGCGCTTGAGTTCCAGTTCCCTTTCGGTCGGGTATGAGGAGGGGTCGAAAATGCCGGTGACCACCGCCGAACTCGTGAGAGAGGAAACGCGAATCTGATCGAGGCGGGCCTGGTTGGTGTGCCACGCGGTCTCGTTCGTCGTCGTCAGGGTCAGGAAGTTGCCCTCGTGGGGCTGCCCATCGGGCGGGATCACGCGTTGCTTGAGGAGTGCGAACAACTCCGCGTCAAGCCTGCGTTCGCGAATTTTATTGAGTACCTCGATAAAGGCGGGGTCCCGCTGTCGGTAGACGGTGGTGAGGTCCAGCACGTATGGCCGCAGCTCGGCGAAGACATGCGCGAGAAAGAAGTACGGACCTCCATAGTGTTGGTTGAAGAACATTTGCAGGTCGGCATCGCGCACGATCGGCGGCAGTTGAAAGAGATCCCCACAGAGCACGACCTGTACGCCACCAAACGGGGCCGGGTTCTCACGATACTGGCGCAACGCCGCGTCGATGCCGTCCATCACGTCGGCACGGACCATGGACACTTCGTCGATAATGAGCAGTTCCAATTTTTGGAAGAGTTTCGTGTCACGCCGTTGCGGGATTGCTTGGGGATCAATCCGCGTTGGGGGGAACTGGAAGAAGGAATGGATGGTTTGCCCGCCCACGTTCAGAGCCGCCACGCCGGTGGGGGCGAGCACCACCGTCTCCTTGTTCGTGGTCGAACGCAGGTAATGCAACAACGTGGATTTGCCTGTACCGGCCTTGCCGGTAATGAAGAGGCTCTCGCCTTGGCGTTCAATCAAATCACGGGCTTGGAGAAATTGCGCGTTGAGGTCGATGGCGCGGATATCCTCATGCGCGACCCCCGCATTGCGTCCGCGCGGCGGAGACGGTGGTGGACGTGTGGAGGGCGCGGCACTTGAGGTTCGCTTCATACAACCAAGAGCTTGTGTGGTAAGTGTTCAGCTATCAGCTTTCAGTCGTCAGCCAGACAAGAAAACACGGAAGATTTTGCCCAACTTCTGATACGAGCCAGATCTCCCATGGTGCGCATCTCCTTGTTTTTGCTGAAAGCTGACGGCTGACGGCTGAACGCTTACCTTGTGTGCAATGTCGTTGCGCACCCCGCGGCAAGCTCAGGACGAACGAGGCGGGTGTTGCGATCGCCGCGGATGTTGCGTTCGTACTGAGCCTGGCAAAGGGGGCGACTCTCGGCTCCCCTGACTAAATCTTCTTCTTCGAGAAATACCAATCCGTCTGCGTGACCTCGCCACGTTTGCCCATTTCGAGCCGTTCGCGCAGAGCCGCTTCGTTCGCGGGCGGTGGTACGATCACGTCGTCCCCTGGCATCCAATTGACTGGGGTGGCGACGGCATGTTTGTCCGCGGTTTGGGCGGCATCCACGGCCCGCAGAATTTCTTGTGAGTTCCGTCCCATGCTGAGCGGGTAGTAAATCAAGAACCGCACTTTGCCATTGGGGTCGATCAGAAACACGGCGCGGACAGTGGCGGTATCACTCGCGCCGGGATGGATCAGCCCATACAGTGACGCCACCGCCATGCCGCGGTCCGCGATCACCGGGAAAGGAATCCTTTGCCCAAAGTTTTTCTCGATATTTTGCTCCCAGCCTAAATGCGCGAAGATGCTATCGACGGACAGCCCGACGAGTTGCACGTTGCGTTTCTCGAATTCGGGATTCAGCCGGGAGAATTCGATGAACTCCGTCGTGCAGACCGGGGTAAAATCCGCCGGGTGGGAGAACAACAACACCCATTTCCCGGCTTTCGTGTACTGCGAAAGGGTGATCTCACCATGCGTGCTCATCGCCTTGAACTCCGGCGCGGGGTCGCCAATGCGCGGAATCGGCTGTCGTTCTTGTGCTTCCATACTACGGTCTCCTTTCCCTCTTGTCGTTTCTCATTACGGGGGTGGTATTGAGGCGGTCAAAACCGTTCCTTATATACTGCCCTCGGCAGGGAAGAGAAAGTAGGGGTTCCGCGCAAGACAGCCCTCGCATTCTCCGTTAAGGTGTCGGCGTAAGTCCCCGATGTTTTCTTGAAATATCTCTCGTGCAGGAGGAACCTTGTTCATGGATTTGGCGATGCCGTCGCTTCCCCAGCGCATTCAGCGATTGAACGATCTTGCCCATAATTTGTGGTGGAGCTGGCACCCTGAAGCGGAAGCGCTCTTTGGCGCTATTGACCGGACGCTGTGGGCCATCACGCAACACAATCCGGTGAAACTCCTCTGGGAGGTGAAACCAGAACAGCTTGCCGCCCTGGCGCGCGATCCGGCGTTCCTCCGTCGCTACGATGCCGTGCTGATGACGTTTGACGCCGACTTATCCACCCGCGATACGTGGCTGTCGCAATCAGTCCCGTCTCTGGTGAACGTCCCCGTTGCCTATTTCTCCGCTGAATTTGGCATCCATAACTCGCTCCCGATCTATGGTGGCGGGCTGGGCATTCTCGCGGGTGACCATTGTAAGGAAGCCAGTGATCTTGGCCTTTCCCTGGTTGGCGTGGGCTTTATGTACCCGCAAGGGTATTTCCATCAACGCCTCTCGGCCGATGGTCGCCAAGAGGCGGTGTACGAGTATTTGGCGCGCGCCGAGGCACCACTCTCTCCCGCGCTGACGCCAGCAGGGCAACGCTCCCTGGTTGCGGTGCCGGTTGGTGACCGCCAGATTTATGTGACGGTGTGGCATGTCCGGGTCGGGCGCGCGTCGCTCTATCTCATGGACACCGATGTCGAAGAAAACGCGCCGTGGGACCGAGAGTTGTCGGCGCGGCTGTACGGAGGGGATCAAGAAGCCCGGATTCTCCAGGAAATCGTCCTTGGGATTGGTGGCGTGCGCGTCCTGCGTGCTCTGGGAATCACCCCGAAGGTGTGGCATCTCAACGAAGGACACGCGGCCTTCGTCACGATTGAACGCCTCTGTGAATTCGTCGCCGCGGGGATGCCCCTCACCGAGGCCATTGCTGAAGTGCGACGGACCACCGTCTTCACCACCCATACGCCAGTTCCCGCCGGTCACGATGCCTTTCCTTTTCATCTGGTGGAAAAATATCTGCATCCCTATTGGTACCAACTGGGCATTGATCGCGAACGGTTTCTCGCGTTCGGCGCGCACCGTGAATCCTGGGGCGAGGTCTTCCACATGACCGTCTTGGCCCTCCAACTCACCGGCCATTGCAATGGGGTGAGCAAAACCCACGGTGAGGTCTCACGTCGCATGTGGCACCATTTATGGCCAGAACGGCCCCTCGACCAAGTTCCCATCTCGTCGATCACCAATGGCGTGCATACCCCGACGTGGCTCGACCCGGATTTACATCGGCTGTACGACCGCTATCTCG
>JANMSE010000096.1:0-14523 GCA_031389045.1 Deltaproteobacteria bacterium | reverse complement strand
GCACTAGCGCCGCTGGCCGTGTTGTTGGAGCCCGTGGTGTTGGTGCGGAGCGCATTGCCACCGCTGGCCGTGTTGCCCAAGCCGGTGGTGTTGTTGCTGAGCGCACCGTAGCCAAAGGCTGTGTTGCCACCGCCCGTGGTGTTGCTGAAGAGTGCACTCGCGCCGCCCGCCGTATTGGCCTTGGCGTCACTCGCCGTCGGATTCCACCACGGCTGGCTGTTGGCTGGGCTGACGGCCAACAACATGAGACTCAGGACCAAAATCGTTTGCTGGACTCTGCGATTCATAGGGACCTCCTTAACGTGAGTTCGACATAAGGTTCTAGGGAAATCAAAGAGAGAGATGCTCTTAGGCTTCTTGTTTAAGACTTTCCGCGGTTGGATGGGCTTTTGTCCGCGAAGTCTGAAGTGAAGATTCCGTTCTTTTTGTGTTTTCAACTATTTGCCTCCTGTATTACGTCGAACGCACGTTCATCTATTTGCGGTCTATTTCCTGTGTGGATGTTGTCCCGAGGACGTCGGCAAGGAACGTCACCAACTCCTCCGGTGAGGAGAACTGGTTGACCTGCCCCGACATCACGTGTTCGACTCGTCCGGAGAACCGCGCGGCCTCCCCTGTCGCGTCGGCGGAGAACTGCACGACAAAGGCGCGGTCGCGGGGCAAGGCAGGCTTTGTGGTGGTTGCCCTGCGCGGCTCCTCTTGTCCTTGGGATGCGAAAGTCGTCGTCTGCTCTAGTTGCGCCATAACGAAGAGCAGCATAAGAGAAAGGGCTCCCGTTGTCGTAAGGAAGAGGTTAGGTTTCGGTTAGATTTCCGTTCGCTCATGGATGCTTCAGCACAGATTACTTTTCCGCCGTTCTCCCTTGATCCAGTCAATGAGTGTCTGTGGCGAGATAGTGCGTCGCTCACGTTGACGCCAAAAGCGTACGCCGTGCTGCGGGTGCTCGTGGACCATGCCGGCCAGTTGGTCACCAAAGAGACGTTCCTGCAAACGGTGTGGCCTGGCACGTATGTGACGGACACGGTCCTCAAGGTCTGCATCAACGAAATTCGCACCGTGCTAGGGGACGATGCCAGGTCGCCGCGCTTTATCGAAACCGTGCATCGGCGGGGGTATCGGTTCATCGGGAAAGTAGTCAGTAGTCAGTATTCAGTAGACAGTAGCAAAGAAGAGACTAGAGGCTTGAGGCTAGAGACTGGTCCCGTTTCCCCCCTAGCCCCTAGCACCCAACCCCCAGCCCCTGCCTTGGTGGGTCGAGAAGCCGAACTGAGGCAACTGCACCAGTACCTGGCCAAGGCATTACGTGGTGAGCGACAGCTTGTCTTTGTGACGGGGGAAGCTGGGATTGGCAAGACCACGCTGATCGAAGCCTTTGTGTTCGGCGTGCGGAGTCGCGAAGAGTTCGGAGTCCATAATTCCGCACTCCGAACCCCGAACTCCGAACTGCTTTCAACCCCTGTCCCCTGGATCGCCCGTGGACAATGCATTGAACACTATGGAGCAGGAGAAGCGTATCTGCCCATGCTTGATGCCCTTGGACGTCTGTGTCGTGGTCCGGAAGGGGCACGCCTGATTGCCTTGTTGCGCCAGCATGCGCCGCTGTGGCTGGTGCAGATGCCCGCGTTGCTGTCTCCTGACGATCGCGCCGCTATGCAACGAGAGATCCTCGGTGCGACCCCAGAACGGATGCTGCGGGAGATGGTTGACATGCTGGAAGTCCTGACCACGGAGTCCCCGCTGGTGTTGGTGCTGGAAGACTTGCAGTGGAGTGACTACGCCACGCTTTCACTGCTGACGGCTCTCGCGCGACGCCGAGAGGTGGCCCGCCTCTTGGTGATTGCCAGCTATCGTCCGGTCGATGTCATCATCAGTGACCATCCGGTGAAACATATCAAGCAGGAGCTACACGCCCATCGGTTATGCGTGGAGCTGGCACCGGAGCTGCTGACAGAAGAAGAGGTGCGGGTCTATCTGACCGCGCGGTTTTCCGAGGCGGGCGCGACTGCTCTTGTTCTTCCTCTCCTCGCGCGAGCGCTCCACCACCGAACTGATGGGAATCCGCTGTTTTTGGTCAACGTCGTCGCGGACCTGGTGACACGTGGCGTGATCGTCGAGCAGCAGGGACACTGGCACCTCACCATCCCAGTCGGGGAGATTGAGGTGAGTGTCCCTGCCAGTCTGCGCCCGTTGATTGAGCAGCACGTCATGCGACTTGCCCTGGAAGAACAGCGTCTTCTTGAGGTCGTGAGCGTGGTGGGGGAAGACGCCTCCGTGGCCGTGCTTGCCGACTGTCTTGAAGAAGCCCCGCGTGTGGTTGAAGAGCGGTGTGAACGGCTCACCAAGCGCGAGCAGCTCTTGCGTGCGTACGGTGGCGAGACACAGGCTGACGGAACCATGACCGAGCGCTATGGCCTGTCGCATGCCTTCTATCAGCAAGTGGTATACGACCGATTGTCGGAGTCGCGTCGTGCCCGCCTGCATCAGCGCCTCGCGGAGGTCAAAGAGGCGGTCTACGCAACCCACGCCGGTGAGCATGCCGCGGAGCTGGCCCTCCACTTCGACCGTGGGCGGAACGTGCCACGAGCCCTGCACTATCTCGCGCAGGCTGCTCAGAACGCCACGCAGCGGTATGCGTATCGTGAGGCCGTTGAGTATTTCACCAAAGCTATCGGATTGCTGCGGAGCCTGCCGGATACACCAGACCGCACGCAACAAGAGTTCACGCTCCAGCTCAACCTGGGTCTTTCCTTGCTGACCGTGCATGGCGAAGGCTCTCCCGCGGTGACACAGGCGCTGCAACGGGCGCAGGCGCTGAGCCAGCACAGTGGCAACCCACTCCAGCTTTGGTACGCGCTGGTGGGCCAATGGAGCCTGAGCATGTTTCGTGGCGACATCTCGGTAGGCTCCGAGATCGCCAACCAAATCCTGCATTTAGTGGAACAGGGACACGAAAATGGATCGTCCCTGGGGGGGCATCTCACGGTGGGATTCTCTCATATCTACGCGGGACACTTCGCTGCCGCCCAGGAGCAGCTTGATCGGGTGCTCGCTCTCTATGATACAGAGTCACACCGCGCGAGCCTGCACGCGCTGGTTTCCCTCGACATGGTGGACCCCCGTGTGGTGTGTGGCGCCTACACCGCGCAACTCTTATGGTTTCGTGGGTATGCCGATCAGGCCCGCAGCCAGATGGAGGCCGCCTGTACGTTGGCGCTGGAGCTCGCGCAACCCTATTTGGTGGCGACCGCGCTGAATCTGCGCACGCTGTTGGCGGCCACGGTCGAGCCTGTCGAGGTGGTGGCTCGCTATGCCGCTGAACACATCGAGTATGCGAGGCAGCAAGGGTTTCCGCATTGGGCGACCTTGGGGATGGTGATGCAAGGCTGGGCGTTGGCGCGGCAAGGGCAGACTGCGCGCGGGGTTGAACAGATTACTCAGGGCCTTGCCGCATGGCGGGACACTGGCATGCACCTGGGTCAGACCTGCATCCTCTCGCTGCTGGCGGATGCCTATGGACGGAATAGTCAGGAAGAAGAAGGGGTTCTCATTCTGGAAAAAGCGCTGGCACTCGCGGAGGACACAGGTGAGTATTTCAACCAAGCGGAGTTATATCGGCTCAAGGGCGAGCTGTTGCTGCAACGAGCAAGTCAAAAGTCAAAAGTCAAAGGGCAAAAGTCAAAAATAAAAACTAGCCCCCAGCCCCTAACCCCCAGCCCCCAAGAAGCCGAAGTATGCTTCCTGAAAGCGATCGAGATTGCCCAGCAGCAGCAGGCGAAGTCGCTGGAACTGCGGGCTACGGTCAGCTTAGCGCGGCTTTGGCACCAAGAGGGAAAAAGCCTTGCGGCACGACAGGTATTGGCGCCCTTGTATGCGTGGTTCACGGAAGGCTTTGCCACGGACGATTTGTGTGCCGCCAAGTCATTATTGGATACGCTCGCGGTTCCCCCGCAAGGAGCCTGAATGAAGCAAAGCGGAATCCAGGGCGGCCTGTGGGGAAAGAAGACCGAATCGGAGAAACGGCGACGGGGGAGAATTGGAGACCAAGAAGGGGGATTTCCCGGTTTCGGTTCCATTCGGCCTCCCTTTTACTCATCCGGCTTGGGTGGATGTTCTCCCATTGTGACCCACATACGACGGACACGGGTAAGCTGAAGGCGGTTCATTTTAAGAGCGACGATGGTTGCTCGCCCTACAGGAGTCTTACCTACGATGTCCGAGGCATCTTCACTCCAAGTGAAATGCTCTTCCCAGGTCTGTTGCCGTGGGTGAAACAACGGGACCTCGTGTTGGGTCACTGGATCAAGCGCCATCTGACGATACGCCTTGAAACGATTGCACGTTGGACAGGCGAGGCAGAGGTTGCCGGGAACTGTGTCGCCGTTCGCGGAACGGGGAACGATATGCTCAATCTCAAACGTCGCGGACGTGAGCGCTTCCGAGGTTTTGCAGTAGGCACAACGATTGGCGAACCTCGCCCGCACCTGCCGCCGAAGTTCAACAGGAAGGTACGCACTCATCCCACTGACGCCGGCTCGTGCTGGCACGCGAGTGTATACCGAGCACGGGTTTTCAGGAGAGTGAGCTGGTCAATCTGTGCTAAAAAACGATCGACTTCAGCAAGTTCCTCGGCAGTAAGCTGGGTATCCGCATGCCGCGCTAACAAATCGTCCAGGCGCGCTTGCTCTACTGGAGCCAGCGCGCTGTGCGCGAGCGCGTCTAACTCGGCCTGACTTAATCCAACCAGGAGTTCCCGATCTCTCTCCGTCGGGCTGACCAGCCGACGATATTCTTCAACATCAAGCAGGACGCCAACGCGTTCGCCTCGGTCATTCGTGATATAGCGTAACGACTCGGACATGATTCACCTCGTGGGAATACGTACCCCAAGTGAGGCGGATATAATGACGCCCTTGACCCGTCAAGCAGTGCTAGATGATTTCTAGAAAAGATTCTCCCTGGCTCTCGCTTTGCGCCTTGACTGCACGGTTCTGGTAATCCATGCTCGTGGTAGGAACACTGGTATAACACTATGGCAAGCGTCAAGACCGCGATCTCGCTCCAAAAGCCGCTCCTTGAGCAAGTTGAGGCGTTAGCGGAAAAGATGAACATTTCGCGCAGCCGCATATTCGCGTTAGCCGTGGAAGAGTTTCTGCATCGCCATCAGAGTCAACGACTCTTACAACAGATCAACGAAGCCCATGCGGACGCTCCAGACTTGGCTGAGGCCGCGCTCCGTGGCCAGATGCGTCGGCGGCATCGACAGATAGTTGCAGGCGAATGGTAATCCATCGGGGCGATATTTTCTGGGTCGATCTTGGTGACCCGTCCGGTTCCGAGCCCGCCTACCGCCATCCGCATGTCGTGATTCAGAATAACCTCTTCAATCTCCGATTCTCCGTTTCGGACCCTCCCCCTTTCTCCTATTTTTGCCTTTTGCCTTTTGATTTTTCCTTCCCCTCCTCCCGCCCCTTGCCTTCTTTTTTTACTGACTGTACAGTCAGTCATATGACTAAAAATTCAGTCGCGTTTACTAAAGAGAGGTTGGTAAGGGACTTTCGTACCCGTGAGCTGCTTGATGCGGCCTGTCGGGTCGTCGCGCGGCACGGCTTTCAGGGGGTCACCATTGATCGGGTCGCCGAGGAAGCTAAAATCGCCAAGGGCACGGTCTACCTCTACTTTCACACCAAAGAGGAACTGCTCAAGGCCGCCGTCGAGCAGGGCATGGCGAACTTCGTCAATCAGATTCGCACCGAGGTGGAGGAAGTCAAAACCCCACTGGAAAAACTCTGCCGCCTGGTCGAGGCCAGTCTCGATCTGAGTGATACCAACCGCGACTTCTTCAAGACCCTGCTGCTGGAACGGAACTTCTTGGCCGCCGCTCCGAACCATCCCGAAGCCGCGCAGATGCTCGACCTCTACCTGAGCTACATCAACTTCATCGCTAGCGTCATCAAGGAAGGCATCGCCGCCGGCGTCCTCCGTCCCCACGATGCCGAGGCGTCCGCCTTCGCCCTTAATGAGGCCATGCGCGGCTGTTTTCAGCAACGCACCCTCGGACTCACAACCCGGTCCGCCGCCGACGATGCCAACATTCTTTTGGACCTTCTCTTTCATGGAATCCTGAGCCCACACTACAAGGAGCAGTTATCGTGAATGTCTGTCGATCCTTTCCTCTAGCTTTACTTCTTCCTCTTGTCAGTCTGCTCGCGCTCGCGGGCTGTCAGTCCGCGCCCTCGGAAGCCGCAAAGACGGCGGAACAACAGGCGCAAGCCGCGGCACCGGAAATACTCGCGGTCCACGTCACCACACCGATCCGCCGCACGGTGCAACGCACGGTGCAAGGACAAGGCGCTCTGTTCGCCAAAGAGAGCGTGCAGATTTCCAACAAGCAGCCTGGCTATGTGAACAAAGTGCTGGTCGATTTTGGTGATCGGGTCCGCGTGGGCCAACTCCTGATCGAAGTCGAGCGCGAGGAGTTGGAACTCCAGGTGGACGCCGCCGACAGCACCCTCAAGCAGGCCCAAGCCAACCAGACGCGCGCCAAAGGCGAACATGAGCGCGTACGGCAATTGTTTCTCGAAGAGCTGGTCCCACCCCAGCGTCGCGATACCGCCGAAGCGGACCATAAGGTCGCCGATGCCGTGGTGCGCTCCGCCGAGAAAGCGCTGGCGCTCATGCAAAAGCGGCTCAAGGATACCCACATCGTGTCGCCCATCAACGGCTTCGTGCAGCAGCGCTTCACCAATCCCGGCGAGTACGTGGATAAGGGCGCGAAGCTGCTCGAACTCGTCGATGTCCATCCGCTCAAGCTGCGCACCCCCATCTCCGAACGCTATGTCCGTTTCGCTAAGGTGGGGCTGCCGATGCGTGTACAGGTCGATGCTCTGCCGGGGGAAACGTTTACCGGCACCCTCACGCGCATCGCCGCCGGGGTCGATCATGCCTCGCGCAGCTTGCTGGTCGAAGCGGAGATTCCCAATCCCGAGGGTACGCTCCGCCCCGGCTATTTCGCCCATGTCACCGCCGTGATGGGCGAAGAGGCTGCGCTGTTGATTCCGCGCTCTGGCCTGTATCGCTACGCCGGAGTGGATCGCATCTTCATCGCCACTGGCACCACCATCACTTCTCGTGAAGTGAAAGCTGGAGTCGAGGACGGCGACCTGGTGGAAATCGCCGAAGGCCTCGCCGAGAACGAACAGGTGGCGATCTCGGCGCTGGACCGCCTAGCGGATGGCATGACAGTCCGACCCCAACTCGTGGAGGCGAAATGATTCTCGCGGATGTGTGTGTCCGCCGCCCGGTGTTCGCCAGTATGTTGATTGGCAGCTTGGTGGTGGCTGGCTGGTTTTCCTACAAAAGCCTCACCCTCGACCTGTTTCCCAAGGTCGATATGCCGGTGGTGACGGTGACCACCACCCTGCCGGGCGCGGGGCCAGAGGAGATGGAAGCCCAGGTCACCAAGCCCATCGAGGAAGTGATTAACACCGTCAGTGGTATCGACGAGTTGCGTTCGGTCACCCGCGAGGGGCTCTCGCAAATCATCGTGCAGTTCAAGTTGGAGAAGAATCTCTCCGTGGCCGCGGCGGAGGTGCGCGACAAGGTCGGCACGGTGCTCGCGAAGCTGCCGGACGATGCCGACCCGCCGGTGGTGGAAAAGTTCGATGTCGATGCCACCCCGATTCTCACACTGACGGTGTACGGCTTTCAGGGGCTCAAAGAGCTGACGGAAATGGCGGAGAAGAAGGTGAAGGAACCGCTGGAATCCATCTCCGGGGTCGGGTCGATTGCTCTGATCGGCGGACGCAAACGTGAGGTGCAAATCCTCATCGACCCGGAACGACTCAAAGCCTACGGGTTGTCCATTCGAGCAGTGGCGACGGCGTTGGACCAGCAAAACGTGGAGTTCCCCGGCGGGCGCATGACGCAAGACGCGGGGGAGACGGTCATCCGCACTCTGGGGCGGGTCCGGTCGGTGCGGGAATTCGAGAATATCGTCGTGGCCTCGAAAGGCGACACCCCCATCACCCTGGCCGACATTGGCCGCGTGGAGGATGGCGTGGTCGAAGCCCGGACGGTCTCGCGCTTTGATGGCAAGAACGCGGTGTCGCTCATTGTCCGCAAACAATCGGGAACGAACACGGTCTCCACCGTCGATGCGGTGCGGGAGCGCTTGACCGAGGTCCGTAAACTGTTACCGGCGGGGGTGACGGTCGAGATCACCCGCGACCAATCGGATTTTATTCGTGAGTCGGTCAACGAAGTGCAGAAACACTTGTGGCTCGGCTCCCTGTTCGCCAGCATTATCGTCTACTTCTTTCTGGGGAACCTACGGGCCACGCTGATCGCGGCGGTGTCGATTCCGGTGGCCATCATTTCCACCTACACGCTGCTGGCCGCCGCCGGGTACTCGCTCAATCGCATTACGCTGCTCGGCCTCACGTTAGCGGTTGGCATCGTTATTGATGACGCGATCGTCGTGCTGGAAAATATCTACCGCTTTATCGAAGAGAAGGGCATGAACGCCTTTGACGCGGCGCGGGCGGCGACAGCGGAAGTGGGACTGGCGGTCAGCGCCACGACGCTCTCACTGATCGTGATCTTCGTGCCGGTGGGGTTTCTCAAGGGCACGGTCGGCATGTGGTTGAGCAGTTTTGGTTTCACGATGGCGTTCGCGATCGCGGTGTCGTTGCTGGTCGCTTTTACGCTGACGCCGATGCTCTGCTCACGCTTTCTGCCCAAACGACGGGCGGGACATGGCCATTCGTCTCGCGAGTCCCGCGTCTATGGGGCGATTGAGCGCGGCTACATGGTGCTGCTGCGCTGGTCGCTCCGTCATCGCTGGGTCATTGTCTGTCTCGTCCTGGGCATCATGGCCTCGACTCCGTGGATCGGCAAACACGTCCGCAGCAGCATGATGGCAACCGACGACCGGGGCGAGTTTGAGATCAACATCAAAACCCCACCGGGCTATTCGCTGGTCCAAACGGATACCGTGACCCGTGAAATTGAGGAGGCCGTCCGCCCATTGCCGGGGGTGGCGCATCTGCTGTCGCTGGTCGGCACCACGGTGGGCGAGAGCGTGACCCGCGCCTCGATCATCGTCAAATTAGGGGCATACGAACACCGCACCATCACCCAACAGCAAGTGATGGCGTTGGCGCGTGAGAAGGTCAAAGCCTACAAACACCTGCGCGTCAGTGTCGATAACATTCTGCCGGTCAGTGGCGGGGGGGTGCAGAACGTGGACATTTCCTACAACTTGCGGGGGCCGGAGCTGGCGACGTTGCAAAAGTATGCCGACACCCTCAAAACGAGCGTGCGCAACCTGCCGGGTCTGGTCGATGTCGATTCGACCTTCGAGGGGGGCAATCCCGAATTACAGATACATATTGACCGGCGCAAGGCGGCGGACCTGGGGATTGAAGCGGTGGACATCGCGTCCACCTTGCGGGTGATGGTGGCGGGCGACAAAGTGACCACCTACCGTGAAGGGGACGATTTATACGATGTCCGCTTGCGGTTGACTCCGGAGGCGCGCAACCGCCCGGAAATTATTCAGGGGGTGATGATCCCCTCGAAAACCGTGGGGCAAGTGCGACTCGACAATGTCGTCAACTTCGTGTCTGGCACCGGCCCGGTGCAGATTGACCGCCAAGAGCGGCAACGGCAGATCACCATCACCGCCAACCTGGCCAAGGGTCGCGGCACGGGGGATGCGCTCGCGGACATCGACGCGGAAGTGAAGAAAATGGGCATGGTCCCCGGCTACACCACCGGCGTCACGGGCATGGGCAAGATGTTCGCCGAGATGATGGACAGTTTCAAGCTGGCGTTCCTGTTGTCGATCATCGGCATGTACATGGTGCTGGCGGCGCAGTTCGAGAGTTTTCTGCATCCGATCACGATTATGTTATCGCTGCCGCTGGCGGTCCCGTTCGCGCTGCTGTCGTTGTGGATTTCGGATCAGTTTCTGGCGATTTTCAGCATCCTGGGGGTGCTGCTGCTGTTTGGCATCGTGAAGAAGAATTCGATCTTGCAGGTGGACCACACCATCAACCTGCGGGCGCAAGGGTTACCGCGTGACGAGGCGATTCTCACGGCTAACCGCGAGCGGTTCCGCCCGATTCTGATGACGACGTTGGCGCTGGTGGCGGGGATGATCCCGGTGCTGCTGGGGCAAGGGCCAGCGGCGGAGAGTCACCGGGGGATCGCGGTGGTCATCATTGGTGGGCAGAGCATGTGTCTTTTGATTACGCTGTTGATGACGCCGGTGGCCTATTCGTTGTTTGATGATCTGGAGGTGCTCCTCGCGCGACTCATGGCGTTCGTCCGGCGGCAGGGAGCGCGGGTGGGAGCGCAGCCCGTTGCGCCGATTGGCGAGGAGCCGGTGGGGGATTAGGCGCGGAATGGGAGACGGGGAAGAACCGGGGAAGCGGAGACGCAAAGGTTTTCGTTCTCCGCTTCTCCCCGTCTCCGCTTCGCTCCCCCCCCGTCATTCTACCCCACGGTCCTTGGTATCCCCACAAAAACGAATCACGATCTCCAAAAATAGACGCAAAATGGAGATGGTAGAGCGATTTTTTCAGCCCCTGCAGGACAGCTATTTCCTCTTTGGTCCACGAGGCACGGGGAAATCGGTCTGGACGCAACACGCCTACCCCGCCGCGCTCCGGCTCGATTTTCTGGACCCGGAAGTGTTTCGGTTCTACAGCAGTCACCCGGAACGGCTCCGCCAACTTGTTGAGGCCCATCCTCAGCAGCGCACGGTCATTATCGACGAAGTGCAAAAACTGCCTGCTCTGCTCCCCCTCGTCCACGCCTTGATCGAACGCGATAAACAGTTGCGCTTCGTGCTCACTGGCTCCAGCGCGCGGAAGCTCAAACGGGTGGGTGTGGACCTGCTCGCGGGCAGAGCGGTCTTACGGCAGTTAGCCCCGTATATGGCGTCGGAACTCGGCTCTCATTTTCACCTACACGATGCCTTGACCGTGGGGATGCTGCCTCTCGTGCTCGGCGCCCCCGATCCCCAAGATACGCTGCGGAGCTATGCGGCGCTGTATGTGCGCGAAGAGGTGCAGATGGAAGGGCTCGTCCGTAATGTTCTGTTCTCCCTCCTCGTTGTCGATTCTCCGTTGTCGAAATGCTTTCACGGGTGACACCCTCCACTGCTCCCGTTGTATGAGGTCCCTGTAAATGGTGTATAGTGCCTTTCATTTTCATAATTGGAGGTATCTATGAACTGGTGTAGCAGATTGGCAATCATCCTCGTCCTGGTTGGCATGAGTGTCCACGCTCACGGAGAGGTGGTCCTGGATAGTGATGACAATGCGGCCGCTTTTGTCGGAACGTGGACACAGGCGACAAATAGCGTGGGTTTTTATGGCACGGACTTCGCGACGGCTCCAGGTGGGGGAACCGCGGATGCGGCCCGATTCTTTAGTCCGCGCGTCATTACCACGACTGGCACCTGGTGCATCCAGGCACGCTGGACCACGGGGGCAGCCCGGACAACGGCCGCGCAATACCAGATTTTCGACGGCACCACGCTGCGCGCGACATTTACCGTCAATCAACAGATTAATGGCGGAGCCTGGCGGCGGCTCGGATGTGTCTATCTCACCGCTGGACGGACTGGAGAAGTGCGATTAGTAGACACCGGAGTTGTGGTTCCCAGTCTTGTCGTTGCTGACGGGGTGCGGTGGGTATGGGAGGAAAGCATCATTCCAGATTTTTGCGTCGCCGTGAACGGAGGATTCGGTGGCGGCGGAACCTCGTTTGTAGGGAAAGGCTTTACCCCGCCGTTCGCTGGGAGGTGTAAGCCTTGGTCTGGCATCATGAAGACAGCGACAACGGTCGTCGGGACCTCCACCGGTGCCGGATGTCTGTCGGATGACGGAAGGCTGCTGACTATCACCGTGCAGACAACAGCCCCGGAGTTTCTTGGTGCCACGGTGCACGCCGCGGATCACATCGAACTCTGCCCGGTGGCAGCCAACTGCCCGATCGGCTCAGGGCTTGATCGCGGGACTTTTGGTGGTCCGGCTGCTCAGATTTCGTGTACCCCGGCGCTCGTGACTATTCCTTCCGTGCACGACTGAGGTTTCGAGGCATGTCACTCGCAGATGATCTTGCCGCGCAGCTTGCCCCGGACCGCGTGTCCACAAAGGCCGCCGATCTGGAAGTGGCGGCACATGATGAATCCTCTTGCCTCGCCGTGTCTCCCGACGTGGTGGTGTGGCCGTTGACGACCGACGAGGTTAGTCGCGTCGTGCGGTACGCGCACGACCGGAACATTCCGCTCACCGCGCGCGGCGCGGGCTCGAGCTTGGAAGGCAATCCCATTCCCGTCCGTGGGGGGATTGTCCTGGACCTGTCACGGATGACCGCGATCGTTGAAGTCCATACTGATGATTTGCAGGTCACCGTGCAGCCGGGCATCGTCTACAATCAGCTCAATGAACAGCTCAAACCATACGGGCTGTTCTTTCCCCCTTCGCCTGGTGGCAGCTCCGATGTCGCCACGATTGGCGGGATGGTCGCCAACAATGCCAGTGGCATTTATTCGGTCAAATACGGCGGGACGCGCGATCACGTCAAAGCCGCCACCGTGGTCACGGGGACTGGGGAAGTGTTGCACCTTGGCACGCGCAGCCGCAAGACTTCTTCCGGCTATCATGTGCTTGGGTTAGTGGTGGGCTCCGAAGGCACCTTGGCCATCGCGACCGAACTGACGCTCTCGCTCGTTGGGATCCCGCAAGGACGACAACAAGGCGCTTTCACTTTTCCTACCGAGCACGCGGCGGTGACCGCTATCGCGGACATGATGCGCTACGGGGTTGATCTCGCGGCGGTCGAATTTCTCGATCGTCGTTCCATTGCCGCGCTCAATCGGTTCCAAGGATTCGGCTTGGACGAACATCCTTCACTCTTCATTGAAGTGCATGGTTCACCCTCATCAGTCGCGGAGGTTTTCACCAGCGCCAAAACTCTGTGTGAGGAGCACGAAGGAACACTGATCCGCTTGCCGGATGGACGCAATCCGTGGGAGGTTCGGCATTTCACGACCCGCGCGATTCAAGCCTTGAACCCGCGCGCCAAGACCATTCGCACCGACATGGGGTTTCCGGTCTCACGACTGCCGGACGTGGTGGAACGGAGTTACGCGATCGCCGAGCGCTACGGGGTCGTGTTGCACACCTTTGGGCATGCGGGGCTAGGGATTCTCCATGCGCTGCTGCGCGAGGACCCCAACGAGACCGCGCGGTGGGCCACGGCGCAGCAGGCGAAAGATGACATCGTCGCGTTCGTGCTGTCGGTCGGTGGCACGGCGTCAGGTGAGCATGGCATTGGCCTCGGCAGCCGCAAATATGTCCAACAGGAGCACGGTGCCGCGCTCGAACTGATGAAAGGGATCAAGCAGCTCTTTGACCCCAAAGGCATTCTGAATCCGGGGAAGATTTGGTGAGCCGCGCGGAGAAAAGAGGAAACAACTCGGAATAAAAGGGGGATACGATGAAGTCGCAGAGGAGAGTACCGCGCGGGATGTCACCCGCATTGATAATCGTGGCGATGGTGCTGGCCTCGGGCATGGCAAAAGCCGCGGGTCCGACCGATACGAACTGGATGAGCTACAACGGGACGGTCAATGGTCAACGGTACTCATCGCTCGATCAGATCAATACGAAAAATGTCGTATCGCTGGCGGAAGTCTGCCGTCTGAAAGTCGATGATTCCGGGACGTTTCAGGCGGGACTCGTGCAGATTGATGGGACGCTCTATATGACCAACGCGCATGACACTCTCGCGGTCGATGCGACCAACTGCACGGTCCGCTGGCGGCATGTCTACAAGCCTGAACAGGAAGATGTGTTCCAGGTCAATCGTGGCGTGGCCTACGCGAATGGTCGCCTGTTTCGCGGCACGCCCGATGCCCGACTGCTCGCCATCGACGCGGCGACCGGTAAGACGCTCTGGCAGCAGCAAATCGGGGATCCCGCGGTGGGAGAATTCTTGAGTTCGGTCCCCGCCGCGTGGCAGGGGCTGATCATCGCCGGGACGGCTGGGAGCGATTGGGGGATTCGTGGGCGCATCATGGCCTACGAGCAGGAGACTGGGCGCGAGGTGTGGCGCTTCTACACGATTCCGCGTGGCAAGGAGACCGGGGCCGAGACCTGGACGAACCGCGATAGCGCACGCTACGGCGGTGGCGGGAGTTGGACCACCTATACGCTCGACATGGCGAGCGGCGAAGTGTTCGTGCCGGTTGGCAATCCCGCGCCGGACTTCGTGCCGAGCCATCGACCGGGGGCGAACCTGTTTACCGACAGTATGGTGGTGCTCGACGCGCGCACCGGCGCGCTCAAATGGTGGTATCAGATGTCACCGAACGACGGGCTCGATCTCGATCTCGCCGCCGCGCCGATGCTGTACTGGAACAAGAAGGGGCAGCCCATGGTGAGCATAGGCAGTAAGGATGGGTACCTCTACGGGGTCAACCGTGAAACCCAGAAACGTGTGTTCATG
>JANMSE010000060.1:0-2141 GCA_031389045.1 Deltaproteobacteria bacterium | reverse complement strand
GGGCAAACATTTTCATTATCGCCACGTCAATCCGTGGGCGCTGCCCTACCAAAAACCCCATCCGCCTATATGGATTCCCGGGACACTCAGCCCGGAGACCGTCGAGTGGTGCGCAGCGCATCGTTACCCATATATCGGTCTCGGCACACCGCTTCCGCCCACGTGCGATCTGTGGGACTTCTACGCGGACGAAGCGGCCAAGCATGGCTATCAAGCCGGGCCGGAGAATTTCGGCTATATGGTCGCGACGGCCTTGGGGGAAACCGAGGAAAAAGCGCAGCAAGCCGCCGCGGGTTTTGTTTACGGCGGTGGGCAGAATGCATTCTCGACGACGGAATTCATGATGCCGCCGGGCTACAACTCGAAAGCGGCCATTCGCACGTTGGCGAAGACCCAGACCAGCGCGTGGCTGGGGATCAGCGGTGAGAGGTTGAGGGATCAGATGCAGGGCGACGCGGCTGAGATCGATTACACCGAAGTCCGGCGCAAGCTGCAGGCGGCACTGATGCGCGGGCAGCAGAACATGCAGGTGCTCGTCGGCACGCCTCAGACCGTCATCCCCAAAATCAAGGCGATTATGAGCACCCTACGTGTTGGCATCTTCATCATCTTGAGCCTCCAAGGGCCGCATGGTGATGAAGAGCGACGCACAAGCATGCGCTTATTCGCGGAAGAGGTGATGCCAGCGCTCAAGGAGCACGCGCGAGCGATCGGTCTGCCGGACCCGTTTGAGCGTACGCCCGGCTCGGTCACATTGAGTGCTGGGACCAAGCGGGCGCCGGTCGTGGATCGTAGCCCGCTGGCCGCGCTGGGGTTCAAATAGCAATCCTACGAGGGCCTGGCCAAAGACATAAATGAGCACTCGAAGCGCAAACTCTCATGGTGACTGCGGCTTGTCTGCCAAGGCCGACGGACGCTACGATCCAGCGGCGCAAAACACAAGGAGGTACGCATGACGCAATCCGCAACACCGGCGACCAACCGCGAAGCCAGTTCGGGTCGGTTGAACTATCTCGATTCCTCGGTGCCCAGTTCCTTATATCGCAATGGCAAAATGCTCCTGCGGCGCAACGCGGACGGGAGCGACTCCGAACTGGAAGGAGTGGTCTACGACGAGCGTCAGGTCACGGTCCATAACGCCCGACTACTAGAAGGAGAGCAGCGTCGCACGGTCGAGAAAAACGGGTTTGAGCTGCTTTTCCGTCCCCTTGCACACCCGGCCCTCGATTTTCTCGACCACCAAGACGTTGTTCTCCATTACTACCGCGAATGTGAACAGGTGGTCCAAGAGGTCACTGGGGCCGCGACGGTGGTGGCGTTTGACCACAACGTCCGGTCCACGGACGGGAAACGGCGCAAGCAACGCATTCGCGGCGGGCAGGAAGTACAAGGCCCTGCCCGCATCACGCACGGAGATTACACGCTCACCAGCGCGCCTGAGCGGTTACAACGCCTGGCCCAAGAGCCGAGTGAGAATGATACGCTCCGGTCGGCCCTCGCTCCGGGCGCGTCCTTGCTTGATCCGGCGGAAGTCGAGCAGGCGATCGGTGAACACGGGCGCTTTGCCATCATCAACGTATGGCGCAATATCGCGGCTGAGCCGGTCGCGACCCATGCCCTGGCCCTGTGTGACGCACAAACGGTGACCCCGAAAGACCTCAGCGTGTTTGAGTTACACTATGCCGACCGTGTAGGCGAGAACTATTTCTCGAAACCGGACCCGGGACACGAGTGGTACTACTACCCGGCGATGACGCGCGACGAGGCCGTCCTCATTAAGCAATGGGACTCGGCTGGCCCCCTGGCGCGGTCCAAGGGACAGCGGCCTGACAGCGCCGACCCGCACGCGCCGTGCACGTTCAGTTTTCACAACTCCTTCGACGATGCGGCGACCCCGCCTGATGCGCCAGCCCGCTGGAGCATCGAGGTCCGATGCGTCGTCATCTACCGTCGTGAGATGACAAAACCACCTGCCTCAAAGAAAGATTGAGCACCGGAGGCTGATTGACTGACAAAAGTGGAGGGGTGATTTTCTTCAGGCGGCATGGTGTGCCATATCCTTGCTGAGAATGTCACGCTCAGAGAGGAAAGCTGATGGAAAACACCCCACGATTGTATGATGAGCTGCTCAAGGTCATTGG
>JANMSE010000582.1:0-8566 GCA_031389045.1 Deltaproteobacteria bacterium | reverse complement strand
ATGGCGACAATCGCAACGGAACAGGTGGAAGTTTTTGGGAAGGGCGCGCTCCAGGCCGAAGGGGTCGTGGTTGATAAGGAAGGCAACGTATGGGGCGGTGGCCGCAACGGCAAAGTGTACAAGGTCAGCCCAGACGGCAAGGTGCACGAGGTCTGCCAACTGCCCGAAGGCTCGATTCCGAACGGGGTGACTCTCGACCGGGCAGGAAACTTTGTCTACTGCGACCTGGGAAAACAGGCGGTGATGAAGTGCGCGCCGGACGGAAAGGTGTCGATGATCGTGGACCGCGTGGGCGACGTGAAGCTGACGCTGCCCAACTTCTGTAGCTATGACGCCGAAGGCAATCTGTACATCTCCAATTCCAGCACGTCCGACATCAGCAAGGTGCTGGAGGAGATCACGACCCCGTCTCCCAAAGGAGCGCTCGTCCGTGTCCGACCCGACGGGCGTGGCGACGTGGTGGCCACGGGTATTTATCTCGCGAACGGCACCGCGATTGATCCCAAGGAAGACGCGGTCTACGTGCTTGAAAGCACGCGCAACGACTGCCTGCGGATCGAGATCAAGAAAGACGGGAGCTTTGGCAAGCCGGAGATTTACTCGAAAGACTTTCCCGCGTTGCCGGACGGCATGGCGTTCGACGTGGACCGCAATCTGTACATCACGCTCCCGGCGTTCGTGACCAAAGAGGGGATGACCCCGGCGAACATCGTCATCAAGGTGGACACCGACGGTAAATGGTCGGAACTCATCAACGATCCATCCGGGACGAAAACCATCTTCCCCACGAACTGCGCGTTCGGTGGTCCAGGGATGCAGAACCTGTACCTGGCCAATCTCGAAGGAGAACACTTCAGTCGCGTGAAGACCTCGTTCCGTGGGCACCCGCTGTATCATCAGCGATAGTTGTCGGTTGGCAATCGTATGAAGACACCCTGCGTCGACACGACGGAGCACGGCTCCCACCGTTCCTCAGCAGGGTGGATTAAATCCTTAGCGTTGGCCAGAACCGAAAATTCCAGATGGAAGCGAAATACTCAATCGAACGAGCCCAACCAGAACACCTCCATACGCTCCCTGAAATCGAGCGGCATGCGGCAGCTTTGTTTGAGGGGTGGAGTGTCCCGAAGTCGGTGCTCGAAGACTCAACGTCGATCGAAGACTTCGCAACTGCACAGGCGGCTGGCCTTCTATGGGTGGCGGTGTCCCCTCAGCATCAACCGGTGGGGTTTGCCCTAAGTGAGTATACAAAATTTATTGGAAAAAAGATTGCAACCAAAAGTTCTTTGAAAGCACCCCGGCCTTGAGCAAGGTTTCGTGGCTACTGAGAGAGCGGAGCCAAGTTTCGGCAAAGTTCGCGTGCTCGTCAATACTCTTGAACTGATAATTGGCGGAGATCTGCGCTTTCAAAGCGCGCCAGAGATGATCCATCGCGTTGAGTTCTGAGCATTGCTTGGGGAGCCAGACCAACTTAATCTTCAGCGTTGCGGCTAAGGCCTGGCTCTTCGGGGCAATATGGCAAGGAGCCCCGTCCAACAGTAACCAAATCGCTCGGCCCGGATACGAGTGCCGCAGCAGGCGGAGAAAAGCCTGAAAGGACTCTTGGCGCATATTCAGACAACGGAACACAATGCGATGCCCCGTGCGCGGGTTAAGGGCACCAAACAGGACGCGTTTGGCATTGTTCCCGGTAATGGGCACCACCGCTTGTTCTCCCCGCAGTGACCAAGCCCGGCGCAGGACCGGAAACAGGCGCAGGATGGTCTCGTCTTCAAAGAGCCACACGGCCTGCGGCGGCAGGTGCTTCAATTGCCGCACAATGGCCCCTTTTTTTGGGCCCGGTGTGGGTGCTTCTCGGAGTAAAAGTAGCGCGGTCTTTTACATACTAACCCCAGGCGCTTCATCCGGCGGCGTAGCGTCCAGGGGGCGATGGCGGACGGATAGCGCTGACTCAGATGCCCGGCTAAAGTCGCTACGGTCCAGACGTTGGTGCGGTAACCAAGCGCCAAGGGCGAACGCCGCAGTTCTCGTACAATCTGCGCCGCCGTCAACTCTGGGGCGTCGGGAGGCCGTCCAGTGTGGGGCCGTTCGTGCAAGCTCTCGACCTGATGCGCCTGCAAATAGCGGTGAACCAGATTGTACACCGACTGAAGGCTGAGCCCGGTGATCTGAGCTGTGTCACCAAACGTTCGCCCCTCGGCGATGAGAAGGACCGCTTGAATACGCCGAAAGACCCGGGCGGGGCCCGGTTGCGTTAATGCCCGTGAGAGACGGTGCTGGTCGTGCCCGTTAAACCCACGCTCAGATGAACTCAATGATTTCCTCATCCGCCCAGGGTATTACCAAAGTGCAATTCTTCAAAATAATTTTGTATACTCACTTAGCTTCAGGCAGATGGCGATGGTGTTAACGCTCCAGAAGCCAACACAGAGGACGCGCGTGGGTGAGCGTCCCGAGGGTCGGCCGGGGTCCACCTTAGAGCGTGGGATGCGTGGAGAGAAGCGTCAGGAACTTGGGAGACTCGAGGGGTTCCGATTGAGGGAAGGTAGTGTCACAAGGCATACGGATATTGAGCCACGCAAGGGGAAACCCGGACACGGAAGTAGGCCGGAGCCTACCCGACACGGACCGCCTTCGCAGCCGGTAAGCAACGCCGAGCAGAAACGAGGCGAGGCTGAAGACCTGACGGGAGTCGGATCACCTCATAGGATTCGGGGGACGAGAGAGCCGTTCACAGGGGGAAGGGGGTGACGGTGGGACGGAGCCTTCATAGGAAACTTGTGCCGGATATGAAGGGCCGGAGTACACAAGCCAACCTCCCTGCGGGGAATAGTGATGTCCGGGGCAACCCGGATTGCGGAAGCGAGTCTCACTGAGAGCCCGGTGCGGGAAAACCGCACGCCGGGCTCTGTGCGGGGGGCGTCGAGTAACCGGCGTCCCTACCGCGACGGCCGCGTATGTCTACAGACTTGCGGTCTTCTGTTGCTGTCAGTACCGTAGCTTTATGCCAGCCACTATTTACCTGGAAACCTCGATTATCAGCTATCTGACTGGGAGAGCGACCCGCAACGTAATAATCACGGCCCATCAACAGTTGACGCGGAGGTGGTGGGACACGCAGCGACAGCAGTTCGAGCTGTTTGTGTCACCCTTGGTTTTGCAAGAAGCGGCGGCAGGGAATCCCACTATGGCACAGCGACGGCTGGAAATGGTGCAGGGACTGCCGGTATTAGCAGTGACGCCTAAGGCTACAACCGTAGCTGAGCGGTTGGTGCAACGCGGACCGTTGCCCAAGAAAGCCGAAGTAGATGCCCTCCATATTGGGATCGCCGCAGTTCACGGCATGGAATATGTGTTGACGTGGAACTGTAAACATATTGCCAACGCCCGGATGCGGAGTCAGATTGAAGCCATTTGCCGAGACTTGGGGTATGAGCCGCCGATTATGTGTACGCCCGAGGAATTACTGGAGGAATAACCGTATGGAACAGGACCCACTCCTTGAGGAGCTGCATCAAGTACGCGAAGCCTATGCCGCGCGATTCAACTACGATCTCAGGGCGATGTATCGGGATCTGAAAGCCCGAGAAGACCGAGGAGAGTTTGTGGTCGTGCACCGTTCTCCACGTCCACCTGGTGTCAAGGTCGCACCCCAGAAGCACGCAACGGAACGCGGGGCGGCCTAACCAGCGCCGTGCTCGTGACCGCCGCCCGCTGGCGGCTCTGCTTGAAGTGAAAGGACACGGTGGGGCGGCGGCCCGTGACGGCGGGTGTTAGTGCGCCAAGCGAAGCTTGGCGCTTCTTGCCGGGTGGAAGTCCCGGCTGAGAAAGGTCTAACCAACCACTCATACCGAGTGTTGCAACTGTGGAAGAAGCGACGATGTGGAGCTGAACGAAGCAGTTGAAGCGTACACAGGGAACCACGGAGCCCGCAGGGGGGTCGCACTCCCCAAAGCTTGACATAGCCTCGTAACTAACTTAATGCAGATGGCGATGGTGTTAACGCTCCAGAAGCCAAGACCGAGAGCTCGTTTTTTTGGAAACCTGGACACGGAGGGAGGCCGGAGCCTCCCCGACATGGAAGCCCCCACAGCCGGTAAGCAACGCCGAGCAAAACGAAGTGCGCTGAAGACCTAACGGGAGTCAGATCTGCCCATACTACTCGGAGACGGTAGCGCCGGTTACAGGGGGAAGGGGGGGACAGCAAGACGGAGCCTGCCCAGGAAACCTGGACCGGACATGAAGGACCGGAGCCCCCAATGCCAACCTCTCCGCAGGGAATAGCAGAGAAAGCCCAGAGTCGCTGTGGTGGCCTGAGCTGGAGTGCGGAAGCGAGTCTTGCTGAAGAGCCCGGTGCGAGAAAACCGCACGCCGGGATTTGCGCGAGGGGCGGCGGGTAACCGGCGTCCCTACCGCGATACGGGCAGGGGGCAAATTGCGTCACTACGAGTTCTCTGGTCTATGGAAGCCAATGAAGTGTGAAGTTGTTGGTCAGATCACTGAGGTGGAAAGGATCGGAAGGGGCCCTGGAGTAAAGGCGCTTACCTACCTTCGTAAGGCGTAGGGTGAAGGTCGCTGGCGGAAGCTGAAAGGCAAAGCCACAGTGCGGTTACCGAACGGAGCAGTACGCAAAGTCGAGTGGCATTGGGACGAAGCGCATGGCCTTGGCGAGAAAGACCTCAAAATTCATACTACTTGGATGAGCTATGAAGCAAGCGCCCAAACCTTTTGCGCTGTGTCTCGAGAACACGGACTATGAAGCCGCTCTCGTGCGTGGGAAGATCTATCGCCTTCTCCCTGATGCGAGAGCCGCCACGGATGATTTTATCCGCATCGTGGACGAAAGTGGGGAGGACTATCTGTATCATAAGAGCCATTTTGTCTTTGTGGATTTTCCCAGCACGGTGAAGCGGAAAATCCTAGCACTGGAGAGCACCAGCTAAACCATCCCGGGCACCATACGCATGCGGCGGAAACGCTCGGCCTCTCGCGCCAGGGGCTGCTCAAGAAGATGGAGCGGTATGGGTTTAGCTGAGCCCCAAATCTGAAAGGCTGCATTTGGGTGGCGGCAGGTGAATGGCCGGAGAGCCGCGCCATAACAAGGACTGGGGTAAAACGGCAGTGGGCTCCCTCCTGCAATTGACAATGTGGACTCTAGGAGTCTATATTCCTGGACCACGAGGAGGACGCCCATGCCGAAGTTGACAGCGATCCCCGGCGGCAAAGGAAAAGAACGGACCTTCGCCTTACTCTATGGCCTCCGTCTCTATCCGACTGGAGATATCGCCGAAATCCAGGAGAACGAAATTACCTTGACCAATGGAACGCGGGTCCAGGTGCCACTGCATCTGCTCGAAGGGACCCGCGAGCAAATCCGCGCGCAACTGCTTGCCAGTATCGATGCCTTCTTTGACATTTACGGGGATACCGACATGCGGATGACGGCCCCGACCTGTGACCGCAAAGAGCGTGGAGCGGGGGAGCCTGGTTGTTAGGACTCATATCATGCGTACACTTTTGCGTCGTCTTGCATCATGGTGGAACAAAGAACCACAACAACAATCCCAGATGCTTCCACCTCCCGCCGTCCCTGTCGTCACGCCTATCAGCGTCCTTTCTCCGTCGCCAGCACAACCCGCGGAGCCCAATCTCGATACCGCACCCCTCAGCGAAGCCCTTGTCTATCAAGCACTGCGCAACTGTAAAGACCCGGAAATCCCAGTTAATATCGTGGACCTGGGCTTGATCTACGATGTCCGCATCGCTGAAGACCTGGTGCAGGTGAAGATGACGCTGACGACCCAGGGCTGTGGCATGGGCGGGTACATTTCTCAAGAGGCGGAAGAGCAGATTCGTGCGCTGCCTGGCGTGCGGACTGCGAACGTCGAAATCGTCTGGGACCCGCCTTGGGACCCTAGTATGATTAGTCCAGATGGAAAAAAGACGTTGGGATTGCCGGAGTGACGTGGCGAGATCTTCTCGCGATTAACGCCGATACGGCATTTGCGAGATGAGTTCTTCCAGCTCCTCGATTTTCTTCTTAATCTCAGCGGTCTGTTCGTGTTCAGCGCCGAGGGCCTTCTCCACCTGTTGATACTGGATTAAAGCGGCTTGTAATCTGCCTTGCAGCTCCATTGCCGAGGCCAGCAGCAAGCGCGACTCAACCCCTCTGCCCGGTTGGCGGTCGAGAATCTGCGCGAGCGCTATGTACGCTTCATCATGTTGGGGGTCGAGTTTGAGCGCGGTCCGACATTCCTGTTCGGCCCGCGCGGCGTCTCCGTCCTGGAAGAACATCGCGCACAGTTGGTGATGCGCGTCCGCGTCCTCGGGATCAATCTCACTATGCCGCAGAAACGCTTGTCGGGCTTGGTCGCGCTGACCGAGGCGCAGATAGACAAGGCCCAGTTCGCGGTCGAGGCGGACACCCTTTGTCGCCGCTTGCTCGAAGAGTTGCCGGGCGCGGTCCCATTCATTGAAACGAAACAGCACCGTGCCCAGCAGCGCTTGCGCTTTGGGGTCATCGGGATGGTCGGCCACCAACTTTTCATATTCAGGAATGACACGACTGCGGGACCCCTGCATGGCGTTCAGGATCGCTTTGACACGGTTGAGCGTGAAGGTGTCGGGCGGCTCGGTTTGATTCCATTGCATGGTTTTGATGGTCCGTTCGATGTAGCTCATCCGTTCCTTGGACATGGGGTGCGAACGAAAATAGGGAGGGATGGCGTCCGGGTTGTCGAAGCGCTCTTCATTGTGCATGGTCTCGAAAAAGCGCGTCATGGCATGGGGATCGTATCCCGCCTGCTGCATGTTCTGGAGCCCGCGAAAATCGGCCTCTTCCTCGAGTTGCCGCATGTATTTCATCTGCGCGGCCCCGGTGAGGGTTGAGGCTCCCGCCGCGAGCACGGGGTTGATGAGCCCCAGCACCATCGCCGCGATGCCCGCATACGACAGCAGTTTGGTGTCTTCCTGTTGTCGGACCATGTGATGGCCTTGGCTATGGGCGATCTCGTGTCCCATGACACTCGCGACTTCGTCATCACTCTGCGCGCGCTGAATCAGTCCGGAGTGCATATAGATGTACCCACCAGGAACCGAAAACGCGTTGATGTGGGGCTCGTGGACGACGGTGAAGCGGTACTCGAAATCTGGATGTTCAAGCCGAGCGACGATGCGTTGGCCAATCCGTTGGATATAGCGACGCACCGTGTAGTCCTGCACCATCGGCAACTGGGCCTGGGCGAAGAGGGAGAACTTGCGACCGAGACTCTCCTCTGTCTCTCCACGAACAGCCCCTGGGGAGATGGCGTGCTGGAGGAGAGCGAGGATAAGGGCAACAAGGCCCCATCGGGAATGTCGTGCCGGGCGTGTGCGTATCATCATGGGCGGCATTGTCTTTGGCCGCTGATGATTTTGCAAGACACCTCGGCATTGTTTGTTGGATAGGCGGGATATTTTTTCAGGGGGAGAGCGAAGATCCGCGAGGGAGGGGAAACGCAGTCAGCCTGAAGACCAGGCTGACTGAAATCGAGAGAGAGCAGGAGCGTGCGCGACTGGCTACTTTTCGAGAGCACTCCGTAACGCTTTGACCGCTTTGACCGCGCCCGCGACTGAATCCGCGCGGTCGAGTTGCGCGAGGGCCTCGCGTTCCGTGGCGCTGATGCCGAGTTGTCGGAGTTGGGCGGCATCGCGCAATAGTTGTTGGAGTCCCGATGCGCCGGCCGCGGCTTTGGGCTTTCCCAATAAAGTGCGCACTTTGGGATTCGCCAAGAGGTATAACTCTTGTGAATCGAGTTTGAGCGCGCCGGAAAGTTTTTCCACCACCTTTTGGCTGGGGTGGCGCATGCCACGTTCGAGATAGCCAATATAGTTGGCTTTGACGTTGACTTTCTTGGCGACCATCTCTTGGGTCAGGCCCAGAGAGTGTCTGCGTTCCTCAATGATGCGTCCGAAACTTTTCTCTGCCATACGCTGGGGTCCTCCTTGCTCTCAGGTGAGTGATAAGTTCGTCACTTTTAGCATACTTTTCCATTCGTGCAAAAGACCTTATGTCGTCGTGCCACAAAAAATGTCCAACTGTGAGAGGGGTTCTTCGGGGGTGAGTCCCAAGATATAACCGGCAGTGTGGGCGGTGTGGAGGAAAAGAAAAAGCCCGCGTGGGCGGGCTGGGAGAATGGTCGCACGGTGATTCGAACACCGGACCTCTTGCATGTGAGGCAAGCGCTCTAACCGACTGAGCTATGCGACCGGGACGAATTGCTTAGCATGACTTTTTCACGAGCGGTAGAGGGGAAACTCGCGATCACGTCGTGGCGGGTGTTTCCTTGGTGGTGGAGGAGGTGGACGTCGAAGTGTCTTTCTTTGGCGTGCTCTCTTTTGCCGTACTCTCGGAGGCACTCGCGCTCGACGAGCCGCTCTCTTTTGTTTCGCTTGAGGTACTCCCGGTGCTCCCGTCTCCGTCGGTCTTTTCGGGCGGCTTACTCGCGCCGCTTTTGGCATAATCGGTCATGTACCACCCGCTGCCCTTGAGGTGGAACGCCGAGGTGGAGATGAGCTTGGTGACTTT
>JANMSE010000022.1:0-2042 GCA_031389045.1 Deltaproteobacteria bacterium | reverse complement strand
AGTGAGGATTCGCGAGGCGCTGGACACGCACGCGCGACCGTTGCAAGACCTCGCGTCCCGTCTCGCGGGGCCCGAGTTCCGCTATTGTGGCATTGATCTTTCTCCCGCGCCTGGGCCCGCGCCAGAGAACAGTATTGCCTATGCTTTGGAACGGTTCGGATTGGGGCGCTTCGGCGAACCGGGGACGCTGACGGCCGCGGCGACGGTGACCGCCGCGCTCAAGGAGACGGCGCTGCTGACCTGCGGCTACTGCGGTCTGATGTTGCCCGTGCTTGAAGATGCCGGGCTCGCGGAACGCAACGATCAAGGACTGCTGCGTCTCTCCAGTCTGCTGTCGTACTCTGCGGTGTGCGGCACCGGGCTGGATACGATTCCGTTGCCTGGCGATGTGAGCGAAGAACAACTGACCGCGCTGTTGTTGGATGTGGCGACGTTGGGGTGGAAGCTCGGCAAACCGCTGTCCGCGCGCTTCTTTCCCATTCCAGGGAAGCGTGCCGGAGACCTAACGAATTTCGATTTTTCCTATTTTGTGAATACGCGGGTGATGGCAATTGCTTAGCGCGGGAGAGTGGTGGTTATGGAGATGAAAACGAGATGGCTCCTGACGTGGGGACTGGTGGTTGGATATTGTTTGTTGATCTTTGCGGTTTCCGCGCAAACGACCCTGACCGCTCCGGGTGGCAGTGACAAGGTGGCCCACATGGTTGAATACAGCGTATTAGGGTTCCTCTGGGCGCGTGCCGCCAGAGCCACGTGGTCGACCTGGACTTGGCGTGCCGTGCTCATCTCCACCATCATTTTCACCGGCATGTACGGCGCCGGTGATGAGCTGCACCAATCCTATGTCCCTGGGCGATTTAGCGCCGTGTCCGATGTGGTTGCTGACCTCTGTGGCGGGACGCTTGGCGGGATCATCTATCTGCGCTGGATAATGGCTTATGGCAAATGGCGGGAACTCTCCGTCCCATAGAGTGAGCGAAGCGAACCGGCCATACGCCATAAGCTACAAGCCATACGCCAAGTCACACCGCGAGGTTGTAAAACCGGACGGCGTTTTCACCCAGCACTTTTCGTTGCGCGGCTTCCGATAATGGAGCCAAGCGCTCCTTCATTTCGTGGACAACCCCGAACGAGGCATCGACGTGGGGATAGTCCGATGCCCATACAAAATAGTCCGCGCCGATGTGCTCGACGACTGGAGCGGTCAGCGTTTCGTCGGGGTCCGCCGACACGAGGCACTGGCGGTAAAAATAGTCACTAGGTTTCAGCTTGAGCGGCGAGTAGGCCGCCATGACATTGAACTTGTGGTCCATCCGGTCGAGCCACGCGGAAATCCAATTAGCGCCAGACTCCAGCACCGTGCATTTCAGCCGAGGGTATTTCTCAAACATGCCCCACGAGAGC
This sequence comes from Deltaproteobacteria bacterium, assembly GCA_031389045.1. Taxonomy (GTDB): domain Bacteria; phylum Desulfobacterota; class Binatia; order Bin18; family Bin18; genus JABFSC01. The sequence goes on along the minus strand of JANMSE010000022.1, from coordinate 638 downwards.
ATCTGGGTGAACGCGGCCATCACATCCATCGCGAGAAAAGTAAACCCGAAGAGTCGGTCCCGCTGATCGTGTTGAAGCCAGGGTGAAAAGGCGGGCTTGTCGCGGACCACGACGTGAAGTCCGACCGGCATGTCCAGGTCCTGCACGGTATTCCAGAACCGATCATACGTCGGATGGTCAAAATGTTTGCCTCCGCGTGACGCCATATCGGGCGAGAGATACACCCCGACACACCCGTCTTTGCGCGCGCGAATGATCTCCTCGGTCGCGCCGTCTGGGTCGAGCAGGGAAATGTGGGCAATCGGGAACAGACGTTTGGGATTCTCGCGACAAAAATCCGCGAGCCACCGGTTGTACGCGCGCGTGTAGGCGGTCGCGAGTTGGGGGTCGGTGACAATGCCTTCCCAACATATCCCAATCGTCGGGTAGAGCAGCGCAGCATCAATCCCTTCCTCGTCCATCACTTTGAGTCGAGCTTTGGGGTCGTAACTGCCGGCTGGACAGCCATCCGCGTAGGTCATTTGACCATTCTTATGAAGCGCCACGGGGTCCATGCCAATGCCACCAAGGACGCCCAAGTGCCCTCGTACCAACTCCAGCGGTTTGTTATCGAACAGTAAATTTTCGTAGCCTTTGCC